>JANPIH010000060.1:0-1522 GCA_031424895.1 Rhodospirillales bacterium
TTGACGCCGCCATCCCCGCTGGCCAGCACGCAGCGCTGCGCCTGGGTGGTGCTGTTGCCGCCGAGTTCGAGGCTGTTCAGCGCCAGCACGCAGACCTCGTCGTCAGCACGCGAGATGGCGACGGCGCGGCTGCGGGCCACCGGCGCCGTGGACAGGAAGGCGCCGGCGAAGATCATCACCGGCGTGCGGGTCACCACCACCTCGACGGCCATGGCGTTGCCGGCCTGCGGCCCGCTGGCGGGCGGGTTGTAGGCCTGCACGGTGGTCGCCCCACCGTGGCTGAAGCCGTTGCGCGCCGCGGTGTCGAGGGCGACCGGAACGGCGCTCGCGCCGCGGTCTCGCGCCGCCGCGCCGGCCAGCGCCGCGAGGTCCGCCGCCGTCGCCGCGGAGCGCAGCGTGACGTACCAGGAGCCGCCCTCAGTCGCGAGCGCGGCCATGCCGACCAGCGTGCCCGCCATGGTGGCGACCAGCAGGGATGTGGCGCCCCGGCGGGAGGCGAGGGCGCCCGCGCCGCGCGACCGCAGGGCGCGGGCGGCGCGCATCGGGAAAGAGCGTCGGCTGGGCGGATGCTCGGGCAAGGGCGGCGTTCCAGGAGGATGAGGCAGAGCGGAGGAGCAGTTTGCTTAACGCATCGGTGTGCAACCATAACGTGTGTCCTGATAAAAATCAACAACTCAAGGTCAACGTGGAGCGCCACTTTGCGTTTAGGGGGTGATGGATCACGCTGATTGCGGGTCTGTCGAGCCCTAAGATAACCTCTTGACCTTGGTTTAATTCCCGTTAAACGTGCATGCCAGGAGATGTCACTACCTATAGGTTGTAAGACTTGGAAGGTGGCGCCTCCTGATTGGTTCGTCCCACAACCTCTCCCCGGAGAAAAACGATGTTCAAGACCGCTCTCATCCTCGCCCGCCACGCCGTCACCAACCGCAAGGGCGTGACCGCCGCCGAGTACGCCGTCCTCGCCGCCGGCATCGTCCTCGCCGTCGCGGCTGCCGCGACCGCCTTCGGGCCCGTGCTGAAGGGCAAGTTTACCAGCATCTTCGGCGTCTGAGGCGCGACCACCTCTTTCTTGCGTGACGTAGGGGTGGCGTTGAGCCCGGCGCCTCCCCACGCCGCACCAACAGATGAAGGCTGAGCCCATGCACGAGATCATCTTCGCCGTTCGTGCCGCCCTTTTGAGCCGCAAGGGCGTGGCGGCGGCCGAGTACGCGGTGCTCGCCGCAGGGATTGTCCTTGCGGTGGCGGCTGCCGCCGCTGCCTTCGCGCCCAAGCTGACCTCGAAGTTCGAGGCGATCATGTAGGGACGCCGCACCGTCGGGCCTCCGGCCTGCGCCCGTCCAGCGTCGGCCGGTTCCGGGCCGACGCTGCCCCTCGTTGCCTCCGAGTCATCGCGCCTGCCGGGAGCAAGACATGACCGCCTCCCTCCTCGCCGTCGCCATCGGCTTCCTACTCTGCCTCGCAGCCGCCCGCGACGTGGCCACGCGCCTCGTCCCGGACTCGATCTCCATTGCCATCGCCG
>JANPIH010000061.1:0-20170 GCA_031424895.1 Rhodospirillales bacterium
GCGGCGGTGGGGGCGACGGCTGTGGCGGCTCGGGCCGCGGCGGCTCGGGCGCGGGCGGGGCGGGAACCGGCTCCGGCGCCCGCACGGTCGCGGGCGCGGGGGCCTCCACCTGATTGAGGATCGGTGCGGCACTCGGCTCGCCCGCAACTTCGGCGAGCTCTATCGTCACCATGTCCTCCGGCTCGTCTGGCACGCGGAGCGACAAGCCGAGCAGCAGCGCCGTCAGCGCCGTCGCGTGCACGATGCCCGAGACGATCCCTCCGCGCTTGAGCAGCGGCGACACCGCCGGCCCCCCGTTGCGCGCGGTCAGCCCCGCCCCGGCGGCCGGGCTGGCGCGGTGGGGGCGGGGGCGGGGGCGGCGGGGATGGCGGGGGCAGCTGCGGGCGCAACCGGGGCTGCGCGCTGCCCGGAGGGGTCGGTCAGCAACGAAACCTTCGTGTAGCCGCCCTGGATGATGACGCCCATCACCTCCATCATCGTGCCGTAGCTGTTGTTTCGGTCGCCGCGCACGAAAATGCGGCGGTCCTTCTGTTCCTTGGAAATGGCAGTCAACTGCACGATCAGCTGCGCCAGCTGGACCGGCTGGTCCTGGAGGAACACCTGCCCCTTGGCATCGACCGACACGTTGAGCGGCTCGCTGTCCTGATTGACCGGGCTGGCAGTCGCCTTGGGAAGGTCCACGTTCACCGCGGTGTTCATCAGCGGGGCCGCGACCATGAAGATGATCAGCAGCACCAGCATCACGTCGACGAACGGCGTTACGTTGATTTCGGACAGCGGCTGGTAGCGGCCGCGCCGCTTGGCCCCGCCACCGCCGGGCATCGAAGCGCCCATCTCAGCGCGCCCGGGGGCTGTCGGTGATCGAGGCTTCCGCCATCGTGGCTTCAGACTGCCGGGACAGGATGGCGCCGAATTCGGTCGCGAACCCCTCCAGCCGTGCTGCGAAGCGCGCCAGATCGGTGCTGATCTTGTTGTAGGCGAGCACGGCCGGAATTGCCGCGATCAGCCCGATGGCGGTGGCGAACAGCGCCTCCGCGATGCCGGGTGCCACCACCGCGAGATTGGTGTTCTGCATCTGCGCGATGGCCGAGAAGCTGTTCATGATGCCCCAGACGGTGCCGAACAGCCCGATGAACGGCGCAGTGGACCCCACCGAGGCCAGGAAGATCATCCACTTCTCCAGCGACTCCATCTCCCGATGGATGGTCACGTTCATCGCCCGCTCCACCCGTTCACGGGCGAAGCCGCGGGCAATATCCGCCCCGGCGGCGCGGGTGCTGCGGTGCCACTCGGTCATCGCGGCGCCGAACACGGCGGCCATCGGATGCGCGGGCTTGGCGCCCTCCACCTCATGGAGTTCGTCGAGGCTGCCGCCGGACCAGAACCGATCCTCGAACGCGTCGGCCGCTCGGCTGGCGCGGCGCAGGCTGGTGACCTTCTCGAACACGATCGCCCATACCCAGACGCTGGCGACCACCAGCATCAGCATCACCAGCTTCACCACGATGTCGGCCTGCAGGAACAACCCCAACAGCGACATATCGGTGGCCGCCCCCAGCTTCACCGCGTCCACGGCACGATCCACGGCCCAGTCCCTTCAAATCCGCCCCGACCCTGCACACGGATCGTGGCCCTACTATGAATCCGGCACGGCCGATTAGTGGCCGCGGCGGCCTTACGCCTGCTCCAGCCGCCGCATCCCGTCGCGGAAGCGGGGCGGGATGCGCGCGGGGCGCTGGTCGGCGATGCGGCCGCACACGAGTTGCAGCTCCAGCCGCGCCAACAGCACCCCGTCCTGCTCCCGCACCACATCCTGGCGCATATCGACGGACGCAGCCCCGACCGCCAGTGTCGTCGTCGTCACCACCAGCGAGTCATCGAGCCGTGCGGGTGCCAGATAATCCACTTTGATGCGCCGCACCATGAAGAATAGTCCATGCTGGGCCGACATTTCCGCGTGCGGAATGCCAAGCTCGCGCAACGCCTCGGTGCGCGCGCGCTCAGCGAAACGCAGGTGATTGGCATGATAGACGATGCCGCCCGCATCGGTGTCTTCGTAGTACACGCGAACCGTATGACGGTGCACGTTCATTGTTTTGCTCATTCTTCCTCGGGCAGCAGGTCGAGCGTCGCCTGGGGCCCTGCAGGCGGAACCAGACCCAGATGCCGCCACCCGCGCTCGCCGAGCATGCGCCCCCGGCTGGTGCGCAGGACCAGCCCTTCCTGGATCAGATAGGGCTCGATCACGTCTTCCAGCGTATCGCGCGCCTCGGCCAGCGCGGCGGCCAGGGTTTCCACCCCGACCGGGCCGCCGGCATGGTGCTCGGCCATACGACGAAGGTAGCGGCGGTCCATCGCATCGAGGCCCAGGCTGTCCACTTCCAGCCGCAGCAGCGCCGCATCGGCCAGTTCGCGCGTTACCGGCCCGGTCTTTTGCACCAGCGCGAAGTCCCGCACCCGGCGCAGCAGCCGGCCTGCGATGCGCGGTGTGCCGCGCGAGCGTCGCGCGATCTCCCGCGCACCATCCGAAGTCAAAGCAAAACCAAGCTTCTGCGCCCCGCGGCCGACAATCTGCTCCAGCTCCTCCGGCGTGTAGAACACCAGGCGCAGCGGAATGCCGAAGCGGTCGCGCAAGGGCGTGGCCAGCAGCCCAGCCCGCGTGGTCGCACCCACCAGGGTGAAGGGGGCAAGATCGATGCGCACCGACCGCGCCGCAGGCCCCTCGCCGATGATCAGGTCGAGCTGGAAATCCTCCATCGCCGGATACAGGATCTCCTCGATCGCCGGCTGCAGCCGGTGGATCTCGTCGATGAACAGCACGTCGCGCGGCTGCAGGTTGGTCAGGATTGCCGCGAGGTCCCCGGCGCGTTGGATCACTGGCCCGGAGGTGGCGCGGAACCCCACCCCCAGTTCGCGCGCCACGATCTGTGCCAGTGTCGTTTTGCCCAGGCCAGGCGGGCCATGAAGAAGAACATGATCAAGCGCTTCGCCGCGATGCCGCGCCGCCTCGATGAAGATCGCCAGGTTCTCGCGGCTGGCCTTCTGCCCGGTGAAATCCGCCAGCGTCTGCGGCCGCAGCGTTGCCTCCGCGGCATCCTCGTCGGCGCGCGCGGGCGAAACGGTGCGCTCGCTCAACGGGCGAGTTCCTTCAGCCCGTCACGGATCACCGCATCCAGCAACGCACCGTCCCCCAGCCGCTCCAGAACCTTGGCGACCGCCGCCGAGGCTTCGGCACGGCGATAGCCGAGGTTCACCAGGGCCGACAGCGCATCCGCCTCCACCCCGCCGACCGGCGGCGGCAGCACTGGCGAGAAGCCGATTCCTGTAGGCATCGCGCCGGCCTTCTCGCGCAACTCGGTCAGCAACCGCACTGCCAGCTTCGCCCCCACGCCGGGCGCCCGGGTCAGCGCCCCGCGGTCGCCGGCCTGGATCGCGCCGATCAGGTCGCGCGGCGACAGGGCCGAGAGGATGTTCAGCGCCACCTTCGCGCCGACCCCCTGCACCGTGGTCAGCAGCCGGAACCACTCCCGCTCGGCTGATTCGAAAAATCCAAAAAGAACAATCGCATCCTCGCGAACATGCATCTCGACCAGCACCGAGGCCACCTGCCCCGCCGGCAGCGCCGCCAAGGTGCGGGTGGACGCATGCACCAGATATCCGACGCCATTCACATCCACAACGCAGCGATCGGCCTCGAACTGCTCGATGCGCCCAGTGAGCTTCGCGATCATCACGTTGCTGCCTGTTTCACTGCGCGGCCACCCACTTCAGCCGGCTGGCCCGGTGATGCGCATGGCAGATCGCCACTGCCAGCGCATCGGCTGCATCCGCCCGTTTCAGCACCGCGCCCGGAAGCAGGCGACGCACCATCATCTGTACCTGGTCCTTGTCTGCCGCACCGGTGCCAACCACGCTCAGCTTCACCGTCTTGGCGCCATACTCCGCCACGGTGATTCCGCGCAGCGCCGGTGCGAGCAGCGCCACGCCGCGGGCATAGCCGAGCTTCAGCGTCGCCGTGCCATTGCGGTTCACATAGGTCTCCTCGACCGCCGCCTCGTCTGGCTGCCAAGCATCCATCACTGCGCCCAGCGCGTCGTGCAGCACCTTCAGCCGGTCCGGCACGCTGTCAGCGCTGTCGGTCGCGATCACCCCGTCACCCAGGTGGCGCAGCCGGTTGCCGTCCACCTCCAGAACGCCCCAGCCGGTGAAGCGCAGCCCGGGATCGATGCCCAACAGACGGATCATCAGGCCGACAGCTTCGCCATCACCGCCTCGTCCACCTCGAAATTGGCATAGACATTCTGCACGTCGTCATTGTCCTCCAGAACATCCAGCAGCTTCATCACGCTGGCCGCGCGCTCCTCGTCCAGGCTGACCGTGGTGCCCGCCCGCCATTCCAGCCTGGCGGACTCCGGCGCCCCGAAGCGACCCTCCAATGCGTCGCGGACGGCAAACAGGTTGTCCACCGCCATCGTCACCTCATGCCCCTCTGCGGTGCTTTCCACGTTCTCCGCCCCAGCCTCGATTGCCGCCTCCAGCATCGCCTCTTCGGTGGCGACACTCGCGGGATAACGCACCACGCCGAGCCGGGAGAACATGAAAGACACCGAGTTCGTCTCGCCCAGCGCCCCGCCCAGTTTGGCGAACGCCGCGCGCACGTCGGATGCCGTGCGATTGCGGTTGTCGGTCAGTGCCTCGACGATCACCGCCACGCCCGCGGGGCCATAGCCCTCGTAGCGGACCTCGGAGTAATCCTCGCCGGTCTGGGCACCGCTCGCCTTCTTGATCGCCCGATCGATGGCATCGCGCGTCATGTTCTGCTTCAACGCCGCCAGAACGCCTGCCCGCAACCGCGGATTGGCCGCCGGGTCGGGCAACCCCGCCCGTGCCGCCACGGTTATTTCGCGAACCAGCTTGGCGAACGCCTTGGCCCGCTTGGCATCCTGCGCACCTTTGCGGTGCATGATGTTCTTGAACTGCGAATGCCCGGCCATGTGCCCCTCGTTGTCGAAATTGTCAGCGCCTGGATGGCGAAAGGGAAGCACAGGCCAGGGGGTTACATCCTGGCTCCTGCTTCGCGGAACTCTCTACCACCTGTTCAAGGCGGGCGGCGCCAGAGGTGTCGCATCGACGCGCGGCGCGGATGCCGGCGAGCATGGAGCAGGCATGGAAGCCCGCCCTTGGACCCGGCACCGGGCGATCCGCCTTCATGTGCTGCGGACGGGTCTTGGCCAGGAGATGAAGGGGAGGGCCTGCGCGCGCAGCTCGGCGGATGTGTCGTGGGCAAGGGCAGCCTCGATTTCGGCGATCCCCGCAGGATAGAGGGTGGCGGGGTCGGCGGGAATGGGCGCCTTCTGGCCGCTGCAAACGATACCTTGAGGCGTTATCCGGAGGGTGTTTCCCGGCATAGGGCAACAACGGTATAATAGGACCAGGGGCGCAGCGCACCAATGCCGTGCATCGCATGGTCCATCGCAGCCAATACACGCTGGGCGGGTGGGCGGTGCAGTGGCGGCACGTAGCCGAGCATGCGGAAAAAGAGCGTTTGCGGATAGCGCAACGCCACCGAGGCGCCAAACGTCGCCCTCAACGTGGCAAGCTGCGACGGCCCAAGAGGGGCCTCATCCGAACTGCTTGCCTTCTCGATTCCCATCCTGCCTGTAAGCATCCGACGCGCCATCATCAGAAGCGGGCTTCCTGCCGACGTTTCGATGAAGGCAGCTCGAGCGCCGGGGCGCAGCACCCGGCCCAGTTCCGGCGCTGCGAGCGAGAGGTCGAGGTGGTGCAGGACAAAGAGGCCGCACGCGCCATCGAAGCTTGCATCGGCAACGCCCAGCGATTCAGCCGGCCGACAGTGGAACTGGATACGATCCGCCACGCCGCTGATCTCGGCCCGCCACCTGGCGATCTCGATGGATTTTTCCGATACATCGACGGCATCGACCATGGCACCGTTGGCGGCAAGTAGCGATGACAGGAAGCCGGTACCGCATCCGAGGTCGAGTATCCGCTGATCACGCAAATCGCCGAGATAGTCCAGCACGCTCGTGAGGTATGATTGGAAGCCAACATTGGGAAGCCAAGGCATGCTGCGGTCGTAGCGATCGGACTGCGTCACGCGATACATCTCTGGATCACGGGCTTGAGCCGCCTGTGATGTGCTGTCCCAGAACTTCGCCTCCCGGTCCAGTTTTGCCTTCAGGTTGTCAGGCGGGCGCGTCTCGCTTGAGATGTTCATTGAGTGGCCGACCGCGCTGCTACATGCCCGCGGATTGCCGGCAGAAGAACCTCGATAACGTCTCCGGGGCGCAGCGGGGTCTGTCCGTGCGCCTGGAGTCGCAGCACCTGCGCACCCTGGGAGCGGACGATCAGATAATTCGGTTCCCCCATCAGGCCGCCGGCATCCGGAAGCGCTTCTCGCACCCGCGCCAGCACGATCATGATTTCTTCAAGGCTTACCGCGAGGTTCTCCTGCTGGTCATGGGTCTCGCGCAGCGCCTGTGTCACGTCGACCTGGCGTTGGTTCACCGTCGCGGCGCGGGTGTGTTCGGCACGCGCGATCTCCTGGCGTGCCTTGGCGGAGTACGATCCGATCTGGAGACGCTCTCCCTCGATCTGCACCGAGAGACGTGCCAGTTCGATCGCACGCGTGTTTCTCGCCGAAAGACCTTGCCGCTGGAGGCTCTCGATGTAGCGTGATTCCTGGCCCAGCAACTCGGCCTCGCGGGTTTTCGTCGCGGCCTGGCCGGCCAGGGCCTCGGCTTCGTCCCTGTAGGCCTCTATCTGGTTTGCCAGCGCTGCGATCTGGCTGCGCACCACATCGTTCCTTTGCTTCAGCAGTTGCTGCTCGCTGGCGAGAACTTCCTGAAAGCGCGTTTCTGTCAGATAGGTGCGCGCTTCGCTGGGCGGATCGAAGCTGTCGGCATCAGCCCGTTCGGCCAGCAAACGGGCCGCGCGAATTCGGGCGGCACCGAGCCCATCACGGCTCTGGCGCAACCGTTCGCGCAGGCGTCCAGCCTCAATGTGGCCGGAAAGTTCCTCGAGATCCGAGACTCGTAGGCCACCTGCGGCGGCGATGGCATGGGACACGGTCATCCCAAACTGGAAATTGTATATCCCGGCGCGTCGGACGCCACCGTTCACCGCGATCGGCCTGCCCTCCGCAATCTCAACCGAAATGCGGGTATCGTTCAGTGATGCATCCTCGCGCAGCCGCTGCATGATGGCCCGGCGGATCGCGTCGAGGGTCTGTCCGGCGGCTGGGACGGACCCTACGAAGGGCAAGGACAGCGTGCCGTCCGGTTGCACACGGAAGTCTCCGGAAAGATCCGGGCGCCTGTATACCCCGATCGTCAACTTGTCTCCCTGCCCGACCATGAACGCCTCGTCCGCCGCCCAGGTGGGGGTGGAGAAGCCCGCCAGGATGACGATGATCAGCGCGGCAAGGCGCGATCCTGATGCTGTCCACCAGCGTGCAGTAGGTACGCAGGGCTTGCTGCTCAGGATCATTCTCAATGTCGGGAATTCATGGGATCGCTGCTCACGTCACGGGGTATGAGTGCATCTCCAGGGCCACGGGACGTCGGCCTGCCGCGCCTGTCACTGTCGATCATTTCCATGGCCTGCTCATAGGTAAGCCGCCAGCGCGACGAAAGGCTGGCGAGAACTGTGAGGATGAGGATCTTAAGATCGAGGGCAACACAAGAGGACCGGCACACCCGCATCACATACGCGCATTCCAGTGCCAACCGCTCGCAGTCCGAAATCTCGGCGCGCCCTACAAGCTGAACCGGTCCGGTCAATCCCGCAGGCGCCTGGAAGCGGATGTCGACGTCCGGATAGATTTCCCGCAGCGACTCCACAACATTGACCGGTAGAGGGCGATTGCCCACCAAGGTCATGTCGCCGCGAAGGACGTGCCAGATCTGCGGCAGTTCCGTGAACATGCAACGCTCGATGAAGCGGCCGGTTGGCGTGTAAAGCGGAGACTCAGGTGGCAGGTTCAGGAAGCGCTGAGCCGAGACGGGCACTGCATCACGGTTGAACACCTTGTCCGCGTTGCGGCGCATCGTGCGGAATTTGAAGATCATGATCACCGTGTCGCCATGAACCCTTCGGCGTGACGCATAGAGTATGGGCCGTCCCTCCGAAATCAACAGGGCGACCGCGCACAACGCCAGCGTGAGAAGCCAAAGCGGCGCAATGAAAAGAATGATGACCAGATCAAAGACCCGCTTGCTTGCGGGAAACATTACGTCCTTCTTTGGCATGTCTCTGACCTTAACTTCCCGCCGATGCTCGCCAGATCAAACCCAAAACGAAGGCGCGCATCGCCATCACTCAAATTTCCCACCGGATCGACCAGAGTTCCTCGACTGCGTCGCCTGGGGTCAGGCAATCCCTACGTCGCGATCGCCGCTGGAAATCGTCGTCCCGTACACTTAAGCGCACGTGACGCTGCCACATACGAACACCTTCAATCATTATGCGCTTGTTACGGCGTCCGTTCAAGGACGAATGCCTCCTTTGGTATTAAACCGAGTTGATTGGCGGTTAACGATTTGGTGAGCATGGCGGCAGATTCATGGCCGTGACACGGGCCGGATCGACCGTCAAACGCCGCTTGAAAGCTGACCTGCCGGCCTGGTGCGGGCGCCAGAGGGGCCGCGCCGCGGCCGCCTGTCAGCCGATCACGACAATGTCCGATACCGTCATGGTCGGACCTGGCGCGGTGCCCATGGCAGCAAGTTTGCTGGGTGTCCCGACGCCCGTCCCGTCAGCATCCCACCATAAGTGTCCACCGGGGCGATCGTAGAGAAACTGTCCGAAGGCGCCGTTGGAGGCAGTGCCTAACACGAAGCGGTTGCTGGGCAGCGCGCCGGCGACCAGACCGCCGCCGAAGCCCGCGGCGGAAACCTGGATCGTGTCGTCGATCGAACTGAACCCCATCAGCGTGTCACCGCCTTCGGCCACATGAAGGTAGCGGAACACGTCAGGGCCCGCGCCGCCGGTCAAGATATCGGTCCCCAATCCGCCGACCAGCGTATCCGCCCCGGCCCCACCAATGATGGTGTTGGCCGCGGAATTCCCGGTGCCGATGAATCCGCCGGTTCCGGAGAAGGACAGATTTTCCACATTGGGGAGCGCCGCAAGCGTGTAATTGGCCAGCGTGGTGCGGATCGTGTCGGTTCCATTGCCGGCAAGCTCGATTACCACATCCGCGATATTGTCCAGGATGAACAGGTCGTTGCCCATCCCGCCGACCAGCGTATCTGCCCCACCCTTGCCGTCCAGCATGTCGTCACCGCCTGAACCCTCCAGACGATTGGCGCCAGCATTGCCGATCAGCCTGTCACCCCCGATGTCAGACCCGATCAGGTTCTCGACCGAATCGAGATAGTCGCCTGCCGCGTCGCCGGTGAATGCCTCTGACCCGTCCAGCGCCACGTTCACGCCGGACGACGCCGAGTAGTCGGCGGTATCGACGCCGAGCCCACCCGCGATCACATCGCCGCCGGCGCCACCCGCCAGGCGGTCATCCCCGTCCTCGCCATGGAGCGTATCGGCCCCGGCCCCGCCGAACAGGATGTCGGCGCCGGCACCGGCATAGAGAACGTCATCGTCATCGCCGCCGTCCAATGTGTCGGTTCCCGCGAACCCGACCAGCACGTCGGCACCCGCTCCGCCGAACAATTGGTTGCTAGCTGTGGCATCATCCGACTCGCCGGACGATACGACGTCGTTCCCGGTGCCGCCGCGCAACACGTCACTGCCGGAACCGCCATCTATTGTGTCCGCGCCGCTGCCGCCGTCGAGCGTGTCCGCCCCCTGGTCGCCCAGGATGAGATCATCGCCGTCGCCGCCGTCGATTGTGTCGTCGCCCGCGGCACCGTCGATCACATCCTGGCCGAGACCGCCCTGGATCTTGTCCGCCCCATCCCCGCCCGCCACGGTATCGTCCCCGTCCCCGGCGTCGGCGGTGTCGTTGCCATCCTCGAGGTAGATGACATCGTCGCCGGAGCCGCCCAGGACCGAATCATCTCCCGCTCCGGCCCATACCTCGTCATTGCCGCCGCCGGCGTCGATCGAGTCGTGGCCACCGATGGTCGCGACCACGTCGTTGCCGCCTCCCGCCTGCACCGCATCCTGGCCATCATTCCCGTAGATTTCGTCGTCCAAAATCGTCCCGATGCGGTGCGCCTGGGTCGGCACCGGGGTTGCTCCGCCCCCCCAGTCGGATTCCGCATATCCAATCGCGAAGCTGCCGTCGGCCCCCATCTTCGTGAACCACAGCCGCAGGACCCCGTCGATCAACTCGGCATGCGGTGCCAGCACTGCCCCGCCCTGCGTGAGCCCGACTTGGGCTGCGGTGACGATCGGTTGCGGCGCGATGGTCCAGGGTCCGAATGGATCGGCGGCCACCGCCAGGCCGATCGAGCGCTCCCCTCCGGCCAGCCCTGTGAAGAACAAGTAGAAATTGCCATCTGGTCCGCGCACCAGTGCCGGCTCCGCCGTACCGTCGGCGATCCAGGCAAGAGCCGAACTGGCCTCGAGAACCGGCAGGCTGCGCTTAGTCCAGGTGAGGCCATCCGCCGACGTGGCCCCCAACAGCGACACGCCGAAACTGCCGCCGGTCAACGTGCCGTCGTTGTAGTTGTGGCCGGCATAGATCATGATGTAGCCGCCGTCATGGGCGATCACGGTGGGGCAGAAGACGGCGTCGTTGTCGTACCAGCCAGCCGAGGGTGCCAGCACCGGATTGGGCGATGCATCGACGAACTTGACCCCATCAGTCGACGTCGCGGCGTAGAGCTGCGCCGGAAACTGGGCAAGCGGCTGGTTCCCGTCGGCAAAACCGGAGTAGAGCAGGACATAGGTGGCGCCGACCTTGAAGATGCATGCGCCTTCCACGTTGGCGCGCGCGCCGCCCGCATGTTCGACAACGACCCCGGTGCGTCCGTTGCCGCCAATCTGGGTCCAGGTCACGCCATCGACGGAGATTGATTCGGCAATGACTGCCCGCGTCGTCGCCCCGTCCGACGAAGCCTCGGTGTAGAACATCCGCAGCAGGTTGCCGTCGACCAGGATCGTCGGATCCGAGGCGACGGCCTGACCGCCGAAATCGGCGGCAGGGCGGAAGGTCCACCCGCGGGTCATGAAGGGCGTCAAAGCCAACGGATCGAACTCCTCAAGATGCCGGACCATTGACCGGTGCAACGCCACCTACTGCCTTATAAAA
Source organism: Rhodospirillales bacterium (assembly GCA_031424895.1). Lineage (GTDB taxonomy): Bacteria > Pseudomonadota > Alphaproteobacteria > Acetobacterales > Acetobacteraceae > CAMDGX01. The sequence continues at coordinate 11,240 of JANPIH010000061.1, forward strand.
CTATTGAAAGGGTTACGATAGACTACAGGGGAGCGACGCCGGTCCGGTGGGCACGGCACGGGCCACAGAAGCCGACGCCGTGCGGCCTCCGCGCCGGCGGAATGGGAGCCAACGCGCCGAGACCTCGGCCCGCATTCTCACTTTGGGTATGTGATCAGGCCAACTGACACGACTGTGTCCGAAGGGGATAGGCGGCAGACGTTCGTGGGAATATGTTTGCCCTGTCGATCGGACTGGGTGAGCCGCGGCGGATGCAGGCCGTGTGCGTGCCGTGCTGGTTGTGTCTCCGGCCCCGGTTCACGTTGCTTCGGCAGTGTCCTGATGCCTGAGGCGCAACCTGGTCCCGCCGCGCGAGACATACGAGGGTGTGCCACCGGATATGGAGGAGATGAGGCGATGAATTGGACCAACACCCGGGTGCTCGTCACCGGTGCCGGTGGCTTCATCGGCAGCGCCATCGTGGAGGAACTAGTCCGGCGAGGCGCACAGGTGACAGCCTTCACGAGGTACACGGGAAGCGGGACCCCCGGGAACATCCGGTTCTTGGCGAAGGATGTGCGCGAGAGCCTGCGGATCGTGGCCGGCGACCTGGCCGACGCGGCCACAGCCGCCAATTCGGTCGAGGGTCACGATATCGTGATCCATGCGGCAGCCTTGGTCGGGATCCCCTATAGCTACATCCATCCGGTCGAGGTTGTCCTCACCAACACCCTGGCGACCGCGCATCTGCTGGAGGCCTGCCGGAAGCGCGGCATCCAGCGGATGGTGTGCTTCTCCACCAGCGAGGTCTATGGCACCGCCCGCTACGCCCCGATTGACGAGGATCACCCGCTCCAGGCGCAATCGCCCTACGCCGCCAGCAAGATCGGCAGTGACCAGATAGCACTCAGCTACCAGCGGTCATTCGGCCTGCCCGTTGCGATCGTGCGGCCCTTCAACACCTATGGCCCGCGGCAATCCTCGCGCGCCGTGATTCCGACAATTATCTCCCAGGCGCTGCGCGGCGCCTCGGTCAAGCTCGGCTCGCTGACCCCTACCCGCGACCTCTGCTACGTCGGCGACACCGCCCTGGGCGTGATCCGCGTTTGCGAGTGCGAGGCCGCGATCGGCGAGGTGATCAATCTCGGCACCGGCCACGAGATCTCGATCGGCGATCTCGCCAAGCGCATCTTTGCCCTGATCGGCCGCGAGCCCGAGATCGTTTTGGATGAGCAGCGCGTGCGCCCCGGCAACAGCGAGGTGATGCGGCTGATCGCCGATCGAAGCAAAGCCAAGCGCCTGCTCGATTGGGAGCCCCGGTTCTCGCTGGATGAGGGCCTCGGCCACACCATCGAATGGATCCGCGCCAATCCGGATTTCTTCGTTGCGGGCGAATATCATGTCTAGCGGAACAGCAACGCGGCGAACGGAGACCCGGACATGAAGGCGGTCATCCTCGCTGGCGGGCGCGGCACGCGGCTTGCCCCCTACACCACGGTGCTGCCGAAGCCCCTCGTTCCCGTCGGCGGCATTCCGATCCTGGAGACGGTGCTGCGCCAGCTTCGCTACCACGGCTTCCATGAGGCGGTGCTGGCGGTTGGCTACCTCAGCCCGTTGATCCGGGCCTATTTCGAGCAGAACCCGATCTCTCAGCGCATGCGGCTGCGCTACCACCAGGAACACGAACCGCTGGGAACCGCCGGAGCGCTGGCCAGCATCGGCGAACTCGACGAGCCGTTCCTCGCCATGAACGGCGACCTGCTGACCACGCTCGACTTCGCCGACATGATGCGCCACCACCGCGAGCAGGACGCGATGCTGACCATCGCGGTCACCGACCGGAAATACCAGATCGAGGTCGGCGTGCTGTCGGTCGATGCCGATGGCCGTGTGGTGGGCTACACCGAGAAGCCGGTGCACAGCTTCCCGGCCAGCATGGGCATCTATATCTGCTCACCGCGCGTGCAGCGCTACATGGAGCCGGGCGTGGCGCTCGACATCCCCGCCCTGGTGATCCGCCTGATCGAAGCCGGCGAAAAGGTGATCGGCTACCGGTCCGAGGCGTTCTGGCTCGACATGGGCAATCCCTCGGACTACGCCCGGGCCTCGGAGGCGTTCGAGCGCGACCGCCACCTGTTCCTCAAGGACGAAGCCGGGCCACCGGCCGAAACCTGACGGCAGCCGCCAGGACACAACAATCCTGCCGGAAGATTCGAGCGTCTGACCAGGGGCGCATGATAATACCAAGCGCTGAAACTCCTGACCCATAGAACCAGTCAAGGCCAGGGCTCTGCCGTCGCGTCGCGAAGTCGCGCCGCGGGGGACCCGCAAAGGGCCGGCGGCCCTTTGATCCCCATTATCTTTCAGAAGGATAAGGTCCAGGGGCTTGGCCCCTGGCGGGTCTGGGCAGAGCCCAGCCTTGACTGCGTTATAGGTCGGTCATTCGGCTGGTTGGCACAAACCTTGCGCCCATCATGGCGGTTTGCGCTCCAGGCGGTCCAGCGCATCGCGGATGTGTGCCGCCTTCTGGCGGTTGCGCGCGTCCCAGGTATGCGGCTGCACCGCCGCCAGCCTATCGGCCTGCGCCTCGGGCGGCTCCGCCAGCGCGCCTTCCACCTCGGCGATGAACTGCTCGTGGGTGTCGGCGATGCGCACCGCGCCCGCCAGCCGCACCGCCGCCGGCACCCGCGTCGTGACCACGGGGCGTCCTCCCGCCAGATACTCGTACAGCTTCAGCGCATCGCCGTTGCGGGTGATATCGTTCAGCGGGAACGGCATGATGCAGACGTCCATGCCCTTCAGGAAAGCCGGAAATGCATCATAGTCCTGCGGGCCAAGCACATGGATGTTGGGGCACGCGGCGAAGGACGCCGGATCGAAGCCGAACCAGACGTAGCCAACCAGCGCGATGCTCCATTCCGGATGCGCGCGCGCCATGCGAACCAGCAATTCGACATCCATCTTCCATGGATCGACACTGCCGAGATAGCCCACCACCGGCCGCGGCAGGGCGGCCATCCGCGCCGGCACCTGTGTGGCGGGATCGAGTGCGCGACCAAAGAAGGCGAGGTCGGCAGCGCAGTTCACTTCGTAGGTTGCGGGATTGTAGGCGCGCCGCGGTGCCGCCAGCTCCTCGGTCACCGCAAAGACCACATCTGCCGCGCGGCAGGTTTCCTCCTCCTGCCGCAGCACCAGTTGCCGGTGGCGATCGTCGCGGGCCAGCGCCGCGTCGTAGTCGCCGCATTCGTAGATCCGCAGCCGCGTCGGCAGGTGGCGGAACAGCGACGCCACGTTGAATATCTGCGACCACAGGACCGGCCGCCCGAAACCGAGCTGGCGCAACGGTTGCCGCAGCAGAAGGGACAGCAGCCACCCGTTCACGGTCGAGGACAGGGCGAAGTGCGACGTGCCCGGCATGCCGATCGGCGGCGGGCGATACACCCAGACCCGCTCGCCCACCTGCTCCAGCCGCGGCCTGCGCTGCCGCTCCCGGCTCTGCCATCGAGCCATGCGCGCCAGCGTGATCCACGATCCGAACGGCTCGACGATCAGCACGCGGTTGCGGCGCGCGAAGCCCAGCATCGTGTATTCGGTCACGCTGCGCACAACGCCCCAGGATGCGGTGGCCAGACAGACGATATCGAGCCCGCCAATCCCTTCATCGGCGTCGCTGTCGGCGCACGGCTCTGCTGCCTGGTCAGTCATGCGGCAATCCGCCCCTGTCGGTTCGGCCTGACGATCCCGGCCAGCTTGAGATGAAGCGCGGCAGGCCCGTCATCGGGACCGATGCCGTGCCGCGGCCAGCAATGCGGCGCGTGCGCGTGCCGCTGAAACAGGTTGCCGGGGGTGGTGGACACCGCAGTGGCGAACCCCAGTTCCGCGGCCAGGCGCAGTTCCCGCGCGCCCACAGTGTCCCCGGTCCCGTAGGGATAGGCGAAGTGCCGGATCTCACGCCCGGTTTCCTGGGCCAACCGGTCCCGGCTTCCGGCCATCTCGGCCTGCACCGCTGCCGCATCCAGCCTGGCCAGGCTCGGATGGCTATTGGTGTGGGCGCCGATCTCCACGTAGGGCGAGGCCGCAAGGGTTCGCACCCCCGCCCAGTCGAGCATCTGCGCTCGCGCCAACGTACCGAAATCGACGCCATGCCGGTCGGCCAGTGCATCGACGATCCGCGCTGCGGCCTCGGGTGCCGAAAGCAGCATCAGGCGCGAGGCGGTGGCGAAGGCAGCGCGCTTCTCCTCGGGAGTTCGCGCGGGAAAGTCGCCACCCATATCCTGGGGAAGCCGCAGCATCGTGGCGCGCGAAATCGCCTGGTCCAGACCGTACCACCACAGCGGGGCGGTCCCGTCCACGAGGCCGGGGGCGATGTAGATGGTGGCCGGAACGCGAAAGGCCTCGAGGATGGGCAGCAATGCGTCGAGGTTGTCGCGATAGCCGTCGTCGAAGGTCAGGCACGCGAAACGCCGTGGCGTGGTCCGGCTGGCAAGCCGCGCCACCGCCTCGTCCAGCGTGACAACGTCGATTTGCGCCGCGGCAAGCGCGGACAAAAGCGTTCGCAGTGCGGCGGCCGGCACGCAGTTCTGGCGGTTGGTCCCATACATCATGGTGGCGTCGGGTTCGCGCACGCGATGCAACACGAGGACCGAACCGCGTCCGCCCAGCCACGGGCGAGCGAAGGCGCATAGTCCCAGCCGCACCAGCAGCGGCTTCAGCCCACGTTCTTCCGCCGGGGCGATCACGGTCCACACGCTGCTTCGGCCAGGATGACCTGCGACACCAGGCCACCCGTCGGGCTGCCGAAATACCACAGCCGCAGCCGATTGCCCTCTACCAACGCCGTCGGCCCGCCGACCGACCAGGCATCGGGGCCGCCGGGGCGCGGCGACAGGATCGGGTTGGCGGGATTGCGCGCCCAGATCAGCCCGTCGGAGCTGTAGGCATGGCCGATGGAACCGCGCTGGATCTCGACGCCGTCGCGGTGGTCGGCAGGCGCGCTGCCGAAGTAGAACATATGGAAACCCACTTTCGGGTCGGCGACGACATTGACATGGCTGGTCCACATCTCGTCCCACGCGCCACGGGCACCGAGCGGAAACACCGGCTGTGGGCTCCGCTGCCAGGCCACGCCGTCCACGGACATCGCATGCCCGATGCGATAGCTCCGGAACGAGCCCGTCGGTTCGCCGAGGCCGACATACCACATCCGGTACCGGCCCATCGCCGGATCGAACAGCACGCTGGGCTCCAGCACGCCGCCCATCCGGCACGTACTCGGATCGGCCGGGTTGGTACAAAGCGGCCGCTCCCAATCCGATTCACCCTCCAGCACCGGTTGGTCGCGGCGGGTCCAGCGTATTCCGTCCGCCGACGTCGCCAGCCCGATTCCATAGGTTATGCTGCCCTCCGGCGTGCGGTTGCCGGAGTAGTACATGCGCCACAAACCGTCCGGGCCGCGCATCACGTTCGCGGTCTCCGCTCCGGGCGCATCCCAGCCATTGCCTGGTGGAACCATTGCCAGGTCCATGATCGGATCACGCGCAAGGGGGTCCCGCCAGGCGGTGAACGACAAGCCGTCGGTGCTGTCGGCCCGGGCAATGCCGGTGCGGTTCCGGCTGTCGGCGTTGGTGAACCACATGCGGTACTGGTTGGGACCAAGCCGCACCACCGATGGGTCGGCTACAATCTGCAGGGGGCTGAGGGGCTTTCCGCCCGCGGTGCTGTGAATGGGGGGGCCAACACGGGCGAAGGGGCTGGGAAAGCGGCATTGCGGTTGCTGTGCCAGGACCGGCCCGACGAAGGAGAGGCAGGCCATCGCCACCGCCAGTAGGACCACGCGGGCCCGCAACGTCCAGGGGCGAGAAGTTCCAGTCATGCGAGGATTCCGGTCTGGTTGACGTGCGTTCCTGAACGTGCAGCCCGGCCCGGTTCGTCGTGGCCTCGGAAACACAGTCTCGCGAAACCGCACCTCATGGTTGCCCCGGCGTCGATCGCGGAATTCGCTCCGGTTCCGCCACGCCATGGCGGGCCTGCCAGAGGAATCGCACGGCGCTGCGAAGATGCCACCACCAGGTGCGGCTGAACGGCCGCCGGGCGCTGGTGCGCTGGTGCGCATGGACAAACCATAGCCCCGTGAAAACCCAGGTCCGCCATTCCGCCCGCCGCAGCCGCCAGGCCAAATCGACGTCCTCGTAGTACAGCCGGTATCGCTCGTCCATCCCGCCCACGGCGTCAAAGACCGACCGTCGCAGCAGCATCGCCGCGCCAAACACCCAGTCGACGGGATGCGGAATGTCGCGCCGCTCCCCTTCCATCAAGCCACGTTGATAGAATTCCGGCTGCCACGGCCAGTGTTCGGCGCCAAGCGCCCTTGCAAGCAGGAAGCCGGGGTTGGGAAACCGGCGGAAGCTCTGCTGCGGCGTCCCGTCGGGATTGAGCAGCGTGCAACCGAGCATGCCGATCTCCGGATGCGCCGCCAGGAAGCGCAGCGCATCCGCGATCATGCCGGCGCGGTGCTCGGTGTCCGGGTTCAGGATCAGCAGAAACGCGGCGGCCGAATGCGCAGCGGCAAGGTTCACGTTCGCCGACAGTCCCTGCGGACGGACGTTCGCGAACACGCGCACGGGCATGCCCGCGCCCGCCACGACCGGCCCCAGCCCGCCCCGCGGCAAGTTGTCCACCAGCAGGATCTCGGCAGACAGCCCTTCCAGGGCCGGACCGAGCGATCGCAGGCACGCCGGCAGCAGCGCTTCGTGCCCATGGCTGACGATGATGACCGACAGATCCCGCGCGGGGGTCACGCCCGGATCTCACCGCCCAGCGCGTCGTCGTAAAGCGCATGGACCCGGTCGCGGAAGCCCGACAGGGAGTATTGCGCCTCAACCCGCGCCCGTCCCGCCGCAGCCAGGTCGCGGCGGCGGGCCGGGTCCGCGAACAGCGTGCTGATCGCTTCGGCCAGTGCCAATGCATCGCCTGGCGGGGTCAGCATGCCGCTCGTGCCGCGCTCGGTGATCTCGATCGGGCCGCCCGCCCCAGCGCCGATCACCGGACACCCCATCGCCATCGCCTCGATCAGCACCAGGCCAAATGGCTCCGGCTGCACGGAAGTGTGGCAGAACACATCCAGGCTCGCCATCAGCGCCGGAATGTCCGCCAGGCGATAGCGCCAGCCAAGGAACTGCAAACGGTCCCCAAGCCCGAGTGCTGCGGCCTTTGCCACCATCCGATCGCGATAGGCCTCGAACCCCGCCGGCGCATCACCCGAAACCAGAAACACCGCCTGCGGGAAACGCGCTGCCACCTGGGCCGCGGCGTCGAGAAACACGTCGAGCCCCTTCCAGGGGTCCAGCCGCGCTACGAATCCCGCCACTAGCGCGTCCGGCGCAATGCCCAGCTCGGCGCGGATGTCGCGCCCCGCATGCCGCCCGGGCGACCACACGTCGAGGTCCAGCCCCTCGGCCAGGATGCGGATGCGCGGGTCGTGCGCCCCTTTCGGCCCGAACAGGCCGACCGAGCAGGCTTCGGTCATCGACACTACGCGGCGCGACAATGCCATCACCATCCGCGCCAGCGCCGGGCGGGCAACCGGCACGGCCGGGGGAATTTCGCGCACATGCCACAGATGCGGGCATCCGGCGGCGCGCGCCGCGAACCCGCCGTACAGCGCATAGAGCGAGTTTGTGTAAACGAGGTCCGCCCGCTCCTCGCGGATCACGCGTCGCAACGCCCACACGGTCGGCCCGAACCGGGCCAGGTAGCGCGCCTGGTACGACACGGACGGCAGGGTGCGAAGCTGCATCATCGGCAGAAGGCGGATCGTGGCCCCGGCCTCGCGCAGAAGCGGCACCAGCGGCCCCTCGCCCGGCAGCACCACCACCGCCTCATAGCGATCCCGGTCGAGGGCCGCGACCATCCGCAGCAACGCGATATCGGAGCCGCCAACCTCGCTGTTCGGCTGGACATAAACGATACGCCGGCGGCGTTCGCCCTCACCCTGCATGCCGCACCCCGATCCGGTCGCGCAGCTGGTCGCAATATCGCTCCAGCTGCCGCAGCATCGCCGCCGGCGTGAAGTCGGCAATCAGCCGCTCCCGCCCTGCCGCGCCGATGCTCGCCCGCAGCGCCGCGTCACCGGCCAGCCGGTCGATCGCGCCGGACAGCGCCTCCACGGAGCCAACCTCCACCAACAGCCCGGTGCGGCCATCGTCGATTGCCAACGGCAGGTCGCCTGCCCGCGACGCGATCACCGGGCGCCCGACGCTCATCGCCTCCAGGGCCGTCAACGGCAGGCTGTCCTTGAGGGAAGGAACGCACACCATGTCCATCGCGCAAAGATAGGGCAGGATTTCCGGCACCAGGCCGCTGAAATGCACGCGATCGGCAACGCCCAACTCCTGTGCCAGGGCGCGATACTCCGCCTCCGCCGGCCCCTCGCCGACCAGCAGCAGGTGCTGGTTGCGGCCGCGGTCCTGCTGCCCGGCCAGCGCGCGGATCAGAAGCGCATGGCCCTTGCCCGGGTGCAGCCGGCCGAGCAGCCCGATGACCAAACCCGCCTGCTCGCCAAGGATGCCCCGGCGGATCGCCGCCGCCGCCGCTTCATGCGGGCCCGGGTCCGCCAGCGGAATGCCGTTCGTCACCACCTCAACCCAGCGCGCGCCTGCCTGTGTCACCTCGTGGGCCATCGCCCGCGAACCGACCAGCACAAGGTCGGCGCTGCGGATCAGCCTGCGGTCGATGTCTTCGTACATCTTCCAGCGCCCGGAATGGGTCTCGCCCAGCCAGCCGTGGACATGGGCAATCCACGGCACCCGTCGAACCCTGGTGACCATATAGGCCAGGAGGTTGGCGCGCATGTCGTTGGTGTGCAGCAGCGCACCTGGCCGCTTGCCCAGCAACCGCCCCAGCGCCAACGCCGTCAGCGGCGTGCCAGCCAGGCCGTGCCAGTCCATCCGCTGC
>JANPIH010000062.1:0-2039 GCA_031424895.1 Rhodospirillales bacterium
CCCGGCGCAATTGGCAGGCAGTACAGGGAACGCCTCTCATTGGTGAGCATGCTGCTCTAGATCTAGATGGCGGTACCAGCGATGCAAACATAGTATACGAGGCTCCCATGGTCTATTAAGATCAGGACCCATAGATCATGCGTTTGCGACGTGCCTCAGCCTCCACAATGAGACCAACCGATAGTCACTGACCTGAGCCCGTGAACCTCCTGCAGTTTTTGGTAGAGTCCGTCCACGCAAGGAGACGGACAATGAAGCAATCACGGTTCACGGAAGCGCAGATCATCGGGATCCTGAAGGAACAGGAGAGCGGTTCGCCGACGGCCGAGGTGTGCCGCAAGCACGGCATCAGCTCGGCGACGTTCTACAAATACAAGGCGCGGTTTGGCGGCATGGACGTGTCAGAGGCCCAGCGGCTGAAGGCGCTCGAAGACGAGAACGCCAAGTTGAAGAAGCTGTTGGCTGAGGCGATGCTCGACCTGGCCGTCCTGAAGGATGTCGCTGCAAAAAAATGGTGACGCCCGATGCGAAGCGGGAGGCGGTGGCGCATGTCGTGGTGGTGCACGGGATAAGCCAGCGTCGGGCGTGCGAGGTGCTGGCGATGGACCGCTCAAGCATCCGCTACAGGAGTATCCGCCCGGACGATGCCGCCGAGAGGGCTGCGATGAAGGCTGTCGCGGCCGAGCGGCGGCGGTTTGGCTATCGGCGCATCCACATCATGCTGGATCGACAGGGAATCGTGATGAACCTCAAGAAGTTGCGTCGGCTATACCGTGAAGAGAGGCTCCAGGTGCGCAAACGCGGCGGACGCAAACGGGCCTTGGGCACGCGACGTCCGATGGTCGTGCCGCAGGCCGCGAACGCGCGCTGGAGCCTGGATTTCGTCAGCGACGCCTTCACCGAAGGGCGGCGCTTCCGGGTTCTGGCCGTCGTGGATGACTTCACGCGCGAATGCCTGACGCTGGTCGCCGATACGTCACTGTCCGGCACAAGGGTCGTGCGCGAACTCGACGCGGTGATCTCCAGGCGCGGCCGCCCCGGCACCATCGTCAGCGACAATGGCACAGAGTTCACCTCGACCGCGATCCTGTCCTGGTGCCAGCGCACGGAAATCGACTGGCACTACATCGCACCCGGCAAACCCATGCAGAACGGTCTCATCGAGAGCTTCAACGGACGATTTCGCGACGAGTTCCTGAACGAAGTGCTGTTCACGACGCTGCCCGACGCCCGCACCCAAATCGCAACCTGGAAGGAGGACTACAACCGCCACAGACCCCATTCCGCCCTCGGGAACACCCCACCGGCGGAGTTTGCAATGAAGATCAGACTGGAAAAGCAGGCCGCCTAGGCCCAGAAATCAACCCAAGGACTCTCCCCATCCCCGGAGGGAAGACGGGGCTCAGGTCACTCAGGTCACGAGAGTTGCTGGACGCAGGTCACTGTCCGAGATCGCTGTACTCTCGGCCAGCCACTCATTCGTGGGCTTCGTTGCACCCACGGGTTCGTCCGGCACGATGCTATGGGCGGCGCCCGGATCGCCACCGCTCGGTTACTCATGCAGCGAAGTTCGGTCCTTTCCGAATTTTCGCCTACTCGACGCTCAATTTTGGAAGGTCAGGCTGATGCTGTCCTATAGTAAGTGATTAAAATCATCGTTTCTCCAGCCTCCAAGCGAGGAGTGTAGCACCTCAAGAAATTCCAAAGCGCAATCCGACCTTAATCAGCGGCCAGCGAATTGCTGATCATAAAGCGCACGAAATTTGCCATTCTTCTGAATAAGTTCTTCTAAGCTGCCGGATTCCACCACTTTGCCACCTTCGATGTAACAGATCCCGTCCGCGCGCATGACCGTTGACAGGCGATGTGCGACCACAATGGTGGTGACACCTGTTGTGATCCGCTCCAGCGCATCGCTCACCAGGGCCTCGGAATGACCGTCCAGGGCGCTGGTAGCCTCGTCCAGGAGAAGGATGGGCGCTTGGCGCAGGACGGCACGGGCGATGGCAAGGCGTTGTCGCTGACCACCAGACAGGAAT
>JANPIH010000063.1:0-2712 GCA_031424895.1 Rhodospirillales bacterium
GGCCTCGGCCAGGAGTGTGGCGCTGATGATGGCCAATTGCTGGGCCAGGGGGGATTTTTCTAACACCCCCATAACTTAACTAACTATTGGCGAGGGTGCAAGGCTTTTTTTCGGAGATAGCGGATTATTTTCAGAGCCAGCCGCGGATGCGGAACCAGACGATGGGCAGGAGGGCGGACAGCACGATCACCAGCAGGGCGAAGGGGTAGCCCCAGGCCCAGTCCAGCTCCGGCATGCCCTTGTAGTTCATGCCCCACATGCTGGCGAAGAAGGTGGGCGGCACGCCGATGACGCTGACGATGGTGAGCACGCGGATGATGTTGTTCTGCTCGATGCCGATGAAGCCGAGCGTGGCTTCCAGCAGGAACTGCACCTTGCCGGCGAGGTGGCTGTCGTGGTCGGCGAGCGAGGCGATGTCGGCGCGCAGGATCTTGAAGCGCGATTTCTCGTCTGGCGTGATCCAGGCGGCGTTGGCCAGCACGAAGGGGATGAGGCGGCCGAGGCCGAGCAGGGTGTCGCGCAGCTTGGAGACGAGGTCGCCGGCGCGGCCGAGATTGCGCAGCAGGGCGCGCAGCTCGGCTTCCGAGCGTCGGGGTCGGATGCGGCGCGCTTCGGAGGGGCGGAAGATGCGGCGGGAGACGGCGTCGAGTTCCTCGCCTTCGCGTTCCAGCACGTCGGCGATGCGTTCGACCAGCGTTTCGGCCAGGCCGAGCAGCAGCGAGATGCTGGTGCGGTCCTTGGTGGACCCCATGCGGCAGCGTGCGGCGTAGGTGTCGAAGGCGGGCAGGGGGGAGAAGCGGATGGTGAGCAGGCGGTCGGGGGCGAGCACGAAGCCGACGGGGGAGGTGCGGGCGTCGCCGCCTTCGCCGCGGACCAGGCTGGGGACGGAGAGGTAGAGGGTGTCGCCCTCGCGGGACAGGCGGCTGGAGGTTTCGATCTCGCTGAGGTCTTCGCGGGTGGGAACGCGCATGCCGGTGATGGCCTCCACCTGGTGGCGGGCGGCCTCGTCGGGTTCGTGCATGTCGATCCACAGCGCGCCCTTGTGGACGAGCGTGGCCGATGCCGGGGAATCGGCGGTGGTTGCGGGCGGGGCGGGGAAGACGGTCAGCATGGCTGGCACCTTCGCGGTCGGCTGATCAGGGTGTTCTGCCGCATGGCTTCCGGGCGCGCCAGCCCGGGTGTATGACAGTGCCATGCCTCGTACCCAACGGCCGGAATTCCCGGCGCCCGTTCTGGTCACCACCACCGAAGAGCTGGACGCGCTGTGCGCGCGGCTGCGCGCGGAGCCGGTGGTGACGGTCGACACCGAGTTCATGCGCGAGCGGACCTACTGGCCCGAATTGTGCGTGGTGCAGTTGGCTGGCGCCGCGGAGGTGGCGGTGGTGGACACGCTGGCGCCGGGCATTGACCTGGCGCCGCTGGGGGCGTTGCTGGCCGATACCGCGGTGATGAAGGTGTTCCACGCGGCGCGGCAGGACATCGAGATTTTCGTGCTGCGCTTCGGCGACGTGCCGCGGCCGATGTTCGACACGCAGGTGGCCGCGATGGTGGCGGGGTTCGGCGACCAGGTGGGCTATGATTCGCTGGTGGCGGCGACGACCGGGGGGCATATCGACAAGGCGCACCGGTTCAGCGACTGGGCGGCGCGGCCGCTTTCGAACGCGCAGATCACCTATGCGGCGGCGGACGTGACGCATCTGCGCCGGGTGTACGAGACGCTGCAGGCGCGGCTGGAGACGGACGGCCGGCTGGACTGGGTGGGCGAGGAAATGCGGGTGCTGGGCGACCCCGCGACCTACCAGCCGGACCCGGATGCAATGTGGGAGCGGTTGCGGCCGCGGACGTCCAACCGGCGGTTGCTGGCGGTGCTGCGGGCGATCGCGGCGTGGCGGGAGCGGGAGGCGCAGAAGTCCAACATTCCGCGGGGGCGGATGCTGAAGGACGAGGCGCTGCTGGAGATCGCGGCGAGCGCGCCGGACACCGTCGATGCGCTGTCGCGCATGCGGGGCGTGACGCGCGGCTTCGCCGAGGGGCGGATGGGGGCGGGACTGCTGGCGGCGATCGCCGAGGCGCGGGCACTGCCGGAGGGGGCGTTGCCGGAGGCGCCGAACCATCGCGACGGGGCGAAGCCGTCGCCGGCGCTGGTTTCGCTGCTGAAGGTGCTGCTGGCGGCGAAGTGCGAGCAGCACCACGTGGCGCCGAAGCTGGTGGCCAACAGCGAGGATATCGACCGGCTGGCGGCCGAGGACGAGCCGGATATTGCCGCGCTGTCGGGGTGGCGGCGGGATGTGTTCGGGGCGGACGCGCTGGCGCTGAAGGCGGGCGGGGTGGCGCTGGGTGTGGATGGGAAGCGAATTCGGCTGGTGCGGAGCTAGGGAAGCTAAGGCCAGGGGACTCGGCCCCTCGGCGCGACGAGTAAGAAAGGCTGGGCTCTGCCCAGGCCCGCCAGGGGCCGAGCCCCATAGGCGCGAAGTTAAGTTGCAAAGAGGTTTGCCCATTGCAGTTGTCGTCGCCGCGGTGCCTCGGCAAGTTTGCGGGCGGCTCCTCGTTTTCGTCGCCGGCTATGGCGGCAGGGGGTGGGCATGATGGCGCGCAACAGGATGGATCGTGCCATCTGCCAGGCTCGCCACAGCGAGATTGTCGATGCTCGCGCTCGGTGTGGTCGAGGGGGGGGAGTCGATGATCTGGCCTGCCAGTTCATCGTTCAAGACC
>JANPIH010000064.1:0-1531 GCA_031424895.1 Rhodospirillales bacterium
GCCGCCGGCCTTCACGCGCTTTAACCTTTTCCTGCGCGACAGTTTCGGGTGCCAGTACTGTTCGTCGACGGCGGACCTGACTTTTGATCACGTCATCCCGCGTTCGCGGGGGGGGCGCACCACTTGGGAAAATATCGTCACAGCTTGCGCCCGCTGTAATCTCTCTAAGGGCGGCCGCACGCCGGTCGAGGCCCACATGCACCCACGCCAGAAGCCGCGCCGGCCCAGCGCCCACGAGCTTCAGGACCGTGGTCGCCGCTTCCCGCCCCATCATCTGCATGAGAGCTGGCTGGACTACCTCTATTGGGACATTGAGCTGGAGGCGTGAAGGGGAAATGTATCGCGCAACTACCTGAAGTCAGGCCGTTGCTCCCGGTAGTAGTTGTAGTTGACAGCGGCCTGTCCAGCTGAAGAAGACGCCAGGAATAGGGCCAGATCGTCTGTGAGGAGGGTCGCCCCACTCCTGGCTTGCACCATGAGCACGCAGTCGGCGACCCCAAGCCGGCTGAACTCGGGGAATTCGAGGACGGAGTCTGTAGGTACATACTCCTCGCCGTAGGCCCGAACGAGTAAGGCTAAGGTTTCGGCAGTTTCCGCACGCACTGGACCCCACACATACCGAAGGAAATTTGACGTTTCCGACAGTACGTTAGGGCTAAAGATCAGCGTCGATGCTTGATCGGCAATGTTCCGTACGATATTAAATTCTAGTTCGTCGAAAGTCGCCAGTCGCTTGTTTTTCGTTATGTATGCTGGCTCAGTGAGGCCTGTGACGAGCAAGACGAGAAGATTGGTGTCCAGGAGTAATGGCGCAGCCATCAGTCGCCAACCGGAACTCGCTGTTTAACGGAAAGCACTTCACCGTCGTCGCGAACATTCACCACTCGATAAACCCGATTGCCGCTTGATCCAGGCTTTCCCATCGGTGTTGTTATCGAGCCCGTCAGACCCCAAGGACGATCAAATCCGAGGGTCACCAGCCATTGCCCGCTGCGGTCATCGCGCTCAATTTCCTCAAGCGCCAAGTGAGCTATGCCTTCCTCGGCGCCGAAGACTTCGGCGACAAACGCTCCGGCTCTCGCCACGGCATCCTTAACGTCCATGCAGGCCTCCTGCGAACCCCGGGCCCCACCCACCAGGGCGTCGAAATGGCGCGCGCCACCCTTTTCTTTGACTTGATCATAGCATCAAAGACTGGCGGTAGCTCTATGGGCTATCGACATATGGGCTATGGCCCCGTTAGCCCACCACCCGCAACGCAACCGCCTCGACCACTCCCCGCGCCTCATCGACGGACAGCCCCTGCTCGCGCCGCAACCGCGCCCAAGCCTCGAAGCTCAGCAGCATGTCCAGCGCCTCCACACGGAGCAAGTCGCCGGCTACGTCGTCAGGCAGAGCGGCCACCAGGATCGCGCGCAACTCCGCCACCATTTGTTCGTAATCGGAGCCGAGAAACTTTGAGCGATGGCGAAACACGTCGGCGGCCCGCTTGAAGGGGGTGATGGTCTCGAAAGCCGCGGCGCGGCGTCCG
>JANPIH010000065.1:0-31966 GCA_031424895.1 Rhodospirillales bacterium
CCTGCTACGCAGCATCGCAATAAGCCGCAAACAGTTTCTGGTTCTCGGCTCCGACAGGTGCAGCGTCCGCGCGGCCAACCTCTACAGCCTGACCGAGCCGGCGAAGCTCAACGGCCTGAACCCTGCGCTTACCGCTTGACCACCACCTTGTATGCAGAGAATCGAAGGCCACATATTCCACTATCGAAACGAAGATCGATTTGTGCTGAGATGGCGGCAATGCGTTTCATCACTTTGCTCGCAGCGTAAGGAAAATGCCACTGGCGACTTACCGAGCTAACTCCCTTGGAGGAAATTGATTAGTGGCATGGCAGAACCATCCTGGACAGGACATCGCCACACAGCCGCCGCCGGGAGGGGGGTCATCAACAGCGTTAAACAAAATGCGAAAGTTTTTGTCCGCGTGCATCTAACTGGCGATCCGAGCCGTATGATCCACAAAGCGGCGCATTTTTTGCCCTCATACGCAATACTGAAGATGAAATATGTTAGGTTTCCGCGCATCGACCCACTTCATACAAGTGTCTGTGTGACGAGGTTGTGAATAGTGAAACATCTAAGTGCTGTGGTTATTTTCTTGACCGACTCTCTCGCCCTCCATATTCATCTCTGGCTGGAATTGCCCAAGATAGCGATTTCGGACAAATACCGAATTCACATCTTAATAGTTCTTTTGTGGATGTGAGTGAGTCGGCCACGTGCAGCGTGATAAACCAACAAATAGAAAGATACTTGGATGACATCTTCAAGTGGGCCTTCACCAGACACTGTAGACCGCCGAAACATACTCCGGGGCACCGGGCTTGGCGCCGCTGCGCTTGGTGCAATGACGATCGGCGGAACGTTGCTCGCCACTTCGTCGTCGGCTTCCGCTCAGGCCATCAACGACGCGGCAATCCTCAATTTTGCTTTGAACCTGGAGTATCTGGAGGCTGAATTCTATCTGCGGGCAGTGACAGGCACGGGCCTTGTTGCGGCCGACACGACAGGCACCGGCACGCCTGGCGGCGTCGTTGGTGGCAAGGCTGTGCCGTTTGCGACCCCAGCGATCGCCGATTATGCGGCCGAGATTGCGCAGGACGAACTGGCCCATGTCCGCCTGCTGCGTACCGTTCTTGGTGCCGGTACCGTTGCCCGCCCGGCAATCGACCTGCAAAACAGCTTCAACACATTGGCGGTCGCCGCCGGCCTCGGCAGCAGCTTCGACCCGTTCGCCAACGAGAACAACTTCCTGCTGGGCGCGTATATCTTCGAAGACGTTGGCGTCACTGCCTACAAAGGTGCGGCGCCCCTGGTGCAGAACAAGACCATCCTTGAAGCTGCCGCCGGGCTGCTCGCAGTCGAAGCCTACCATGCCTCCGAGGTTCGCTTGTTGCTGTTCCAGCGTGGGTTTGGCGATGCCACGCAGAAGATTTCGGCATTGCGGGCCGCACTTTCCGGCAAGGCAGATGACCAAGGCGTCGTTCTAGCGGGCAAAGCCAACATCGTACCGACGGACGCGAACTCTCTCGCATTCTCCCGCACGCCCCGCCAGGTCCTCAACATCGTCTATGGTGCTGCCGGCGCTTCAAGCGGCCTGTTCTTTCCTGTCGGCCTCAACGGAGCAATCCGGTGACCGGCGGGGTTCTGTCAGCCACCGCCACAGCCCTTGCCCTGGTGGTCGGCATGTCGCTGGCCGCCGCTCCGGCGGAGGCCGCGGTGCAGAGCTT
This sequence comes from Rhodospirillales bacterium, assembly GCA_031424895.1. Lineage (GTDB taxonomy): Bacteria > Pseudomonadota > Alphaproteobacteria > Acetobacterales > Acetobacteraceae > CAMDGX01. Next base: position 1,710 of record JANPIH010000065.1, read on the forward strand.
CATGCCCAACGCCAGCTTCGCATCGGCGCCGTTCACAATCAGCTTCGGCGCCGGGGCCGCGAGCTATACTTTCAGCGCAATTCCAGGTGCCACACTGGGCGATCCGCAGGCGCAAGTTGCCACGGCGGGCACAGCTCTCGTTTCAAGCCTGTTCGGCGGCGTGACCGACTTCGGAATCGACGCGGCGATCGACCAGGACAACCAGTTGTATGTCTTCTCCGCATTTCCAAGCCCCGCCGTCATTCCAAACTCGGCGGCCACCGATTTCATCGGCCTTGCTTTCGCATTGAGTGACGGCACGCATTATGGATATGCCGAGGTCGCCGGGCCGAACCTGATCAGCTACGGGTTCGAGTTGATACCGAACACAACCATACTGACCGGCGCGGTCGGCAGCGTCGGCGCGGTGCCGGAGCCGGCCAGCATAGCGTTGTTTGGTGCGGGGTTGTTCGGCCTGGCGGCAATGCGCCGCCGCGACAAGGCCGCATGAGGCTGTGGGCGGGACAATCGCGGGTGTGGTCCACCATGCTACACGATGTCCCGCCCATTTCGCTGACGGGCCGCACGCGTCGTGCGGCGAACCCGACATTTGACGGCACCACAATCTATGACTGCTGTCTTTATTCAGCCGGAAAGGACGTTGCATGCAGCCTGACGACCCATAGTGCTACGGCAATGAAGGTGCCGAACGGCAGCTTCTGTGCGTTCGCCTCATATCCTGATCGCCATGCCCTGGCGGAAGCCCAGGCAATTCCGAGGACGGCTGCGAACAGCACGACTTCAGCCAATTGCTCCCATCCCAACCAGGCACCGGCAGTTGCAAGCAGTTTCGCATCCCCCTGCCCCAGCCCTTCCCGGCGCCGGACCGCCTGATAGGCCCACGCCAGGAGGCGGAAAACACCATACCCGGCCGCGGCGCCGATTGCGTGCGCCGTGGTTTCGTCGGGGTCGAGCACCACGGTTGCCGCCAGCCCGACGACCACCAACGGCAGCGTTAGCAGATCTGGGAGGATCAGATGATGCCAGTCGATCCAGGCGAGCGCCACAAGGCCCCACCCCAGAACGCAATTGGCCCAGAATATGCCAACCCCGCTGCCTGACATCGCCGCCCAGGTTGCCACCGCGGTCGTGGACAACGGCAAGCCCCAGCGGATGGCGACTGGCCCAAGTTCGTAAGGCGTGCCGCGCAGAACAATGCCCAATGCCAGGCCGATAAACGGTGCAAGGATGATCGCAGAAATGGTAGAGACCAGCACCTCCCATGTCCTTCTGTCCCGACGGTTCGTGCCACCGGCACGCCAATTGCTGCAACGTCATGACATTCTACGTAGCGCACTCACGCCCGTCCATGTCAGCGCACCGAATGCAACAGGCAGATGACATGGACGCGACCGCTTTTCACGCCGGCATCGACACTGCAGCGTCACAGCGGGTCACCGCGCTTGCGCTGGTATTGGTTGAACAGGGCCAGTGCGACGGAAGAACCATCGAGCGGGCGCGCATGGTGGCCGCCGAGACCGGCCAAAGGCTCGACGCGGTGCTCATTCAACTCGGCCTTGTGACCGAGCGCGGCCTGAGCCGGGCCTTCGCAGCATTGCTGAAACTGGAACTTGCAGGGCCGGACCGATACCCTGACATGGCGGTCCTGCCCGACCTGCTGAAACCCCGGTTCCTTCGGCAGGCTCGCGCGTTGCCGGTTGCCATCGAAGGCGAGCGCCTCGTCGTCGCGGTGGCAGACCCGCTGGACGAATTCACACAGGCGGCGATCGCCGCGGTGGCAGGACGTAAGGTCAGCCTTGAGGTGGCGGTACCCATCGAACTGGATGCGGCCTTCGATCGGCTTTATCCCAATGCGCCGGCGCAGGAGCCGACGACCGATGGCGCCGGGGGCGCGTCAGAGGATGACGCCGAGCGGCTCAAGGACCTGGCCAGCGAGGCACCGGTCATCCGCTTGGTGAACCAGATTATTTTCAGGGCCGTGGAATTGCGCGCTTCCGATATTCATGTCGAACCCTTCGAGGATCGGCTGCGCGTGCGCTACCGCAGCGATGGCATGCTCCACGAAGCCGAACACCCGCCGCCGCATCTTACCGCGGCGATCATATCCCGGATAAAGATCATGGCGCGGATGGATATTGCCGAGCGCCGGCTGCCTCAGGACGGGCGCATCAAGCTCGCCGTGCGCGGAACCGAGATCGATTTCCGGGTATCCACGGTCCCGACGCTCCATGGCGAAACTGTCGCTCTGCGAATTTTGGACCGTACCGCCGTGGCCTTCGACTATATCCAACTGGGTTTGCCGGCGCAGGTTATCGCAAGCCTGAACACGGCGTTGAACGAGCAGAATGGCATTGTGTTGGTCACGGGGCCGACGGGCAGCGGCAAGACAACCACGCTGTATGCCGCACTGCGCATGCTGAACTCGGTGGACCGCAAGATCGTCACGATCGAAGACCCGATCGAGTATCAGTTGTTCGGCATCAACCAAAGCCAAGTGAAGCCGCAAATCGGCCTCGGGTTCGCAAACCTGCTCAGAACCATCGTCCGACAGGATCCGAACGTGATCATGGTTGGGGAGATCCGTGACGCTGAAACAGCACAGTTCGCGGCCCATGCTGCCCTTACGGGGCACTTGGTGCTGTCTACCGTGCACACCAACTCGGCTGCTGCAACCATTACGCGGCTGCGCGAGATGGGGCTTGAGGATTACCTGCTGACCGCCGTGCTCCGTGGTGTAGTGGCGCAGCGCCTGGTCCGTCGTCTTTGCAACGACTGCAAACGTGAGTTCGACGCACCCGGTGAACTGGTGCATCGCTTTGCACTGGACAGTCGTGGCGTGGAGGGCCCACTTCGCCTTTGGCACGCGACCGGCTGCGCGCGATGCCGCCAGACAGGCTATGTCGGACGCCAGGCGATTGCCGAATTTCTGACGCCGGATCGAGAAATCGAGCGTTTGATCTTCGGTCGCGCCGAGCATTCCGAGATCGAGCGCGCCGCGATCTCGGGAGGGATGGTGCCGATGTTCGGCGCCGGGCTGGATGCGGCATTGGCAGGCACGACAACGTTGGAAGAGGTGGTTCGCTGCATTCGGGCCGAAGCCTAGCAATGCCTGACTATTCCTACACCGCGATCGCTGCCTCCGGCGCCAGGTTGCAAGGTGTGATGCAGGCCGACGACGAGCGGGCGGTCATCCTGCGGCTGCAACAGCAGGGCAGCATGGCCATGCTGGTCCAGCCGGCCAGCGCAATCCGTGGCGGATTCTGGGAAAACCTGACGGCGTTCGAGTTCACCTCCGCGAAGACACTGCGACGCCAGGAGGTGGCGGATGCTACGCGCGAGCTGGCGATCATGCTTTCCGCCGGCCTCGACCTGGATGCTGCCCTGCGCTTTCTCGTCGAGATGGCATCCAACGTGCGTGTACGCAGTGTAATGGAGGAACTGCGCGACGCGGTGCGCAATGGCGCATCGTTTTCCGCCGCCCTGGCCCAGCATCCGCGCAGCTTTTCCCGCCTCTATCTGGGCCTCGTGCGGGCGGGCGAGGCGGGTCCCAACCTGCCGGCCACGTTGGATCATCTGGCGGCATTGCTTGAGCGAGAACGCGCATTGGCGTCCACCATCAGCTCGGCGCTGATTTATCCCGCGCTGCTTCTGGTGGCCTCGATTGGTGCGATTGTGCTTCTGCTGACGCAGGTACTGCCAAATTTCCTGCCGCTGTTCGAGCAGAACGGGGCGGCGCTGCCTTCGTCCACGCGCATGTTGATTGCAACCGGCGCCTTCGTCGCCGACCATGGTTTGCACATGGTTGCCGGCCTGGCGGTGCTGGGGCTGATGATACGTTACGCGCTCCTGTGGCCCGGGATGCGTCTGGCGGCGGACCGGGCGTTGCTGCATCTGCCAGTCATTGGCACCCTCGCACGGGAGATTGTCGCGGCGCGCCTTGCCCGGACACTCGGCACGCTCCTGGTTGACGGGGTATCGTTGATCGCGGCACTGGCGATCGTGCGCGATGTCATTGGCAACCGCGCGGCCGTCGCGGCGTTGGATGCGGCCGCGCAGGCCGCAAAGCAGGGTGCCGGCCTGGCAGGCGAACTTGGTGCAGCCGGCATTTTTCCCGTCCGTATGATTTATCTGGTGCGCCTGGGTGAGGAGACGGCGCAATTGGGTGTGATGGCACTCCGGGCAGCCGAAATGCACGAGCAGCGAACACGCCTGGGTGTCGAGCGGCTGGTGTCGCTGCTGGTTCCGGCAATCACCCTTCTGATGGGTGCGGCGGTGGCGGCCATCGTCTCGTCGATGCTGCTCGCGATGTTGGGTCTCAATGACCTTGCGCACTGACCACGCAGCATTCGAGCGCGGCTTCAGTTTGCTCGAGGTGCTGATAGTGATGGCAATTCTCGGGTTGGCTACCAGCCTTGTAGTGACGCGCCAGTTTGGGCGCCCGGTCAAGCTGGACGTGCACAGTGCTGCCAGCCAACTTGGGCAATCGCTGCGCAGTGCGCGCATGCGGGCCATTGTCTCCAACCGCCCCGCGCAGTTCAACCTGGACGTTGTGGGCCATGGGTTTGCCGTGGATGCCGGGCGGGTTCGGCGGTTGCCGGTCGGAGTCCAACTGGCCATGACCGCCGATGCCGCCCTTACCAGGGGGGACACAATCGGCAGCATCCGGTTCTATCCCGATGGCAGTTCCTCCGGCGGACGCATCACGATAACGCGGGGTGCGGCACGCGCGCTGGTGCAGGTCGAATGGCTCACGGGACGGGTGGTCGTCAGTGAGAGATAGCGCGTGCGGCCTCGGCAGTGGCGGGCAAGGCGGCTTCAGCCTGCTGGAGGTGCTCGTCGCCTTCGCCATTGCTGGCCTTGCGCTGGGTGTGCTGTTTGGCGGCACGTCGGAAGCGCTGCAGTCGACAGCGATCGCCACGCGGTATGAGGAGGCAGTGGTGCGCGCACGCTCGCGCCTGGCCGCGGTAGGGCGGGACGGCACGTTCGTGGTCGGCGAGCAGCAGGGCGAGGATGGCGGCGGCTTCCGCTGGCGCACCCGCATTGCGCGGGTAAACGTCGCACCGGGGTCCGGACAGGGCAGGGTGCCGGTGCTGTACTCCGTCAGCGTGGCGATCTCGTGGGGTGAGGGCGGTACCGTACGATCGCTGCAGCTCGATACCAGCCGCGTGGGCTTCGCCGCGAGGGATGGGCAATGAGCGCGCCTGGTCAGGCAGGGTTCTCGTTGCTGGAAACGATGGTGGCACTGGTGGTGCTCGGCTTGCTGATGGCCGGACTGACGCAAGGCCTGCGGTTCGGGCTGCAAGCATCGCAAAGACAGGCCGCGATCGTCGGTGCCCGCGCCGACCTGGAGGCGATCGACCGGGTGTTGCGCCACCTGGTGGAGCAGATCGAACCAGGCAGCAATATCGTTCCCGGCCGCATTGCGGGCTTGGCCTCATCATTGGCCATCACCACCAGATTGCCGGTGGCCGATGGTGCATCGCCGCGCCAGGTGGATGCGATGATCCTGGTCGACGCGCGCCAACGCCTGGTGCTGCGATGGACGCCATTCCTGCACGCTACACGGCTTGTGGCGGCACGCCCGCCTGCAGAAGAGGAGCTGTTGCGAGGTGTTCAGCGCCTTGAGCTTGCGTACTGGAACGGACAGGACTGGCGCAAGGAGTGGAATGGGCCAGAGCTTCCTCACCTGGTTCGCATCCGCGTGATTTTCGCACCGGGCGACCGGCGAAGCTGGCCGACGATGATTGCCGCGCCGCGGCGGGACAGGCGGTCGTGACGCCCTCCGCAACAAGTGATGCACGGTCCGCCACGTCTGGTGCCATATGACGAATGCGATGACTAAATACTTGAACATTGTCCTCGAGGCGAAATGTATTCCCGTTCCATGACGAATGAACTGATGTCATGGTGGGCCGCGCGAATGCTGGAACTGGTGCCGGAGCAGTTGCTGCGCCGTGATGCTACCAGGATGGACGCATTGCTCCTGAGGTTGTCCGACACGCGCGACCGGGTCGGAATCTTGGTGCGCCGTAAGGGTCAGCAGCAAGACCTGGGCGAGGTCGCTTTGAACGCCAACGGCGTGGCTTCGGCAAATACTGCCCTAGCCAAACATCGCCGCCCCAAATTGGTATTGCTTTGTCTTCAGAGTGACATCCTGCTCGAACGCACCGTTATGCTGCCGTATGCGGCGCTTCGACATGTAGACCAGTTGCTGGTGTACGAAATGGACCGCCTCACGCCGTTCACCGCGGATGAAGTGTTTTGGAACTGGGCGCCGATCAAGCATGATCGCGCACGCAACCAACTGCATCTGCGCTTGTCACTGGTGCCAAAGGCCGGGCTGCGCGAAGTGCTCATGGTTCTCTCAACGGCTGGGTTGGGCCCGGTGCAACTGGCCGTCCCTATGCCTTGCGGCGAAACGCGGCTGCTGCCGCTGGACCACGCCGTTGCCCAACCTCGGCACCAACGGGCGGTTCTGCTGGCGGCCGCGGCGACCGCCACGCTCGCGGTGGCCGTGGTCGCGGCACCGTTCGCCCTGCAATTGCATCAGATCATGCAGCTTGACTCGCGTGCCGGCGAATTGCGGCCGATCATCGCCGAAGTGGATGCCGCACGGCGGCGCATGGCCGAAAGTGGATCCGGTGCCGACGTTTTTGCCGCCGAAGCGACGCGCGTCGGCAGCGTGGTGCGGGCACTTGCCACGCTCACGGAAGTCCTGCCGGACGATACCTACCTGACGGCCCTGACGCTGCGCCAAGGCAAGATGACATTCACCGGGCGGTCGGCGGGTGCGGCGCGCCTGATCACCGCCCTGTCCGTCGACCCCGCCATCCGCGACCCGGCCTTTCTGGCGCCCGTCACCAGGGGCGTTGGCGGAGGTGGCGACAGCTTTTCGATCCGCGCCGAGTTGGGCCGCTAGCATGGCAGCCTCCTCACTCGCCACCTCTCTTCCCACCGGCCGACGTGGCCGCATCCTGGCGGTCGGGCTCACGCTAGCGGTGGCAGGCACGCTATGGGTCGGCGTGCTTGCGCCGTTGGTGGCGTGGAAGGCCGAGCTTGCCGAGATGGTGGAGCGCCGGAAAGCGTTGGTCGCCCGGATGGAGGGCTTGGCGGTGAGCCTTCCGGTTCTGCAGGGCCGGTTGGCCGCGGCTGAAGCTGCCACTCCCGGGTTGACAACGCTGCCAGGCGGCACTGATGCGGTCGTTGCAGCCGCACTCCAGCAATGGATCGAAACAGCCGCAAGCCGCCACGGCACCAGCCTGGCCAGTGCCGAGGTGCTGCCAGCCGAGCCGCTCGGCGCCTACCGGCGGATCGGACTGCGCGTGGCTGTGGCCGGTGCCTGGCAGCCGCTGGTACGCATCCTCCAGGACATCGAGGAGGCTACGCCGAAAATGCTGGTCGATGACGTTCAGATCCAGGCCGGACTGGTCCTGGGTGATGGCATGGCAAAAACGATCGACGCCGCTTTCACGCTGTATGGCTTCCGCGAGCCAGCAACCCCGGTGGCACTTCCATGAGCCAACGGGCTCTTTTCGCGTTGGGCGCGCTCGCTTCTGCGTTGGTCGCTGTTCTGGTGCTTGAGGTCGCAGCCGTTGCGCCGTCTTCAGTGGATATGACGATACCGGCGCCCGACATCGTACAGACACGGCCGGCTGCCGGCATTGCGGAGCAGCGTCTGGACAGGGTACCGTCGGTTCTGGCACGGCCCCTGTTCCATCCAGACCGGCGTCCCGCGCCCTTGGGCGGTTCGGCCGAGGCCCTGCAAGCCGCCGAGACGTTGCCGCGTCTGACCGGCGTCGTTGTAACCCCGGCCGGGCGCAGTGCGATTTTCATTCCGCCGGGTGGCAAGCCAACGACGGTCGCCGAGGGCTCCGCCATGGGTGCCTTGACGGTGATATCCATTGCAGCCGGCGAGGTCACGCTTCAGTCCGCCGATGGGATACGCAAGATACGCCCAAGCTACGCCCCCCGGGATGACCGGCAGATTGATTCCGGGCCGCCCGCTGGCATGCTCCCGCCGGTGAACCTGATGCCGGCAACGTCAAGCGGACAGGGCGGGCCTGCCGCGGGTGTCAACCAACAAGCCGCATCGTCGCGATGACCCGCTCCAATCTGGCATCGCTGCGGATGTGGGTCTGCCTCGCAGCCTCACTTCAGCTTCCGGGCTGCGGACCATCGCGCGAAGGCACGCCCGCCATCCGCACGGCGCGCACGGCACCCGTCCTGCCCATCGCTTCGGATCCACCGCAGCGCATCAGCGGTGCCATCGGTTCGCAAGCCGCGGTGCCCCCGACCCAGCTCAGCATCGCGCCGCCCGCCACGCCGGGTGTCGACGGTCGCGCGAGCCCCGCTCCCGCGGGCGGTGATATAGTGCTCGATTTCGTCGACACCGACATTCGGGAAGTGGCAGCACAGATACTCGGCAACCTTCTGCGGCTGAACTACACGGTAGATGCCGCCGTGCGTGGAACCGCGACCCTGCGCACCGCCACGCCATTGTCCCGCGGTCAACTGCTGCCGGTGTTGCAGACGTTGCTGGCACAGAATGGGGCATCGCTGGTCCAGGACGGCGCCGTCTATCGCGTGCTGCCAAGTGCAAGGGCCACAGGATCTGGGGCAACAGTCGTGCCCTTGCGGTATGCAGCAGCCGACGATCTTGCAAGGGTGCTGCAGCCATTCATCAGCGGCGGCGGATCACTTATCGCCGACCCAGGGCGTAACGCGCTGATTGTAAGCGGCGATCCCATTGTGACCGATACACTGCAACGCCTGATTGCCAGCTTCGACGTCAACCTTCTCGCCGGCCAGTCCTATGCGCTGTTCCCGGTGGCGACGGGGGACGCACGCGACTTCGCCCAAGCCCTGCAGGAGGCCTTCCGCGCCCAGGCTGGCGGCAGCCTGGGCGGTGTGGTTCGGATCGTGCCCATGCAGCGGATCAATGCCGTTCTCGTGGTCTCCCCCCAATCCCGCTACATCGAGGACATCCGGCGCACCTTCACATTGGTGGAGCGCGCACGGCGACAGACCGTGCGCGGCTGGCATGTCTATTACCTGCAAAACAGTCGCAGCAACGATACCGCCTATGTGCTCCAGCAGGCGTTCACCCCGCGCAACGTGACCGCCCAGCCGACGTTGCGCGAGACTGGTGGCGCATTGGGGCCCGGCCGCCAGTCGCGCCAGTTGTCGGGTGGCGGACTGCGTTCCGCAACGCTCGGCCAAGGGCAAGTCGGTGGCGGGCGCCAGGGCCAGCTAGATGGCCGCGGCATGGCCGGCGCTTCTGCGGGCGGACTCCTTGGTGCCGAGCCAGGCCAGGTTGCGCGGACGGTGGAGGCAAATCCACTACTCGGCGGTCTCGACCCTTCCGAGACCGCCGGCACGCCCGACGACATGCGAATCATCTCGAGCCCGCAGAACAATGCCCTGCTGATCTACGGCACGCGCCAGGAACTGGACACGGTCGAAGCAACCTTGCGCAAGCTCGACATCCTTCCCCTGCAGGTTCGTATCGATGCCACCATCGCCGAGGTCACGCTGAACGACACATTGCGCTACGGCACACAGTTCTTTTTCAAATCAGGCGGTTTGAACGGCGCACTCAGCTTCGGCAGCGCCACTACCTTTGCCAGTGGCTTCCCAGGCTTCGTGCTGAACGCCCAGAATGGCGACGTGGCGATCAGTGCATTGCAGGCAGTGACCGAAGTGAACGTGCTGTCCTCGCCGCAACTTCTGGTAATGGACAACGAAACAGCCCGCCTGCAGGTCGGCAACATCATTCCATACCTAACACAAAGTGCGCAGAGCACCTTCGCCCCAGGCGCGCCAGTGGTAAATTCGGTGGATTACCGTGAGACCGGTGTGATCATGGAAGTGACCCCGCGAGTGAATAGCGGCGGCCTTGTGATTCTGGACATCGTGCAGGAAGTCAGCGACGTCGATCCTGCGGGGCCGACAACGCCGGGCATCAACTCCCCTACTTTCCAAGAACGCTCCGTGCGCTCGCGGGTGGTCGTGCAGGACGGGCAGACAATCGGCCTCGCCGGGCTCATCCGCGACAGTGCCTCGCGCGGCAACTCAGGGCTTCCCTGGCTCAAAGACATTCCACTGCTAGGTGTGTTGGCAGGCCGGCAGGACAACACACGCGCACGTACCGAACTGATCGTGCTGATTACTCCATACGTGATCCAAAACCAGCGCGACGCCCGCATGCTGACCGATGACCTGCAGGATGCATTGCCCAATGCCGCGGCGGTACCCGGTCGGGTAGGGATCCTCCGGCCCTCCGGTTCATCGGACCCAGGCATTGAAGTGCGCCGGCGGCTGCGCTTGCCACCATGACCGCGGGCGCTCCACAGCAGCGCGGCTTCGCGTTGCTTGTCGTTTTGTGGATGCTGGTACTGCTGACCGTTCTACTGACGCAACTGACATCGGCTGGACGGACGCAAACCCAACTGGCCTCCAATCTGCGCCACGCGGCCATCATGGAGGCTCAAGCCGACGGCGCCTTGCATACGGCGATCTTTCGTCTGCTGGACTCAAGCGAGGCTGGCTGGAACGCCGGCTACGGCCTGCACCGGTTGAAGGTCGCCGGCGGCCAAGCCGAAATTCGCATCATCGACGAGGGCGGCAAGATCAATCCCAATTCCGCACCTCCCAAACTGCTTCAGGCGCTGTTGCGTGTCCTCGGCGTCGACTCCGCCGAGGCGGCAGGGATCGCAGCGGCGATTGTGGAATGGCGCCACCCCACAGGACCCGATGGCGTCGCCCCTGCGATCCTGGCATCCTATCGCCAAGCCGGGCGCGAGTTCGCGCCTCCGGGTGCACCTTTTCTGGCGCTGGATGAGCTGGCCTCGGTAATTGGCGTCACTCCGTCGCTGTTGGCGCGTCTGCGACCGCATCTATCATTGTATCACCAGGGCGAACCCGATCCCTCGCTCGCCGGTCCGGTGGTCGTTGCAGCAATTGCACTGCTTCGCGGGAAGCCAGTGCGTGATCACCAAAGAACCGTCTCCGATATCCGCGTCGTCGCGATAAACGTGACAATTCAGGGATCGGGCCGGTTTGTTCGCCACGCCATTGTCCGGCTGAGGAATTCCACTGAAATACGGGACTACCAAATTCTCACGTGGGACATCGGTATTTAATAGTGCATCAGGCCCGTCGAAAATAGACATGATACCAGCCGCCTATAATGTCGACCGATGAAGAATCGGTCAACCGCGGCCGATATGACTCTTTACCATGCGCGCCGCCGCCGGCCAGGCAGGCGCGCGATACCAACCGCCCGAGTTGTCGGAGGGCCGATAACTCAGACGGTAGGTATAATACCAACCCTCGTTGAATTCGACTTATAGAACGATAGCAAGGTTGGGCTCTGCCCAAACTCGCCTGGTCCGGCGCGCGCCTTCGCGCGACGGCCCAAGCCCCTGGACCTTATCCTTTTGAAAAATAATGGGCATCAAAGGGCCGCCGGACCTTTGCGGGTCCCCCGCGGCGCGACTTCCCGTCGCGACGGCAGAGCCCTGGCCTTGCATGCTTTCATGGGTCGAGAGTTCCAGGGATTGGTATAAGATCATTGATTGCAGATGAACGACGATGTCGCCACGTCACCTGTAATTCCGTTCGGTCCACGAGAACAAAGATCAAAATCATGGCCCGTCCGCGTTGAGGGGTTACGATAGAAATACTGGTTGCTCCACGGATCAACTAGAATCTGGTCGCCTTTAACGTATGGACCATTCCAATTTGCTACCCCGGTCGGCCGATTGACTAAAGCACGCAAACCCTGGTCCGTGGAGGGATAGTTTCCAACATCGAGCTTGTAGAGATCCAGGATCGAACCAATGCGTTCGACTGACTGCTTCGCGACCGACGCCCGGGCACCACCGAGCTGGCGCAGCACCGCAGGTGCCACAACGCTCACAAGCAGACCAAGTATCGCAACGACGACAAGAACCTCAAGAATTGTGTAACCTGCTTGTGTGTTGACACTTGGTTTTTGGCTCCAATACACAATTGTCTCCATCGTTGTTGTAATCAGAGCGGAACGCGACACAGATCAGTGCGTATCTTACGGAGGCCACGACTGTTGCGGAACCAACAATCGTTTGATGATAAATTTAGCGAGAGGTGACAACACCATGGCGGTTCCCTACCTCGCCTGCATGACACTTGTTGCATCACTATATCAAATACCGGTCCGTGTGCTACCGTCTATTCAGGCAGTCGAAGGTGGTTTTGTTGGCAGCGTCAGCACCAATGTGAATGGATCGCAGGACCTTGGCGTAATGCAGATCAACACATTATGGATTCCAGCATTGTCTACATTTACAGGCCTTGATCCACTGGAAGTGCGCGAGCAGTTGATTAACCGACCGTGCTTCAACATCGCAGCCGCAGGCGCGATCATGCGTCTGTATCTCGATGAGGCTCGCGGTGATGTGTTGCGAGCGGTGGGAAACTATCATTCCCATACCCCGCAGCTTCACCAGCGCTACAGGTTGCGTGTCGTACAGGCTGCTCGCCGGCTGTTCCAGGAACGTGACCGCGGCGTCGTCGGTCCGAATGCGATGGCCAGACCAAGTCGCTGAGGCGGTTTCCTCAACACCGCCAGATTACCTGCGGCTAAACGGCCAGTCGCTCGCGATGGTCCTCGATGCTTTGCGATCACGTCTTGACGCACGAGCACCTTTAGTTTCCAGCAGGCAAGTGCGCTTATCCCTCTAATCGGACAGGGCATCCGGGCAGTCGAGCGCCAGGCAGGGGTTCTCTGGGGCTGGAGGGGCGTCGCTGCCGTCGCGATGCAGAGGGATCATGGCAAGCCGCGAACGCAGCCAGCACGGCAATGACCCGACGGGCCTACCCGGCAGGGTTCCCAAACAGGCTCTAAGCGGGCCAGGATCACGTCCAGCTGCGATGTCGCGTGCGTGGCGAGCAACTAGGCGGAGTAGCTCCGGCTCGCGGACCAGTTCCTACGCGCACGCCGGCCCCCAAGGTTGACGTCAGGGTTATCAGCCGCTGCGCGCGCCGACGGCGCCCTTGCCGCTCGACAGCAAGAGTTCGGAGAGTGTTGAGGCGAGATGGCCACGCGCCGGCTGGTCGATGGCACAGGCAATGTGGGCTTAAAGGTTGCAGCCGCTATGCTTCATCGTCTTGATCTGGGTGCAGAGGATGCCCGTGCGGTCGCTGCCCTCGTCGGAGCCGAGGAAAAGAAAGTTCTTGTGGATCACGCCACAGCCGATGCCCGCAGTGAGCAGTGACCCGAAATCTCGTTCGTCCTGCTGACGGGTAGCCCGAATAACTTACGTTCCTGCTTGAAACAAGCGGCCGGCGCTATCCACCCCGTTGAAAACATGTATAATACTGCTGTAGGGCTGAATTCTGTACACGGCATGAAGTGTGTGCTCGCCATGACGACTGCAATTCGTTCCTGCCGGGCTTTCCTCCAGTCGGTGGCAAGGCCGACATGGCCGCTTCATGCTCTCCCGCAATGCCCACTCCGGCCATCAGCGGCTCGATCTTGCGCGGGGGCGGCAGCAGATCCTCCTCAACCCCATGCCACCTCCACCCCCCCAAAAGCCAAAGCTATCTGACCAAACTGCGTCCGAAATACCGCGGCGACGTCACGCTGCTCTGTGATGCGGACAGGCAAGGGTGACAATCTTTTCCAGATAAATGTTGGCGCCCAGAGAGTGTTCGCTCCCGGTTCCCTATCCTACGCCGCCCCTCTTCTGCGACCACTCTCAGTTTGGATCGTCGGCCTGGAACTCTTCGACCCAACCGTGGCAAGGTGCGGCGTCGTGATCGCGCTGGTTGGGCTGAGCGAAGTACTGCATGCCGAGCGGTTCATTCGCCGCGCCGGAGGCTGACCGCGACCGCGATGAACCAGGTCAGCGCCACGGGAACCGCTATGGTTTGTATCACTGCAAGCTCCGGCACCGCCGTGCGCAGGCATGCGGCCAAGAACATCAGCCCGGCAGCCACGCCCCAGTATCCCGCCACGCGGTGCCCGGCCACCACCAGCGCAGCACCGATCCCGGTCACCCACACGCCGCTGACCAACTGAACACCGAGCAACTCCCCCACATGGCCGGCATAGGCATTGAGGCCGGCAAATGTCGTCTCGATCATGGCCCGGCCCGGCGCATCCGCCCCGTCGTGTTGGCTTGCCAGCAGCGGCATTGCCGAAAGCCAGCGCACAATTCCGAGCATCTTGAATACGCCAGCCGCCGCACCGGTGAAGGCCAGCGCATCCGCAGCCCAACCTGCCATACCGCGCGCGCCCATCCAGCCGCGCATGGCAAAGGACAACGGCACCAGAGCGAAGGAGACGAGCAGATATGCCCAGTAACCCAGTTGTACCGCGCCAGCATTGGCATGAATCAACGGCAACGCCTGCGAACCCGGCAGCCGCAGGCTACCGGGCCAACCGATCGCCTGGCCCAGTACGACCATCGGCACCGCGAAGAGCACCGGCTGCAGCAGCAGGAGCGACATCAACGCACGGGGGGAGGGAGCGTTCATCGAACTTGTCCTTATTGTTTGGCGGTCATGCGAGCGACGCGGCGATGGCCGTATCCAGAGGGGTGTGCGGCTCGGCGCCGATCGCGGCTTCAAGCGCGCGATTGTCCAGGCGCAGCGGATGCTCCCAGAGCCAGCGCATCTCCTGGGCCTCAGCGAGGAACGGCACGAAGGGAGCAGCGAGGCGGGTCAGCCACCAGGGAAAGCGGCCGATCTTCACGTGGCGGGGAGCCAACGCCTGCTGGACGGCCTCGGGCACCGCACCGCCGGTGGGATCCCAGTGACCCGCGAAGTGAAACACGGCATGGGCCGGCAATGACGCCTCGATCGCCGCCAGCTTGGCAAAGGCTTCGGCGACATCCGGCACATAGGCCCAACTATGCCCTACCCAGCCGAGGCGTCGGATCACCTTGGTATTGCGCCCGCCCTTGGCCATCGCCTGGCTGAACCAGGAGCTGACGACGCCGGCGCCGAAGAAATCGCCCGCGCGGAGCACCAGGGCGCGGGCGGCGGATGCCGCCAGCATTGCCTCCATCTCGGCCCGCACCGCGCCCTTGCGGGTCGTCGGCGCATGCGGCGTGGCTTCGTGCACCACAGCGCCACTGGCCGGGGCATAGACATAGACATTGCCGGGGAACATCAAGCGAGCACCGACAGCGCTGGCGGCGGCGATGCTGGCGGTTAACATCGGCAGCCCGTCTTCGCGCCAGCGGCGATAGCCTGGCGGGTTGGCGCCGTGGAAAATCAGCATGCATCCTTGGGCCGCAGCCAGCACCGCGGCCCTGTCGCGCGCGTCGCCCTGGTGCCAAGTCACAGGAAAGTCGAAGCGCTGGGGCTGCGGGGTGCGGGCAAGGGCTACGATCTGCCAGCCGTCGCGATGCATGGCGGCGGCGACGGCGGCACCGAGGCTGCCGGTTATGCCGAGAATCAGGGCTTGGCGGGGCGTGGACATTGGCGGCTCCTGGTATGGTGGCGCCAACATGCCTACAGCCCAAGGTGAACGGAATTGCCTATCTGCGTACGGTTAATCTACATTATTGTATGACCCGTGACCCAGATTGGACCCTTGTGCGTTCCTTCCTTTCGGTGCTGCGCGAGGGGAGCCTGTCCGGCGCGGCAAGGCGCCTGCAGCTGGCCCAGCCGACCCTGGGCCGTCACATCGCGGCGCTCGAGGGCGATCTGGGCGTGGCACTGTTCACCCGCGCGCCGGGCGGATTGAGTCCAACCGCCGCGGCGCTTGTAATTCGCCCGATGGCCGAGGCCATGGAACAGGCGGCCGCAGCGCTCGTCCGCGCCGCGGATGGGGCGGATGATCCCGCGCGCGGCACGGTGCGGATTACCGCCAGCGAGGTGATGGGGGCAATGGTGCTGCCGTCGATACTGGCCTCGTTGCAGGCGCGCCATCCCGGCTTGGTGCTGGAACTTGTTCTCGCCAATCGGGCCGGGGACCTGCTGCGCCGAGAGGCCGATATTGCGGTGCGGATGTTCCGACCGCGCCAGGATGCGTTGCTGGCCCGGCGTCTTGGGAATGTGGGCTTGGGGCTGTATGCCCATCGAGCCTACGTGGCACGGCACGGTATTCCAACGACCATTGCCGCACTGCGCGACTTCCATGTGATTGGGTTCGATCGCGACGACAACTCTGCACGGTCGGTGGCCGGCGGCACGCTGCCGATCGATCGAGCATTGTTTCGTGTTCGCAGTGATAGCGATTTGGCCCAGATCGCCCTGCTGCGCGCTGGGCTTGGCATTGCCGCGCTGCAACATCGGATGGCTGCGGAGGCGCCGGAGCTGGTGCCGGTCCTGCCAAAGGAGGTCCGTTTTGAGTTGGAGCTATGGGTGGCAATGCATGAGGACCAGCGCGCCAATGCGGCGGTACGGCGTGTCTATGACGCGCTTGCCGAAGGCTTGGCGGCATGGGCCGCCAGTTGAGCGCTATCGAGCTGCCGCCGTAAGGCTGCAGCTGTACGCACGGGCCCATGCAGGGGGGGCGAGTAGCGGTTCGTTCAGGGAGCTCCCCGTGAGATTCGCCATGTTATGCCAGTCGTAGCTTCTGGCGGTGGTGGTCGCGTTGCCGGCACATGCGGACCGGCCAGCGACCTGATAGCGGATATCATCTGTTGTTTGGTGCCCTCTTTCGACAGCGGCGATAATGGCTTCCGGTTCCTTGGTCCATCCGAAGGCCTTGGGTTTTCGTTATTCTCGGCGAGGAAGCGTTTGATGGCGGCCTGTAGGTCGACGATGAGGTGGACGACACTGCGTTTCAGCATTCACCGGCTGAGCTTGGCGACTAACCCTTCGGCAGCGTTGATCGATGCGGCGGAGTTCGGGGTGAAGTGGAACATCCAGCGTAGGGGCAGGGTGAGCCACTCGCGGACTTTTGGGTATTTGTGGGCGGCACAGGTGTCGGTAATGGCATGGACAAGCTTTCCGGCTGACACGCGCGCCTCCGCCAGCCCCACCACGGTCTTGTCGGTGCCGCCGCGTCCCGGCCCCACCTCGCGCATCTTCCCGCCAGGGGCGTGTAGCGAAAAATTCAGAACCGCGTGCCGTTCGCGCGCACCAGCAGATAAAGCCCGTCGCCATCGCCGCAAGCCTCGCCCAGCCGTGGCCACCTTCGCCGCCAATAGCCCGGCCGTCCGTCGAGGCATCGCAGAACCCTCCGCAGGACTGTAATACCAACCGACCAAATGACTGACCCATGATGGGAGAAAAGACCAAGGCTTTGCAGTCGCGACGCGAAGTCGCGCCGCGGAGGACCCACCAAGGGCCGGCGGCCCTTAGAACCCCATTCATTTTCAATGAGTTGAGGTCCAGGGGTTCGGCCCGTCGCGCGAAGGCGCGCCCCCGACCTGGCGGGTCTGGGCAGAGCCCAGCTTTAACTTCGGTATAAGTCGATCATTCGGCCGATTGGTAAAGGGGGAAGCTGTGCCTTCACTCCGTCCCCGAATTACATGGACGAACGAAGCCGCCCACCAGCGAACACGTGCGAGCGGTTATCCGAATCAAAATTTTTGAAATAGCGATGTCTTTTCGATGTGGAGAGTCGTTTACAGGCATTGGCGGATGGGGTGGGATTCGAACCCACGGTGCGCGCAAACGCACGGCGGTTTTCAAGACCGCTGCCTTAAACCACTCGGCCACCCATCCAGCAGACCAACACTACAGCAACAAGCCTCGGTCAGGCCACCTTCGGCCCATCCAGCCCCACCCCCACCAGGTGCCCGAACCGCGCCCGCAGCAGCGCCAGGTCCGCCTCCGGCAATTTCGGCGCGAGGATCGAGGCGATGTTCTCCCGCAGGTGCGCCACGTCGCTGGTCCCGAACAGCACCACATCCACCCCCGGCTCATGCCGCACGAACCGATACGCCGCATCCGTCAGGCTCTGCGCCCCTGCCGGATGCAGCAGGAACCCCAGCGGATCGCGCGCCACCTCCGCCGGCAACTCCCCCGCCGCCGCCCGCGCCCGCATCTCGTCCGCCAGCCGCTCGGCCTGGCTGAACACATTGCGGACCACGAACATCAGCAGCGTGCCCACCCGCTGCGCCCGCGTGCGCGGAAACACTGACGAACGGGCATTGGTATGCATCATGTTGAACGCCACCATCACCGTCGCCCACACATCGTCGTCCAGCGCCCGCACCAACGTCTTGTGCTGATGGTCGTTCGGCGCCGTCTCGGTGATCCCGATATGCCCGATCTTCCCCGCCTCCCGCGCCCGCAGCAGCGCCGGCACGATCTCCGCCATCACATGGGGCACCTCGCGCGGCAGCACCGCATGCAACTGGAACACCTCCACCCGGTCGGTCCGCAGCCTGCGCAGGCTCTCCTCCAGGCTCGCCACCACCTCCGCCCCCGACAACGCCCGCGCCCCCGCACGAGTCATCGACTTGGTCGCCAGCACCACCCCCTCGCGCCGCCCCGCAAGCGCCCTGCCCACCACCTCCTCGGTCCCATACGCCGCCGCCGTGTCGATGAAGTTCACCCCCGCATCCAGTGCGGCATGCACCACGCCGATCGCCTCGTCCTCGCTCTTCCCCCGCCCCAACCCCAGCCTGCTGAACCCGCCGCAGCCCAGCCCCGCCACGCTCA
The DNA here is from genome assembly GCA_031424895.1 of Rhodospirillales bacterium. GTDB lineage: Bacteria > Pseudomonadota > Alphaproteobacteria > Acetobacterales > Acetobacteraceae > CAMDGX01. The sequence goes on from JANPIH010000065.1 coordinate 20,319, forward strand.
CCCGCAGCCCCGTCCGCCCCAACACCGTGTAATCCATCGCTTGCTCCCGAAAACGCCGGGGCAGGGGACCCCACCGCATCCCGCTTGGCAACCGGGGCGCAATCCCCCACCATTCCCCCACGCCAAGGGAGCCCACCATGAACGACGCGCACGGCCTGGAAATCTCCACCGACTCCGCTCCGGCCATCGCCGCCTTCAACCACTTCTCCGAAGGCTTCCTCCGCTACCGCGCCGACCTCCCCCAACGCCTCCAGGCCCTCATGCAGGCCGCCCCCGATGTCGCCCACGCCCACAGCATCCAGGGCTACATGATGATGCTCGGCTACAAGGCCGCCCTCATCCCGCTGGCCCGCGCCGCCGAGGCGAAAGCCCGCGCGCTCGCCACCCACGCCACCGCCCGCGAACGTCACCACGTCGACGCTCTCGCCGCCTGGATTGACGACGACCTCGACCGCGCCATCTCCCACTGGGAAGCCATCCTGCGCACCCACCCGCACGACGTCCTGGCCGTCCGCCTATCCCATTTCGTGAACTTCTGGCTCGGCCGCCCGCAAGACATGCTGGCCTCCATCGAGCGCGTCGTCCCCCACTACGACGCAACCCTCCCCGGATACGCCACCATCCTCGCCTGCCGCTGCTTCGCCAACGAGGAATGCGGCAACTACGCCGCCGCCGAGCCCGACGGCCGCCGCGCCATCGAGATCGACCCCGCCAACCTCTGGGCCGCCCACTCGGTCGCCCACGTGCTGGAAATGCAGGGCCGCCGCCAGGAAGGCATCCAGTGGCTCAACGCCCTGGCCCCGAACTGGGAGGGCGGCAACAACGTCCAGCACCATCTCTGGTGGCACTGCGCCCTCTACCACCTGGAAAACGGCGACCACGACACGGTACTCACCCTCTACGACACCCGCTTCCGCAACCTCGCCTCCCCCCTCACCTTGGCAGCCCCCGACACCTACATCGACGTCCAGAACGCCGCCTCGATGCTCTTCCGCCTGGTCCGCCAGGGCGTGAACGTCGGCCGCCGCTGGAACGAACTCGCCGACCTCGCCGAAACCCGCATCGGCGACACCCAATCCGCCTTCACCCTGCCGCACTGGATGATGGCGCTCTCCGCCACCGGCCGCACCGACGCCGCCCAACGCCTGCTCGACGGCATGCGCGCCACCTCCAACAGAAGCGGCACCACCGCCACCATCGTCGCCACCTACGCCGTCCCGGTCAGCGACGCCGTCCGCCTGCACGCCCAGGGGGAATACAACGCCGCCGTCGAACGCATGCTGCCGGTCATCGGCGGCATGTACCGCATGGGCGGCAGCCACGCCCAGCAGGACGTGCTGGAACAACTCTTTCTCGACGCCGCCACCCGCGCCGGCCGCACCGATGCCCTGCGCCTGGTCGCCGAGCGCATCGCCGCCCGCCGCCCCATCCCGCTCACCCGCTACGCTGCCTGGCGCGAAGCCGCCGCCGTCCTCGCAGCGTGATCGTTCCGGGGGTTTCGCCTGAAGCGGCAAGGGTTTAAACAGGGGCGGCATGACTCAATGAGGCTGGAATGACCGCACGCATCTGGATGGCTCTCGGTGCGACCCTGGTCGCGGCCGCACCGGCGCTGGCCCAATCTTCGGCCCCGGCCCCCGCCCAAGCCCCGGTCCCCGCCACCGTGGACACCAGCTCCGTCTGGACCCTCCAGGTCGAGAACGACAGCTTCTCCCGTCTCGGGCGCCGCCAGTCCGACCGCTACTACACCAGCGGCCTGCGCCTCGGCTTCACCTCCGCCCCCTCCCTCGTGCCCGACCCGCTAAAGAACCTCGCCACCACCCTCTGGGGCACCGGCGAGACCCGGCTGGCCTTCGACATCACCCACCAGATGTACACGCCCTTCTCCATCCGCACGCGCAATCCCCCCCTTACCGAACGCCCCTATTCCGCACTGGCCATGGCCAATTTCGGCCTTATCCAAGACGGCACCACCCAAACCGGCTACGACACCCGCAGCACGATGATCCTCGGCCTCGGCATCGTCGGGCCCTTCGCCGGCGGCAAGGGCGTCCAGAACAACTTCCACGAGCTGATCGGCCAGCGCCGCGCCCTCGGCTGGAACACCCAGCTCCGCACCGAGCCCATCCTCCAGGTCACCAGCGAGCGAACCTGGCGCGTGCCGATCACCAGCGCCCTCGGCTTCGAAACCGACGCCCTGCCCACCCTCACCGCCTCGGTCGGCAACCTGCGCGCCTATCTCGGAACCGGCGTCGCCATCCGCCTCGGCCAGGGCCTGCAATCGGATTTCGGTCCCGCCGGCCTGCGCCACTCCCGCACCGGCGGCGACTACTACCGCCAGGTCCGTCCGCTGGCCTGGTACGTTTTCGTCGGCGCCGACGGCCGCGCCGTCGCCCGCGACCTCACCCTCGAAGGCAACACCTTCGTCGACAGCCGCAGCGTCCGGAAGAACCCCTTCGTCGGCGAATTCCACGGCGGTCTCGCCGTCATGGCCTACGGGGTGCGCCTCACCTACACGCACCGCGCCACCACCCAGGAATTCCGCGGCCAGCGCGGCGGCCTGCACCAGGTCGGCTCCCTCGCCCTCTCAGTCCGATTCTGACCTCAGGAGCAACGTCGCCATGGGTGCCCCCACCAGCAGTCCACAAGCCCGCATCGCCGAACTCGGCCTCATCCTGCCCCCGCCGAACAAGCCGATCGGCAACTACGTCCCGTTCCGCATCGGCGGCAATATCCTCTATCTCTCCGGCGTCGGCCCCCGCAAACCCGACGGCGCCATGATCACCGGCAAGGTCGGAGCCGGCGTCTCCATCGAGAAGGGCTACGAAGCCGCCCGCGACTGCGGCCTGCAACTCCTGCGCAACATGGAAGTCGCCCTCGGCAGCCTCGACCGCGTCGACACCATCCTCAAGGTCCTCGGCATGGTCAACGCCGCCCCCGATTTCTCCGACCACCCCAAGGTCATCAACGGCTGCACCGACCTCTTCGTCGAAGTCTTCGGCGACAACGGTCGCCCCGCCCGCAGCGCCGTCGGCATGGGCAGCCTCCCCGGCGACATCTCCGTCGAAATCGAAGCGATCGTGCTCCTAAAGTAATGTCGGGCGCTGGCATTCTCATCGCGGGCGCGGGCCACGCGGGCGGCGCCGCGGCCGCCGCCCTGCGCCAGTTCGGCTACAAGGGCCCGATCACCCTGATCGGCGAAGAACCCATACTCCCCTACCAGCGCCCCCCCTTGTCAAAAGCCTGGCTCAAGGGCGAAGCCACCGCCGAAAGTCTCGCCCTGCGCCCCGCGCGCTTCTACGCCCAGCAATCCATCGAAACCCGCCTGTCCACCACCATCGCCGCCATCGACCGCGCCACCCACCAGGTCCGCCTGGCCGACGGCACCGCCATCCACTACGAAAAGCTCATCCTCGCCCTTGGCGCCCGCCCCCGCCGCCTCCCGCTCCCCGGCTTCGAACTCCAGGGCGTTCTCGAACTCCGCACCGCCGCCGACGCAGACCGCCTGAAAGCCGCCATCGGCCCGGGCACCCGTGTCGCCATCATCGGCGGCGGCTATATCGGCCTCGAAGCCGCCGCCTCCGCCCGCGCCCTCGGTGCCGACGCCTTCGTGCTCGAACGCGAACCCCGCCTCCTGGCCCGCGTCGCCTCCGAACCCCTCTCCGCCTTCTTCCACACCGCCCACACCGCCCACGGCGTGCAGATCCACCTCGCCACCCAGGTCACCGGCCTGGCCGGACAAGGCAAGGTGCAGGCCGTCCAACTCGCCGACGGCACCGAACTCCCCTGCGACGCGGCGCTGGTCGGCGTCGGCGCCATCCCCAACGACGAAATCGCCGCCGCCTGCGGCCTCGAATGCAGCCACGGCGTCGTCGTCGACGAACAGTCCCGCACCACCGACCCCGACATCTTCGCCATCGGCGACCTCACCAACCGACCGCTCCCGCTCTACAACCGCCGCATCCGCCTCGAATCCGTCCCCAACGCCCTCGAACAGGCCCGCCAGGCCGCCGCTGCCATCACCGGCCGCCCCGCCCCAAGCCCCGAAGTGCCCTGGTTCTGGTCCGACCAGTACGACATCAAGCTCCAGATCGCCGGCCTCCCGTTCGACGTCGCCACCCTCGTCATCCGCGGCAATCCGCAGGCCGGGACCTTCGCCGTCTTCCACCTCGACGCCCAATCCCGCGTCCAATGCGTCGAATCCGTGAATACCCCCGCCGAGTTCATGGCCGGCCGCCAACTCATCCAAAAACGCAAGCCAGTGGACGCCACCGCCCTTGCCGACCTAAACACCAACATGAAAGACCTCGCGGCCTAGCGCGCCGCCGGCCAGAGGAACACGGAACGACCATGCCCAAGATCACCTACATCGAACACGACGGCACCGCCCACACCATCGACGCCGAGGAAGGCCTCTCCGTCATGGAGGGCGCCGTCAACAACGGCGTCCCGGGCATCGACGCCGATTGCGGCGGCGCCTGCGCCTGCGCCACCTGCCACGTCTACGTCGACGCCGCCTGGGAACACCTCACCGGCGAAAAGAACGAATCCGAAGCCGCCATGATCAGCTTCGCCAACGGCGTCGAACCCAACTCCCGCCTCTCCTGCCAAATCAAGGTCACCCCGGAACTCGATGGCCTGGTGGTCCGCATGCCGGCGGGGCAGCATTAGCCGTGCGATCGTCGAAGGCGGAACGCCGGAGACGTGAATCGCCCGGTCAGATATAAGAAAGAAGTTCTTTTTTAGAAAAAAGAACCAAAAAACTTTCATTCCTTTGCGCCCGATATCCGGAACCACCCGGCGCAAATGAACAAAAGTCTTTTTGCTTCTTTTTCTTCAGAAAAAGAAGACGCTGACTTGCCTGAGCAACGTCCAAACCAGGAGCCGCCGCCATGAACGACGCGCCCATCGACATCCTCTCCGAAGCCGCCGAACTCGCCCGCACCACGCCCCTGGAAAAGTTCGACGTCAGCCAGTCCAACCTCTACCAGGACGACACCTGGCGCCCCTGGTTCGCCCGCCTGCGCGCCGAGGCGCCGATCCACTTCTGCCCGGAAAGCCGCTTCGGCGCCTTCTGGTCGGTCACGAAATACAAGGATATCATGGCGGTAGACACCAACCACAAGGTGTTCTCCTCCGACAGCCAGCTTGGCGGCATCACCATCCGCGACGCGCCCATGAGCTTCCGCCGCCCCTCCTTCATCTCGATGGACCCCCCGCTGCACGACGACCAGCGCCGCGCCGTCTCCCCCATCGTCGCTCCCTCCAACCTGGTCCACCTTGAAAAGCTCATCCGCGAGCGCAGCGCGAAAATCCTCGACAGCCTGCCGATCAACGAGGAGTTCAACTGGGTCGAGAAGGTCAGCATCGAGCTTACCACCCAGATGCTCGCCACCCTGTTCGACTTCCCCTTCGAAGACCGCCACCTCCTCACCTACTGGTCCGACATCGCCACCGCCGACCTGCTCAGCGGCAAGGTCAGCAGCGAGGAGGAACGCAACGAAATCCTCCAACAATGCGTGAAATACATGCGCGCCCTGGCCAAGCAGCGCGAGAACGGCCCGCCCCGCTTCGACCTCCTGTCCATGATGGCCCGCGACCCCTCGACGCGGGACATGGACGACCGCATGTTCCTGGGCAACTGCATCCTGCTCATCGTCGGCGGCAACGACACCACCCGCAACTCGATCTCCGGCGGCCTGCTGGCCCTGAACCAATACCCGGAACAATACGACAAGCTGCGCGCCAACCACGCCCTGATCGACACCATGGTCCCCGAGATCGTCCGCTGGCAAACCCCGCTGTCCCACATGCGCCGCACCGCGCTTGAGGATATCGAACTCGGCGGCAAGCAGATCAAGAAGGGCGACAAGGTCGTCATGTGGTACATCTCCGGCAACCGCGACGAGGAGATGATCGACCGCGCCGACGACTTCATCATCGACCGCGCCCGCCCGCGCCAGCATCTGTCCTTCGGCTTCGGCATCCACCGCTGCGTCGGTAATCGCCTCGCCGAAATGCAGCTCAAGATCCTCTGGGAAGAAATCCTCGCCCGCTTCCCCGAGATCAAGGTGGTCGGCCCGGTCAAGCGCGTCTTCAGCAACTTCGTGCACGGCATCGACGAAGTCCCGGTCATCATCCCTAGTCGGAACTGACATGCGGGGCAGGAAGGGGATCGACAGAATGTTTTTTCGTTGTGTGATGCGTTCGATTCGCCTTGCATTGGACTAATAAGCGTGATATGCGATCAAGCGGAATCGTCGGGTGATTTACGCTGTTCGTCGAAAAAAAGACGCAGGGCGGACGCCGGGCGACCTTCAGCCCGGCTTCCGCTCTAGCAACGAATTGAGAATAGGCCGTCATGGACCTGGGCAAGCTCTGGATTGGCATCGGCTTTGAGACTGGTGGCGAGATCATTGTGGGTACCGGCTTTCACCAGGGCGCCGCCTTCTGCTACGGAGACAGCCTGCGCACGCCGACCATGACGCGGTACTTCTCGTTCGAACAGCGCTCTGTGACGGTTGGCCTGGGCCTAGGCGGATCCGGCGGCGCAACTTTTATCATCGGCCTTAATGCGGCGGAACCCCAGACATTCGCTCAGCCAGCCGAGTGGTCAGCCGACTTCTCGCTAGACATGGGGATAGGTGGACTCGCCAAATATGTCAGAACCGCACCCGAAATGGTCAAATTAGCTGCCATCGGTGCGAACTTCAATCGAAATGGCCTTGCGCTGGCCGAGGCGCTGACCCAATATGAAAGCAACCGGCGTCTCGTAAAGGACGCGGCAGACATAATCGTTAAGAATCACGGTGCGTGGCTTGATACCGTCTCCGGCTCCGCGCTCATCTGTTTGCCGATGCCGTTCTCAAATTTCGGCCTGCGCTTCTCAGTCAAGGCCAAGCACGAGACCACGACGGTCACACCCTGGGGAACCTTCAGTTTCCCGGGCAGCTGACCAGGAACAGGTGCCGCTACCGAGACATTTGTCGCAGCACCGCCGTAGGGCCGAAATGCGAAGCATGTTCCGTCACCTCCCCACCCCCCCAGCCCGCCACCAAAACCAATCCCCACAACGAGGCAGTGAGGCAGAAATACAGCCAGTCTCCCGCCTCCCTACCTCTCTGCCTCTTTAAAAACCGTCCCCCCTCCACCGCCTCCCGTGGCACCCTCCGAACGCCCAACCCCATTGTCTCGCTTGGCTTGCTCCCTTGCGTCTCTGTGCCTTTGTGCCTCCCTCCCCACTTCTTCTTGCTCGCTTGCGCCCCCCCGCCCCCCAAAGAAACCCCTTGCACCGCCCCGCCGAACTAACTAATCTAACTAAATGTTATCAATCACCGCAACCGTCGCGACGATCGTCACGCTGCTCCACACCGCCATAGGCGTGTTCGTGGCCCGCGAGGCACGTCCGCGCCACATCGTCTGGCTGGGCACACAGCCCTTCGCGGAACTGCGCCCGCCGCCCCGCCTGCCTGCGCTGCCCCAGCCCGTCTGGGCCCTGTTCCAGCAGCGCCTCTCCCGCCTGGCCAACCGCTTTCAGGCCCTGTTCGACCGCTGGCAGTCCAACACCCTGCCCACCCCCCGCGCGCCCCGTCCCGGCCGGACTCGCCGCCCGGCGCCCCACCCGACACCCCGCCTGCCGCGCGCCGATGGCTGGGCCGGCCGCCGCCTCCCCGGGGCCGGCCCGCCCGCCAGTTTCCTGATATCCCTGCTGCAGAACCCCCAGACGCAGTCCTTCGTCCAAGCCGCCCCGCAAGCCGGCCGTCTGCTCCGCCCGCTCTGCCGCGCCCTGGGCCAACCCCAGCCCGACTGGCTAAAACTCCCCCCGCGCCCGCGCCCACCGCGCGCCGCAAGGCCGCGTGCACCGCGCCAGCCGCGCCTGACCGACCCCGATCTGCGCCTGCAGCCCTACGTCATCGCAGCCGCACGCGCATCGAAAAAAAGATACGGATGACCCACGCCGCCGCCGCGCATCCTAAATATTGCTAAAAAGGAATATTCCGGAAACTACTCCCCCGGCACGCTCATCCGCCCCAGCCGCCCGACATCGTCGCACACGTCGATCGCCAGCACCGCATCCGCCAGCACCGCCGACCGCTCCACCCCCAGCACCGCATCCACCAGCCCGGCAAACTTCGCCCGCAATTCCGCCTCCGAAAGAAAATTATCCGGCTCCCCCTTCGGCACCACCACGGTCTTGCTGAACACCTGTCCCCGCGCCCGCACCGTCACCTTGCCCGACATATTAGCCGGGAACTCCGCCTCAATCTCCGGATCGTCCTCGCAAATGACCTTGTCCAGCAGCCCGCGAATCACCGGATTGTTCAGCTCCGCATACGAATCCCACCCCATCGCCCCGGTCGCCAATGCCGTCGAAAGCACGAACGCCCCGGAGAACTGCCCGTCCACCACGTTCTGCGGGTTGATCCGCTTCTCCCGCGGCTCGCCCACCAGAATCATCCCCGACCGCGACGTCCCGTACGTAATCCCCTCGATCTCCTCCGGCCTCAACCCATGCTCCGCCCGCAGCGCCAGCATCGCGTCGATCCCCGCATGCCCATACCTGCACGAAGGATAAGGCTTCACCGCCGTCTTCATAAGCTCGAACACCTGGCCCAGGTCCTGCACCGCCCGCTCGGGAACAGGGGAGGGCGCATACGCCGCCAGGAACCCCGCCTTGCCCTCCAGCGCGAACGCCGCCCCCTTGAACCCCTCCCGCGCCAACGTCGCCGCCGTCAAACCGGCCATCGCCGCCCACCCCACTTGGAACCGCTTCGTCCACGCCCCATTCGCCAGGAACTGCAACGACCCCGCCGATTGGCTCAACGCAATTCCCATCGCCGAGGCGATCTCATCCCCGGACAGCCCGAACACCCGCCCCGCCGCCGCCGCCGCCCCGAACGCCCCGCACGTCGCCGTCGGATGGAACCCGCGCTGATAATGCGCACCTGCCGGCAACGCCAACGCCACCCGACACGTCACCTCGTACCCCGCCACGATCGCCGCCAGCACCTCTGCCCCCGACGCGCCCGCCATCTCGCCGGCCACCAGGGCCGCCGGAATCACCGGCGCCCCCGGATGCAGCGACCCCGCCGCATGCGTGTCGTCAAAGTCGAGCGAATGCGCCAACGCCCCGTTCAGCAACGCCGCCCCCGCCGGCGACCACCGGCGGCCTTCCCCGAAAACCGCGCACTCCCCATGGTCCAGCCCTAGCGCCTTGGCCGCCGCAAACAACGCCGGTGTGCTCTCAGCGTCCACCCGCGCCCGCACCATGTTCCCTACCAGATCAAGCACCAGGAACCGCGCCCGATCGACCACCGCCGGCGGCAGCCCATCCAGCCGAATGGCGGCGGAAAACTCCGACAGCTGCTGCGTGATCGACATGGCGCGCTCCTGGACGGTTCGCCCCATTTTCCGCCAATCCCGCGCATCCGCAATAGCATCATGTCGTCGGCACCCGTTGCCGCCGCGGAAGCTCCTGCCGCCGCGATTGCCGCCGACTCCCTCGCCGTGGCACACCCGCGCCATGTTACCTCGCCGCACCCTGCTCGCCGCACCCGCCATCGCCCTGGCCGCCTGTGCCGCCTCGTCGCCAGACCAGGCGGTGGTGGCCCAAACGACGACCGCGCCCCCACCCGCACCTCCGGCATCAAGCTCGATGCCGGCCACGCGCCCGGTGGCGACCTTCGCCCCGTTCGTCGAAGGCGTGAAGGCCGAGGCGCAGAAGGCCGGTATCCGCCCCGCCACCCTCCAGGCCGCCTTCCGCGGCATCGCCGCCCCGAACGCCCGGGTCATCGAGCTGGACCGCCGCCAGCCCGAGTTCACCCTCACCTGGGAACAATACCGCCAGAAGGTCATCTCCGACGCCCGCATCGCCCGCGGCCGCGAACACTTCGCCCGCCACCGGGCCCTGATCAACGACATTTGCGCCACTTATCGCATGCACCCCGCGCCGCTGATGGGCATCTGGGGCCTCGAATCGCATTACGGCCAGTTCACCGGCGGCTTCAACGTCATCGAGGCGCTGGCCACCCTGGCCTGGGAAGGCCGCCGCGCCGCCTTCTTCCGCGCCCAGCTCATGAGCGCGCTCAAGATCATCGATGCCGGCGACATTCCCGCCGAGCGCATGCTCGGCAGCTACGCCGGCGCCATGGGCCAGCCGCAGTTCATGCCCGACAGCTTCCTGCGCTTCGCCGTCGACCACGACGGTAACGGGCGACGGGACCTGTGGAACGAGCCCGGCGACATCCTGGCCTCGATCGCCAACTACCTGTCCAAATCCGGCTGGACCCCGCCGCTCGGCTGGGGCCAGCAGATCACCGTGCCCGCCGGCTTCGATGCGTCGCTCGCAGGACGCGACAACCGCAGGCCGGTGGCGGAGTGGGCGCGCCTAGGCGTCCGCCCGCGCACCCCGCTGCCGGCGGAGGCGCAGGTGGCGCTGATCCTGCCGGACGGGGCAGGGGGGCAGGGCTTCCTGGCGGTGCATCCGAACTTCCAGGCCATCCGCCGCTACAACCCGTCGGACTTCTATGCCATCGCCGTCGGCCTGATCGGCGACGCGGTGGTCGCGGGATGAGGATGCTGCTGCTGCTCTGCACGCTCGCGGGCCTCGCCGGCTGCGGCATGCCGGGCGGCGGCGGCGCCGCGCGCTACGTGGTCGGCGCGCCCTACCAGGTCGGCGGAGTCTGGCGCTATCCGGCCGAGACGTTCTCCCTCACTGAAACCGGCATCGCCACCGTCGCCAGCCGCAGCGGTGCCACCGCCAACGGCGAAAGCTTCGATGCCGCCAACCTGGCCGCCAGCCACCGCACCCTCCAGCTTCCGGCCATCGCCCGGCTCACCAACCTGGAGAACGGCCGCCAAATCGTGGTGCGCATCAACGACCGCGGCCCCGCCGACCCGGCGCGGCTGGTCGGCGTCACAAGGCGCGTGGCGGAACTGCTGGGTGCTGCCAACCAGCAGGCGTTCCGCGTCCGCCTCCAGGTGCTGGACGGCGAAAGCCGCCAGCTCGCCGCCGAGTTGCAAGGCCGCGCGACCGGACCTGCCCAGGCCGCGCCGCCGCCGCAGGTGACGGCCGCGCCGCGTGGTGGCGTGCAGGCTGAATCGCTCGCCCCGCCAGCTGGTGCCGCCGCCGGCCGCCAGCGCGTCGCCGCCGCTCCGGCCACGGTCACCCAGGCCGCTTCCGCCGCACCGGCCCCCGCCATTCCGCTGCGCCTGCCGGAGCAGGTGTCGCAGGCCTCGCCTCGGTCGGGCCAGCTGGCGATCGAATGCGGCGCCTTCGGCAGCACCTCGGCCGCCGGCCTGATGCAGTCCCGCCTGGCCGGCTTCGGCGCGCGCATGCAAGCCGACTACGACGCGCCGCGCGACCGCTCGGTGGTGGTGCGCATCGGCCCGCTCGCCACGCTGTCCCAGGCCGAGGGCACGCTGCGCCGCGTGCTCCCGGCCGGCTGCCTCGACGGCCGGATCATCGTGGAGTAGGGCTGCAACGGACAGGCGGCCTTGGTAGGATGGCGCGCCCGAACCAGGAGTCCCCGCCTTGCTGAACCGCCGTATCGTGCTCGCCCATGGCCTCCTGGCCGGGACCGCGCTGGCATCACCGGCCACGGCCCAACAACAGACGCCGCCGCGCCCGGCGCCGCGCCCGCCCGGCCAGG
>JANPIH010000066.1:0-38155 GCA_031424895.1 Rhodospirillales bacterium
CCTCCCCGCCGAAGGCGGAAAAACGTCCGAGGGTGCAGGGGGCTCGGCCCCCTGCCGGGTCCAGGGCAGAGCCCTGGCCTTGCCTTTCCCGTCACCCAGCAGCGCGGACGAAGCGGTTGCGCAGGGTGCCGAGGCCGGTGATGTCGATTTCGACGATATCGTTGTGCTTGAGGTTGGGGGAGGTTCCGTCGGTTCCCATCCAGAGCACGTCGCCGGGGACCAGGGTGCAGTAGTGGCTGGTTCGGCTGATGAAGGTTTGGATGCTGTAGAGCATGTCGTTGGTGGGGAAGCGGATGGTTTCGGTGCCGTTGACACGGATGATGGTCATGGCGGCGGCGAGGTCGAGGTCGGTTTCGATCCATGGGCCCATGGGCTTCCAGGTATCGGTGTTCTTGGCGCGGAAGAAGGTGCGGTCGCCGCGCTGCCAGGTGCGTTCGGAGACGTCGTTGCCGATGGTGTAGCCGAAGACATGGTTCAGGGCGTCGGCTTCGGAGACGTTCCTCGCGGTCTTGCCGATGATGACGACGAGTTCGCCTTCGTAGTGTACCTGTTCCGGGGCGTCGGCGGGGATGACGACGTCGGTGTCGTGGGCGGTGAGTGCATTGACGGCGCGGTAGCCGATGTCGGCCTGGGGCGGGAGGTTGGGCGCCTCGCCGCGCTTTTCGGCGGCTTCCTTGACGTGTTTCACGTAGTTCAGGCCGGCGGCGTAGAAGGTGGGGGGGACGAGCGGGACCTTGATGGTGACGGCGGCCAGGGTGTGGTGGCGGCCCGTGCGCTGCCATTGCCCGAACAGGTCGCCGCTGATTTCGGCGATGGTTTCGCCTTCGAGGATGCCGAGCGACGTGGTGCCGCCGGCGGTGTAGCGGAGGAAGCGCACCGGGTCAGCCTGCCGCGAGGGGCATGGGGTGCTTGCGGGCGGGGGCGAGGAAGTCCTCGCGGAAGATCTTGGTGGCCATGACCTGGCAGCGGAGCATCAGGCGCTCCTCGTCCGGGCGGTAGTCGGCGATGGCCTGGTGGATCGAGCCGATATTGTCCCACAGCAGCAGGTCTTTCACCTGCCAGCGATGCATGTAGCGGTATTCCTGCTTCAGCTGATGCTCGAACAGGACGTCCAGCATCCTGGCCGATTCCGCCTCGGGCAGTTCGTTGATGCGCATGGCGTAGCCGGGGTTGCAGTAGAGCACCTTGCGGCCGGTGATCGGGTGGGTGAGGAACAGCTTGTGGACGACGGCGGGGCGCTTGGCGCGCTGTTCGGCGGTCATTGGCTTGCGGGTGCTGCCGGGGCGGGCGACCATCATCGACCAGAATTTATCGAAGTCGTGGGTGACGGTGGCGTCGGCCAGGCGGGTTTTGATGTCGTCGGGCAGGCCGTCATAGGCGGCATGCATGTTGGAGAACTCGGTGGCGCCGAGGATGCGGCCGTCGCGGACCGGGACCTTCACGCCGTACAGGACGTTCACGAACCCCACCACGTCGCGATAGGACATGTCGGTGTGCCAATCCTGGCCGGCATCGGGCAGGCCGATATACTCGCCCCCGTCCTTCACGTTCGAGAGAATGCCAACCTCGGGCACGCCGGAATTGCGCTTTTCGCCAATGCCGGACTGAATGTCGCCGAAACGCTCGGAAAACGCCTTCAGGCCCGGCGCATCCAGGTCCTGGTTGGGGAAACGCAAGACACCGTAGCGGCCCAACGTGTTGAGCAAGGCACCAAACGTGGCGTCATCCATGGGACGACGCGCATCAAAGTTGCCGATGGTGGCGCCGAGAATCTCTTTGTTCGGTGTGACCGTGAACATGGGCCGTCTCCTCCGTCTTGAGCGCATTCTAGCGCGGCAGACGCAAAGGACCAGATGGGTGGGGAGGTCGGGAAGCAAGGCCAGGGCTCTGCCCTGGACCTGCTGGGGCCTGAGGCCCCAGACCCCCATTCATTTGATATTAAATTGTAATGATAATGGACGTGAGTCAGCCTCCTCCGTTCCGGAGGTGATTTCAGTGCGAGGCGGGCGAAAGCAATGGTGGGGCGCGCGGGGGACTGGCGCGACGGCGCAGTCTTGGGGAGATTCTGGCCAGGCGCATGCCGCGGTTGCGGATTCCGGGGAGGATCCAGTCGGGGACGATGCCGGCCTCGATGACGGCGGCGTAGGGGGCGCGGCCCATGGTGGGCATGACGAGGACGTGGGGAGTAAATTCGCTTGTGTCGGTGGCAGCGGGGGTGAGGGTCCAGGCTGCTTCGGTCCGGGCGAGCAGGCGGAGGAGCAGGGTGAGGATCAGGGCCGCGAGCCCTGCGCCGAAATGCGGACGTGCGTTTGCAACGCCGCCCGAAAGGGCGGCGTGCAGGGCGGCGGCGGCCGGGGTGGCGGTTGGCATCGGCATGGCGGGAAATTATCCCGTGTCACCCATCGCGCCAAGGATTTTTTTCTGATTAGCGGTGCAAACTTGACCACGAACTTTTATACCAATCGGCCGAATGATCGACCTATCCGAAGTTAAAGCTGGGCTCCGCCCAGACCCGCCCGGGGCCGAGCCTCTCGACCTCAACTCATTGAAAATTAATGGAGTTCCAAGGGCCGCCGGCCCTTTGATCCCGATTATTCTTCAAAATGATAAGGTCCAGGGGCTTGGCCCCTGGCGGGTTTGGGCAGAGCCCAACCTTGCTTAGGTTCTATGTGTCGAAGTCGATGAGGGTTGGTATTAGCTGCGCGGAATGCCGAGCGAGGCGGTCAATCCGCCGTCCACGGGGATGACGGCGCCGGTGATGTAGCTGGCGGCGGGGGAGGCGAGGAAGGCGGCGACGGCGGCGATTTCCTGGGGGGTGGCGTAGCGGCCGGCGGGGATGCGGGTTTCGGTGACCTTCCGGTAGTTGGTGAAGGCGGCGATCATGTCGGTGTCGACGAAGCCGGGGGCGATACAGTTGACGGTGACGTTGCGGCGGGCGGATTCGAGGCCGAGGGTTCTGACGTAGGCGGCGAGTGCTGCCTTGGAGGCACCGTAGGCGGCGTTGCCTTGGCTGGCCTGTTGGCCGACGACGGAGCCGATGGCGATGATGCGGCCGGATTTGGCACGGGTCATGGGGCGGATGGCGGCGCGGGCGAGGCGGGTGAAGGACCAGAAATTCACCTGCATCAGGGCTTCGGCCGGGTCTTGTTCCATCATGGCGGCGAGGCGGTCGTAGGTGGTGCCGGCGACGTGGACGAGGATTCCGAAATTTGCGTCCTCGATCTCGCTGGCCAGGGCTTCGACGGCGGGGCGGTCGGCGAGGTCGAGTGGGCGGGCGGCGATGGCTTGGGCGGGGTGGCGGGCGGCGAGGTCGGCGAGGCGGGGTTGGGGGTCGGTGGAGCGGGTGGTGAAGGTGACGTCGTGGCCGGCCTGGGCGAGGGCGTCGACGATGGCGGCGCCGATGCCGCGGCCGCCGCCGATGACCAGGGCCTGGGCCATCAGGCGGGCTCGGCGCGCATGACCAGGCAGACGTTCTGGCCGCCGAAGCCGAAGGAGTTGGAGATGGCGCAGGCGACCGGGGCGTCGCGGGCGACATTCGGCACGCAGTCCACCGGCAGGGCGGGGTCGGGCGTGGCGTAGTTGATGGTGGGCGGGATGCGGCCGTGGCGGATGGTCAGCAGGGAGAAGACGGCTTCGACGGTGCCGGCGGCGGTGAGGGTGTGGCCGATCATCGACTTGTTCGACGACATAGGGATCGAGCCGGCGCGGTCGCCGAAGACGGTGGAGACGGCGAGCCATTCCATGCGCTCGTTCTCGGGCGTGGAGGTGCCGTGGGCGTTGATGTAGTCGACGGCATCGGGGGTGATGCCGGCATCGGCCAGGGCGGCGTGGAGGCAGGCGATGACGGGCTTGCCGTCGGGGCTGGAGCGGGTGCGGTGGAAGGCGTCGGCGCGTTCGCCGCAGCCGGAGAGAACGCCGAGGATGCGGGCGCCGCGGGCCAGCGCGTGGTCGAGGCTTTCGAGCACCAGGGCGCCGGCGCCCTCGGCCATGACGAAGCCGTCGCGGTCGCGGCTGAAGGGGCGGGAGGCGGCTTCCGGCGGGTCGTTGCGGGTGGACAGGGCGGAGAGCAGCGAGAAGCGGATCAGCGATTCGGCGTTGACCGAGGCGTCGGTGCCGACGACCAGGGCGGTTTCGGAGAGGCCGGCGCGGATGGATTCGACGGCGAGCTGGATGGCGGTGCCGCCCGAGGCGCAGGCGGTGGAGGTGGCGATGGGGGAGCCCTTGGTGCCGAAGCGTTCCGCGAGGTGCTCGGCCACGGAGCCGAACAGGAAGCGGCGGTAGGTGTCGTGGAACCGCGGCTGGTCGGCGACGGCGATGAGGTCGGCGTAGGTGATGGCGTCGTTCTTGCCGGCCGCCGCGGCGAGGGCCTGGCGCTGGGGCCATTCGATCTCGACCGGCGGGATGGCGAGGAACAGAGGGCCAGGGAAATCACCCTTTCGGCCGATGCCGGCCTCGGCAATGGCCTCCTCGGCAACGCGATCGGCCAGGCGCTGGGACAGCTCCGGCGCGCAGAGCGGGTCGGCCGGCACGAAGTCGACGGTGCCGGCAATGGTGGTGCGCATGTGGTCGAGCGGGAAACGGGTGATGCGGCGAATGCCGGAATGCCCGGCAGTGAGCCTCGCCCAGTTGTCCGCCTGGCCCTCGCCCAACGACGTCAACACACCCATGCCGGTGACAACGACAACGGGACGGCCATGCGAGTCCAGATGCGCCATGGCTAGGCTCCTGTGGTGGGGGCGGAGGGGAGGAAGGCCAGGGCTCCGCCCTGGACCCGCCAGGGGGCCGAGCCCCCTGGACCCTCACATCTTTGTTCCGCCTTCGGCGGGAGGGGCCGGCTCGGTCTGGGTCGCGCGCCGTGATGGCCCCTCCCGCCGAAGGCGGAAAAGGTCCGGGGTTCCAAGGGCTCCGCCCTTGGTGGGGTCCAGGGGCAAAGCCCCTGGCCTTGCTTCCCTTCCTTCCCCACCACGGGCCTAGGCCGTGCGGATCAGGGCCATGCCTTCGCCGCGCCAGTGGCCCCAGGCGGTGACGAGGGTTTGGCGGAGGGGGGTTGTCATGGGGGTTTCGGTGGGTTCGAGGGGGGGGAAGAGGGTTTGGTGGGCGAGGGCATTGGCGGCCAGGGCGATGTTGGCGATGAAGCTGGGTTCCATGGCATGGCCGAGTGCGGTGGCGGTGGCGCGGGTGGGGAGGTTGAGGCTGTCCAGGAAGGCGAGTTCTTCCTGGGTGGCGGCGGCGATGCCGGAGGCGCCGGAGAGGATGGCGGTGGTGGCGGGGTCGTGGGGCATGGTGGCGAGTTGGCGCCGGGCGTTGGCGGTGGCCTGGCCGGGGGCGCGGGGGCAGCGGTCTGAGGCGACGGCGGCGATGTGGGCGATGGGGGTGGCGCCGCGGGCGAGGGCGTGGGCGCGGCTTTCGATGACGAGGAAGGCGCCGAGGGAGGCCAGGGCCATGCCGCCGCCGTGCTGCTGGCGGGCGCGGATGGGGGCGAAGGGGGTGGCGAGGAGGGTGTGGCCCATGGCGTAGTGCATGATGGATTCGGGGCGCTGGGCGTTGTGAGAGCCGCCGACGAGGAAGAGGTCGCCCTGGTTGGCCTGGATGCGGGCGACGGCGGTGCGCACGGCGTCTACGCCCGCGGCTTCCTCGCCCATGAAGGTGCGCGAGGAGCCGACGACGCCGTGGACGATGGAAATGTTGCCGGCGAGCAGGTTGGAGAGCTGGGCGAGGAAGAGGGTGGGGCGCAGGTCGGTGAGCAGGCGTTCGTTGAGGAAGGCGGCGGGGTTTTCGGCGCGGGGCAGGCCGGAGAGGATGGCGGCGTCGACGGCTGCGTCGCGCTCACCGCCGCCGGCGGCGACGATCATGTGGGTTTGGGCGAGGAGCTCGGGGTTGCCCTTGATGCCGGCGGCGGCCAGGGCTTCGCCGGCGGCGTAGGTGCCGATGCGTTGCCAGGGTTCCATCTGGCGCTGGTCCTGGCGCTTGGGGATCTGGCGGTCCCATTCGAGGGGGACGATGGGGTGGGTGGTGTAGGGGGGGTAGGAGGTGGCGTCGATGGCCGGGGGGGCGGCGGCGTTCAGGGCGGCGTGGTGGGCGGCGAGGTCGGCGCCGAGGCAGGAGACGAGGCCGATGCCGGTCACGACGGCGTCGCGTGAGGGGTCAGGCATCTTGCATGAGCTCCGGCGGGACGCCGATGCGGCGGGCGACCTCGAACAGCCCTTTGCGCAGGGCGGGGTTGGGGAAGTTCAGGATGCGGTAGGTGATTGTTGCTTCCGCCACGAGCTTGCCGTCGGCGCGGATGCGGCCGGAGAGGATGGCGTAGCCGGAGCCGTCGTGGTCCTGGGTGGCTTCGACGCGGATGGCCTGGCCGGGGGTGAGGAAGCTGCGCATTTTCGCTTCGGAGACCTTGGCGAGGAAGGCCATCTGGCGGAAGCCGAGGCGGGCCATGACGAGCCAGCCGCCGGTCTGGGCGATGGTTTCGATCATCAGCACGCCGGGCATGATGGGGTAGCCGGGGAAATGGCCCTCGAAGACGGGGCTTTCGTCCGGCAGGGTGCATTCGGCGACGATGGTGCCGGCGCCGAGGTTCAGCTCGGCGATGCGGTCGACCATTTGGAAGTATTCGAGGCGCATCGCGGCGGCGGGCCCCCGTGGGTTCGGCCGGTCAGGCCTTGGCTGCGACCAGCTTGTCGATGTTGTTGCACAGGCCTTCGAGGACGAAATAGGTGTCGCCGGAGACGCCGCCGTCGTTCACTTCCTGGGTCCACTGCTCGAGCGGCATCTTGATGCCGAAGGCCTTGTCGATGGCGAAGGCGACGTCGAGGAAGTCGAGGCTGTCGATGCCGAGGTCGTTGATGGCGTGGCTTTCCGGGGTGATGGTCGCGCGGTCGATGCCGCAGATCTCCGCGATGATGTCGGCGACCTTGTTGAACGTCTCGGGTGACATGGCGGCTCGGCCTCGCTTCAGCAGGACGGAATCGGGATGCGCCCGCGGCGCGGCCCGGGTTGGTGGTGCGCAATCACCACAAGACGCACCCCAACACAAGCCGGAGGCGGATCAGGTCAGGGTGACGGTCACCTCGCCGAGGCCGTCGAAGGTGACGCTGACGTGGCAGGGGCGGTCGAGCCAGATGGGCGGGGTGACGCTGCCGAGCATGACGACCTGGCCGGCCTTCAGGCCGCCGAAGGCCGCGACGGTGGGGGAGCCGGCGAGCCAGGCCAGGGCGGCGATGGGGTGGCCGAGCAGGTCGCTTCCGTGGCCGGCGGCGCGCTGCATTCCGTCGACCGCGACGCGGCCGGGGATGGCGGCGAGGTCGAGGGCTTGCCAGTCGGCCGGGGCGCCGAGGATGGCGGCGCGGTGGTAGACCTGGTCGGCGATGAGGGTGGGGGTGCCGATGCGGGCGAGGTCCCCGAGCGGGGGGGTGCCGTAGCGGTTCTCGACGATTTCGATGGCGGCGAAGACCTCGGCGATGGCGGCCTGGGCGGTGGCCTGGTCGCAGGGGCCGGGTGGGAGGTCGCGGGCGAGGCGCAGGCCGATCTCGCATTCGGCGCCGGGGCCGCGCAGGGAGGCGTAGGGGAGGCGGGTGCCGGAGGGGTGGAGGTTGGCGGCGACCATGTAGCCGGCGGCGGGGCCATCGAGGCCTAGGTAGTCCTGCATGCGCCTGGTGGTGGCGCCGATCTTGTAGCCGGCGGGAGGGACGGCGCCGGAGCGCAGGGCGCGGGCGTGCTGGACGGCGACGCCCTCCTCGATCGTGCCGGGGCGGATTGCCTCCGGCAGGGAGGATTCGGCGCCGGTGCGGCGGGCTTCGTCGAGGGACGCGGCGGCGGGGAGGGGGTCGTAGGGCATGAAGGATCCTATGCAGGGAAGCATGTTCTTTTTTGGAAAAAAGAACCAAAAAACTTTCCATTCATTTGCGCCGCGCTCGACCAGGAGAGCGGGGTGCAAATGAACAGAAAGTCTTTTTGCTTCTTTTTCTTCAGAAAAAGAAGATTCTTCCCTTCTCTGGCTAGCGGCGTGCGAGTTCGTAGAGGGCGATGGCGGCGGCGGTGGAGACGTTGAGGCTGTCGAGCAGGGCGGAGGCGCCGGGCATGGCGATGGCGGCGGTTTCGTCGCAGGTTTCGCGGGTGAGTCGGCGCAGGCCTTCGCCTTCGCTGCCGAGGACCAGGGCGATGCGGCGTTCGGCCAGGGCGGCGCCGGAGAGGCGGCTGCCGCCGGCGTCGAGCCCGATCACCCAGAATCCGGCGGCGCGCACGGCGACGAGGGTTCGGGCGATGTTGACGGCGCGCAGGAAGGGGATGGTTTCGAGC
The DNA here is from genome assembly GCA_031424895.1 of Rhodospirillales bacterium. GTDB lineage: Bacteria > Pseudomonadota > Alphaproteobacteria > Acetobacterales > Acetobacteraceae > CAMDGX01. The sequence goes on from JANPIH010000066.1 coordinate 8,293, forward strand.
GCCCCGGAGGCGGCCTTGGCCAGGGCGCCGGTTTCCTCGGGGGCGTTGCGGTCTTGCGTGATGACGGCGGCGACCCCGAAGGCGGCGGCGGCGCGCAGGATGGCGCCGACGTTGCGCGGGTCGGTGACCTGGTCGAGCACGAGGATGGGGCCGGGGCGGGCGACGGCGGATTGCAGGCTGGGGGGGGCGAGGGGTTCGACGAGGAGGGCCGCACCCTGGTGGATGGCGCCGGCGCCGAGCAGGTGGTCCATGCGGGCGCGGTCGGTGCGTTCGGGGCTGAGCGCCCAGGGGCGCGGCAGGCGCGCGGCGACGGCGGCTTCGCTTTCCTCGGTGAGCAGAAGGCGGCGGAGGTGGCGGGCGGGGTTGGCCAGGGCGGCGGCGACGGCGTGGATGCCGTAGATCCAGAACGAGTTGCCCGGTGCCTCGCGCGGGCCTTGGGCGGGGCGTTCGGGGCGGGGGCGGCGGGGGGTGTCGGGGCGCGGTTGGTCTGCTGCGGGGCGGACGCGGGCGCGCAGGGTGGTGTCGGGGCTGGCTTCGGGCGCGCGGCGTTCGGCTTGGGCGGCGGCGTGGGTCCGGTCCTGCGGCGGGCGGCGTTCGGCGCGCGGCTCTACCGGTCGTGGCGTTGCGGGGCGGGGGCCGCTGGAGCGATCCGGGGCGCGGCCACGGCCGCCTGGCTTCGGACCGTCGGCTTTCGGGCCGCTGGCCTTGGGGGCGTCGCTTCTGGGGCCACCGCTTCTGGGGCCATCGCTTCGGGGGCCATCGCTTCTGGCGGCGCTTCGGGGTGAGCTGCTTTTGGGGGCGTAGCTGGAGGGGAAGCTGCGGTCGCCGCCCGGTCCGGCAGAGCGGGGGGCGCCGGAGCGTGGGCCGGAGCCGGAGCGCGGGCCAGAGTCGGAGCGCGGGCCGGAGCGGGGGCCGGAGTCGGATGTGGGGCGGCGGGGAGGCTTCATAGGGCAGGTATAGCTGGCGCGGCTGGGGGCGACAAATCGTTGGCCCGGGGCGGCGCGGGCGGCGATTGACAAGGGTGGGTGCTTGGCCCTAGGTCGGCTTTCCACGCGCCCGGGTTGCCGGGCGTGCCGCGATGGCGGAGGGGTGCCCGAGTGGCTAAAGGGGGCGGACTGTAAATCCGCTGGCGCACGCCTACGTTGGTTCGAATCCAACCCCCTCCACCAACGATCGCGACGACGGGACGGATGCGCGGCCACGGGCCGTACGGGGCCGCAGCCCGGGCGGGATGCGGGTGTAGCTCAATGGTAGAGCTCCAGCCTTCCAAGCTGGCTATGAGGGTTCGATTCCCTCCACCCGCTCCAGGGCTTTGCGCTGGCCGCTTCGGGGCTTCGCGCCGGGGAAATCGACCCGGATGGCCCGATGCCCTTGACATTGCGGCGCGCCCGCCGTTTCTACGGCGCCCGGGCTGCGTGCAGACGCGGACCGTGCTGCTTGCCCGACGCGTGCGGCTGGCGGACGGATGCAGGGGTGTAGCTCAATTGGCTAGAGCGCCGGTCTCCAAAACCGGAGGTTGGGGGTTCGAGACCCTCCACCCCTGCCACTCCCGGTCGTGCCGGTTGCAGTTGGGGCGGTCGCAGTTGGGGCGGTTGCAGTTGGGACGGCCGCGGTTACGGTTATTGGCGCGGATCGCGGCGACGCCTTCGGCCACTGCCGGGGGCGGATGGGATTTCACTGAGGGAGCGTGATGCGCGTGGCGATCGATCCGATACGTTTCGTGCGCGAGGTGCGCAGCGAGGCCACGAAGGTGACCTGGCCCGCCCGCAAGGAGACGCTGGTGACCACCGGGCTTGTGGTGGCGATGGCGTTCGCTGCGGCGTTCTTTTTCTTCATCGTGGACCAGCTCATCGGCGTCGGTGTGCGCGCGTTGTTCGGCATTGCGGCATAGCGGGGCCAGGAAACACAGCCATGGCGAAGCGTTGGTACGTCGTTCACGTCTATTCGGGCTTCGAGAAGAAGATCGCGCAGCAGATCAAGGAGCAGGCTGCCCAGAAGGGGCTGGCCGACCAGATCGACGAGGTGCTGGTTCCGTCCGAGGAAGTGGTGGAGCTGCGCCGCGGGCAGAAGGTGAATGCGGAGCGGAAGTTTTTCCCCGGCTATGTGCTGGTGAAGATGGAGCTTTCCGACGATGCCTGGCATCTGGTGAAGGATACGCCGAAGGTGACCGGGTTCCTCGGCACCAAGCTGCGGCCGTCGCCGATCTCGGATGCCGAGGCGGACCGGATCATGAAGCAGACGACCGAAGGGGTGGAGCGTCCGCGTCCGGCGATCCTGTTCGAGATCGGCGAGCAGGTGCGGGTGGCCGATGGGCCGTTCACCAGCTTCAACGGCACGGTGGAAGAGGTGGACGAGGACAAGGGCCGGGTGAAGGTCAGCGTCTCGATCTTCGGCCGCTCGACGCCGGTGGAGTTGGAATACAGCCAGGTCGAGAAGGTCTAGGTTCGAGGGTCCAGGGCAAGGCCGAGTAAGCGCGAAGGCAAGTAATACCAACCCTCGTCGACTTCCACCTATAGAACGAAAGCAAGGTTGGGCTCTGCCCAAGCCCGCCAGGGGCCAAGCCCCTGGACCTTATCCTATTGAAAAATAATGGGGATCAAAGGGCCGCCGGCCCTTTGTGGGTCCTCCGTGGCGCGGCTTCGCGCCGCGACGGCAGAGCCCTGGCCCTTCCTACGGCGTCCGGTCGCGCAGCACGCGCTGGAGATCGTCCTCGATGGCGCTGAAGTCGGCGTCGTAGGTTTTTCGCGCCATGTCGCGCCAGTCGACGAGGTCGATGACGCGGGCGGGGTTGTCGCGCAGCAACTCGCGCTTGATGAACGGAAAGCGCACCTGCATCAGCTGGCGCCATAGCTCCGCCGTCGGGTTCATCGGGACCCGGTGCGAGGCCGAGAACAGGATGTGCGTCAGGTGGGTTTTGCGGTTGATGACGAACGGGTCGGTTTCGTCGGGGGTGTCGCGCTTGTTCTTCACCAGCGGGGCTGGGTCGATGAGGGCGATCAGGTCCTTGTAGGGGTAGAGGGCGGCGCAGCGCAGGCCGTGCTTCAGCAAGCTGCGGGTCATGCCGACCTCGTAGTGCAGGATCACCCACAGCTTGTTGCGCACCGGCCGGACTGATCTCCAGAAGCTGCCCCATGCCTTGCTGGCCAGGGCGGCGGGGCCGACGGCGATGAAGAAGGACTGCAGGTGGTAGCGGTTCTGGTAGCTTTCGGTGGCGCCCCAGACATCGGCATGGGTGAAGTCGATGCGGTCTAGCATCGGTCCAATATCTGACAGGGGGCCGTAGACGCTGTCGTTCAGCACCAGCAGCAGGTCGGTTGTGGCGGGCTTGGCGTCGGCGTGGCGCAGGCCGTCGCGCATGGCGCCGAAATCGTAGCCGATGTTGCGGCGGACCAGGATGGCGGCGCAGAGGGGTTCCAGTGCTGCGCGGGCCGCCGTGGCCAGGCGGCCGGAGTTGGTGACGAACACGGTGTCGAAGCCACGCTCGCACAGGGCGCGGAGGTAGGGCAGCAGGTAGGGCTGGAGTTCGCCGGCGGCGTCGAAATGAACGAAGATGGCGACCTTGCGGCCGAGCGGGCGGCCGTTGGTCCAGGTGTGGATGACCTGGTTCGGGTTGCGCAGGAAGCTGCGCCAGTAGGACAGGTAGGCGTGCAGCAGGAAGTAGCGGAATCGCCACTTCCGGTAGAGATCCTGGACGACGTTCAGGATGCTTTTGAGGAAATCCATACTGGGGCTGCCATCCGCCGCTGTTGCCGGAGCCGCCGCGCCACGCGATGCGGTGGCGGCGGATCGTCAGCGGTATAGAGGCACACGCCGACGCGGCCAATCCTGGCGGCGGGAAACGGCCGGAAAGATGGGATCAGGCTTCGCCGTCCACCGCGTGGGCGCGCAGGTCGTCGAGCCCGCACCAGGCCAGCGCGCCGAGTTCGGTGGCGCGCAGCACGACCTGGGGGGCGCAGCCGGCGGCCAGGGCTTCCTGCCACCGGGGGGCGCAGAGGCACCAGCGGTCGCCGGGGCGCAGGCCAGGGAAGCCATATTGCGGCATCGGGGTGGAGAGGTCATTGCCGGCGTCCCGGCTGTAGGTGAGGAATTCGGCCGTCATGACCGCGCAGACGGTGTGGCTGCCGGCGTCTTCCGGCCCGGTGTTGCAGCAGCCGTTGCGGAAGAAGCCGGTGAGCGGGCGCAGGGAGCAGGGCTCCAGCGTTCCGCCCAGCACGTTGCGTGCCGGGCGGCCGCCGCCGCCGCCGCGCCGGTCGCCGCCGGTGGAGTCGAGCGGCATCGGGTCAGACCTGGTTGCGGTATTTCACGACGCAGCCGTAGGGGCGGGTGACCGGGTTGGCGATTGGCGCGCCCGCCGCCAGGGCGGTCAGGGCGTCGCGCACGTAGGGGGTGGCGCGGGCGATGTCGTCCTGGCGGGTGGAGGGGATGCTGTCGGCGCCGCCGGCATAGACCAGGGTGCCCTTGGCATCGATGATGAACATGTGCGGGGTGACGGTGGCGCCATAGATGCGGCCGATGCGGCCCTCGGGGTCCAGCAGGACATGGGCGGGGGCGGCGTTGCGGCTTTGGCTGAGCGCGTTGGCGCCGCTGCCGTCGACATGGCCCTGCTCGCCGGGGGGGGAGGAGATGATGGAGAGCCACACCGCGCCCATAGCGGCGGCCTGGCGCTGGAGGTCCTGCATGGCGCCGCTGTTGTACCACTTCCTGACATAGGGGCAGCCGTCGTTGGTCCATTCCAGGACCACGGGCTTGCCGGCGAACTGGGCGAGGCTGACCTGGGCGCCGTTGCTGTTCGTGCCGGTGAAGGCGGGGGCAGGGGCGGCAATGGCTGGGACGGCCATCGAGGTGGCCTGGGCCGCGCCGGGGCGCAGGAGGGGGATGGCCAAAAGGGCTGGGAGTGCGGCGGGGACGGCGAGGAGGCTGCGGCGGCGGATCGTCACGGTGGTCTCCCTGGGGTGGCGGCGGGTTAGAGCCCGGCGCGGGTGAGTTCGTCGAGCACGCGTTGTTCGGTGAGGATCTGCGGCAGCACCACGGGGGTGCCGCCGCGCGGCGGATACAGCACATAGAGCGGCACGCCGTCGCGTCCGAGGGCGCGCAGGTAGTCGGTGATCGCCGGGTCGCGGCGGGTCCAGTCGCCCTTGAGGTAGGTGACGCCGCGCGCGGCGAAGGCCTGCTGCACGGCAGGCTGGGCGAGCACGACCTGTTCGTTGACGATGCAGGTGACGCACCAGGCGGCGGTCAGGTTGACGAAGACGGGGCGGCCCTCGGCGCGCAACTCGGAGAGGCGGGCGGGGGTGAAGGATTGCGACGCATCGCCGGTGGCGGGGGCGGCGCCCGGGGCGGCGGCCGTGGCGGGGGGCGTGGTGGCCAGGGTGGAGAGGAGTGCGATGGCGGCGGCCGAGGCGGCGACGCTGGCGGCGACTGCGAGGCGGCGGCCGGTACCGGTTTGGGCGAGGCCGCTTTGGGCGACGCCGAGGGCCCAAAGAGCGAAGCCGATCAGCACCATGCCGCCGGCGGTGTAGAGCACGCCGGTCGGGCCGGACTGGAGGCTCACGACCCAGAGCATCCAGACCGCGGCGGCATACATCGGGAAGGCGAGCACCTGGCGCAGCACCTCCATCCAGGCGCCGGGGCGCGGCATCAGCCGGGCGAAGGCGGGGATGGTGGCGAGCGCCACATAGGGCAGGGCGAAGCCAATCCCCATTGCCAGGAAGCCGAGCAGCGTGACCAAGAGCGGGGCGGCCATCGCGCCGGCGATCGCGGCGCCCATGAACGGGGCGGTGCAGGGGGTGGCGACCAGCACGGCGAGCAGCCCGGTGAGGAAGCTGCCGCTGAGCCCGCCACGCTGGGCGGCGTTGCCGCCGATGCCGGACACGGCGCCGGCGCGAATGCCGTAAAGGCCGGACATGTTCAGCCCGACCGCGAACAGCAGCCAGGCCATGGCGGCGACGAAGACCGGGGACTGGAACTGGAAGCCCCAGCCGACCACGCTGCCGGCGGCGCGCAAGGCCACCAGCGTTCCGGCCAGGGCCAGGAAGGTGGCCACCACGCCGGCGGCGTAGGCACCGGCATGGCCCAGGGCGGTGCGACGCGCGGTGCCGGACAGCTGGGCGAGGGCCATGGCCTTCATCGCGAGCACCGGGAAGACGCAGGGCATCAGGTTCAGGATCAGCCCGGCGGCGACGGCGAAGGCGATGAGTTGCCACAGCGGCAGGATGGCGGCGGGGGTGATTGTGGGGCCGGGGGATGCGGTGAGCGAGAGCGCGCTGGTCTGTCCGGCATGGTCGGTGATGATCACCACGCCGGCCAGCCCCGCGGCGTGGCGGAACTCCGGGCCGGGCTGCAGGGCAAGGCTGATGCCGTCCGCCGCGGCGTCCATCACCTGCGGGGCGCTGTGTACGACCTGGCCCCAGGCGAGCGGGGCGAACCAGGCTTCGCGGACCTGGGCGGCGTCCAGCCCCGGGATGCGCAGGCTCAGGACGCCTTCCGGCGAGACGGCGGCGGGCCAGGGGGCGGGGCGGGGGGTGGCTGCATCGGCGGCGGCGAACAGCTTCGCCTCGGCGTAGGGCGTTGGGGTGCCGGCGGGGAGGGTAAGGGTGAAGTCCCCGTCCTCCGGCACGCAGATTTTCTCGCAGACCAGCCAGGAGGCATGGACCTGGACCACCAGCCGGTCGGCGAGTTCCCGGGTGGTGGTGATGGTGACGGGCAGGAGCACCTCACCGTCGTAGCCGTAGCTCATGACCGGGCCGGTGGCGTGGCGGGCGGGCGTCGGCCAGGCGATCGGGCCGGCGGTGGCGCCGGCCGGCAGGCTGAAATCGAGTTCCGGGGCGGCGCCGGCATCGCCGGGGTTCTGCCAGTAGGTGTACCAGCCCGGTGCCATGCGCAGGCGCAGGCCGACGCGCAGGGGCTGGCCGGGGATGAAGGCGTCGGCCTCCGTCACCAGGCTGGCCTGGGCGCGTGGGCTGGACACGATGGCACTTTCCAGCGCGCGCGCGTCGCGCGCGGCCAGGCCGATGAGCAGCAGCAGGAGGAGCAGGCGAGCGGTCATCGGGGCCTCCGGGCCGGCGCATACCAGAGTTTCGCCCCCCTGTCGCGGAGCGCGTGAGGTGCTATGGCCAGCGCGTGACATATGCATTTCCCGACGAAGCGGCAGAGGGCCTGCCGGTAGCCGAAATCCTGCCGGCCCTGCTGGCGACGCTGGCGGTGCGGCCGAATGCGGTGCTGATCGCCCCGCCCGGCGCCGGCAAGACGACGCTGGTGCCGCTGGCGCTGCTGGGGGCGCCCTGGCTGGAGGGGGGGCGCATCGTGATGCTGGAGCCGCGGCGGCTGGCCGCGCGGGCGGCGGCCACGCGCATGGCCTTCCTGCTTGGCGAACCCGTCGGGCAGACGGTGGGCTACCGGACCCGGCTGGACAGCGCGGTTTCGGCGGCGACGCGCATCGAGGTGGTGACCGAGGGGCTGCTGGTGCGCCGGCTGCAATCTGACCCGGGGCTGGACGGCGTGGCGCTGGTGATCCTGGACGAGGTGCATGAGCGGGCGCTGGATGCCGACATGGCGCTGGCCTTCTGCCTGGACCTGCAGCGCGTGCTGCGCCCGGAGCTGCGGCTGCTGGCGATGAGCGCCACCGCCGATGGTGCCCGGCTGGGGCCGCTGCTGGACGCCGAGGTAGTGCGGAGCGACGGCCGGATGCATCCGGTGGCGGTCGGCCACGCGGCGCGGGACCTGGCACAGCTGCGCGACCTGCCGGAAGCGATGGCGCGGGCGATCCGGGCGGCGCTGGCCGAGCATCGCGGGGATATCCTGGCGTTCCTGCCCGGCATGGGCGAGATCCGGCGCACCGAGGCGGCGCTGACGGGGTGCGGGGCGCTGGTGCTGCCGCTGCACGGGGAGTTGCCGCCGGCCGAGCAGGATCGGGCGCTGCGCCCGGCGGAGGGGCGGCGGGTGGTGCTGGCGACCTCGATCGCCGAGACGTCGCTGACCGTGCCGGGGGTGCGGATCGTGGTGGATGGCGGCTGGCGGCGGGCGCCGCAGCTTGATCCGGCGACCGGGCTGACCCGGCTAGCGACGCTGCGGATCAGCCGTGCGGCGGCGGAGCAGCGGGCGGGGCGCGCCGGGCGCGAGGGGCCGGGGGTGGCGGTGCGGCTGTGGACGACAGCGCTGCATCGCGGCCTGCCGGTGTTCGACCCGCCGGAGATTTTGCAGGCGGAGCTGTCTGGCCTGGCGCTCGATTGCGCCGCGTGGGGCTCTGCCCCGGCCGACCTGCCGTTTCCCGACGCGCCGCCGGCGGGCCCGCTGGCCGCGGCGCAGGCGCTGCTGGCGGAGCTGGGGGCGCTGGAGGGCCCAGGGGATGGCGCCTGGCGGATCACGGCGCAGGGGCGGGCGATGGCGCTGTTGGGTGCCCATCCTAGGCTGGCGGCGATGATGCTGGCGGCTGAGACACCGGGCGAGGCAGCACTGGCCGCTGATCTCGCCGCCCTGCTGGAGGAGCGCGACCCGCTGCGCCCGCCGCCGGGGCGCGGGGCGGATGCGCCGGCCGACATCGGGCTGCGGCTGGCAGCAATTGCGGGGCATGCGCCAGGGGGGGCGGAGGCTGACCGAGGGGCCGTTTCGCGCATCAACCGCGCCGCCGCGCAGTATCGCCGCCGGCTGCGGCTGGGGGCGACCGTAGCGGAGGGCGATCCGGCGAGGCTGATCGCCGCCGGCTTCCCGGACCGCATCGCCCAGCGCCGCGGCGAGCCGGGCAGCTTCCGGCTGGCCGGGGGGGGAGGGGCGCGCATGCCGGTCTCCGATCCGCTGGCCAAGGCTAAGCTGCTGGCGGTGGCGAGTCTGGAGATGAAGGCGGGCGCGCGCATCCGCATGGCAGCCCCGCTTGATTTCGCGCGGCTGCCGCCTGCCCTGGCGGCACGGGTGGTGGAGGTGGTGGAGACGGGGCTGGACCCGACCACCGGCTCGGTGCTGGCGCGGCGCCGGCGGCGGCTGGGGGCGCTGATCCTGGAGGACCGCACCGAGCCGGCCGACCCGGCGGAGACGGTGGCCGCGCTGGCGGCGGCGGCGAACCTCGCGCAGCTGCCTTGGGCGGACGCGGCGCGGCAGTTCCAGGCGCGGGTCGGCCTGATGCACGGGCTGGAGCCGGAGGGGGGGTGGCCGGATTTATCCGAAGCGGCGCTCGCTGCCGACCGGGGCTGGCTGGCCGCGCACCTGAACGGAATGTCACGCATCGCGGACCTTTCCCGCCTCGACATGGCTGCCGTTCTGCGCGCGGCGCTCGCCGGCATGAGCGACGGGTGGGCGCGGACGCAGCGCCTGGACCGCGAGTTGCCGACCCACCTGCCGTTGCCGCGCGGGCGGGCGGCGGTGGACTACACCCAGCCGGTGCCGCTGGCCGAGGCCCGGGCGCAGCATTTCTACGGAATGCGCGAGACACCGAAACTCGCAGGCGGGCGCGTTGAACTTCGCCTGGCGTTGCTGTCGCCGGCGGGGCGGCCGGTGGCGATCACCGGCGATCTCGACGCGTTCTGGCGCGGTGCGTGGGCGGATGTGCGCAAGGACATGCGCGGCCGCTACCCACGCCATGACTGGCCGGAGGACCCGGCGGCGATCACTTCCGGTGGGCTGTCATGACGTTAACTTGTTGTGCGGCGGGTTCGGCACCACGTTTGCGATGCTGACTGCATGCCCGGGTCGGTGCGGCCCGGAACGGATTTGCCGGGCGATGCGGCCCGGACTGGAGAGGAACGCATGGTGCAAGCCCTGACCCACCGCCCCATACCGCCCCCCCCCGCGCCGCGCCGCCGCTCGCTGCTGGCCGGGATGGGGGCCGCCGCCGCGCTGCTGGCGCTGCCGCCCTTCGTGCGCCCGGCCCCGGCCCGTGCCGCGCCCGAGAGCTTCGCCCCGCTGGTGCGGCGTGTGCTGCCGACCGTGGTGAACATCGCGGTCACCGAGACCGTGGCGGCTGCCAACGACCCGCTTTCGATGTTGCCGCCGGACGTGCAGCGCCAGCTGCGCGAGCGCTTCCGCCAGCGCCAGCCGCAGCAGCGTGAAGTTTCGGGCGTCGGCTCGGGATTCATCATCGACCCGTCGGGCTACATCGTGACCAACAACCACGTGGTCGGCACGGCCACGCGCATCGTCGTCAGCCTGTTCGACGGCACGCGCCTGCCGGCCAGGCTGGTGGGGGGCGACGAGCTGACCGACGTGGCGCTGATCAAGGTCGATCCGCCGCAGCCCCTGCCGGCCGCGCAATGGGCCGACAGCCGCGTGGCGGAGGTGGGGGATTGGGTGCTGGCCGCGGGCAATCCGTTCGGGTTGGGCGGCTCGGTTTCGGCCGGGATCATCTCCGCGCGTGGGCGCGACATCGGCACTGGGCCGTTCGACGACTTCCTGCAGATCGACGCGCCGATCAACCCAGGCAACTCCGGTGGCCCGCTGTTCGACACGGCGGGCGGCGTGGTGGGGATGAACACGGCGATCTTCTCGCCCACCGGCAGCTCGGTCGGCATCGGGTTCGCCATCCCGAGCGAGCTGGTCAGCCGGATCGTGGGCGAATTGCGCAGCAAGGGGCGGGTGGAGCGCGGCTGGCTGGGTGCGACGCTGACGGATGTGCAGAATCCTCAGGGGGCGGGCGTGGGCATCGCGGCGCTGGTGCGTGACGGGCCGGCCGCGCGTGGCGGGCTGCGCCAGGGCGATGTGGTGGTGCGCGCCAACGACGAGAAGGTGGAAAGCTTCCGCACCCTGATCCGCATCGTCGCGGCCGTGCCGCCCGGGGAGCGGGTGAAGCTTGCCGTGCGGCGGCAGAATCAGATCCTCGACCTGACCGTGGCCGTCGGTCGCCGCCCGAACACCCAGGAGAACTGAGCCATGCGGATTCTGGTGGTCGAGGACGACAAGGACGTGGCCGGCTTCGTGGTCAAGGGGCTGAAGGAGGCCGGGCATGTGGTGGAGCATACCGCCAATGGCCGTGACGGGCTGTTCCTGGCTGCCAGCGAAAGCTTCGATGCCATTGTGCTCGACCGCATGCTGCCGGGCGGAGTGGACGGGCTGCGCCTGCTGGAGACGTTGCGCAGCCAGGGCAACACCACGCCGGTGCTGTTCCTCTCGGCCATGGCGCAGGTGGATGACCGGGTGCGTGGGCTGAAGGCGGGCGGCGACGACTACATGACCAAGCCGTTCGCCTTCGCCGAGTTGCTCGCCCGGGTGGAGGCGTTGACGCGGCGGGGCAAGAGCGAGGGGCCAGCCACCAAGCTGCTGGTCGGCGACCTGGAGATGGACCTGCTGTCGCGCGGGGTGAAGCGCGCAGGGCAGAAGGTGGAGCTGCAACCGCGCGAGTTCCGCCTGCTGGAATACCTGATGCGCCATGCCGGCCAGGTGGTTACCCGTACCATGCTGCTGGAGGGCGTGTGGGACTATCATTTCGACCCGCAGACCAATGTTATCGACGTGCACGTCTCGCGCTTGCGCCAGAAGGTGGACAAACCCTTCCCGATGCCTTTGATCCATACTGTGCGCAACGCCGGCTACATGCTGCGCGCCGAGGCGCCGTGAGGCCGGGCGCGCGCCGCGTGGCAATGTCGGCGCGATGACGGACTCCCAACCCGGCCGCGCCGCCGGCGGGGCGACGCCCCCATCTGGGCGGGCGTTCGTGGAGGATGTCGGGCAGGCGCCCGGGCCGTCGGCGCCGCCGGACCACTGGCAAGCGCCGCAGCGGCCGCATGGCCGGCTGTCTGCGTTCTTCGGACAGGCCGGCGTGCGCTTCGGCATGATCTATGCGTGCCTGTTTGGTGCCAGTTCGCTGGCCCTGGCCGCGTTCCTGTGGTGGTCCACCGCCGGCCTGCTCGACCGGCAGAACGAGGGCGCGATCCTGGTCGACACCCAGGGCCTGGTGGAGCGCTTCGCCGAGGGTGGGGTAGCGGTGCTGGTGGAGACGATCGAGCAGCGCATTGCCGGCAACATCGACGACGATGCCGTCTATCTGCTGGTCGACGCCAACCTGCAGCAACTTGCGGGCAACCTGGAACGCTGGCCGCGCAATGTGCCGGCGGATTTCGAGTGGACCGACGTGCGCGTGGACCGCGGCGGAATGAAGGGCCTGGCGCGGGTGCATCGCGAAGACCTGCCGGGGGGGTTGCACCTGCTGGTCGGGCGCGATGTGGCCTCGCGTGTACAGCTGCGCGGCATCGTCGCCGACGCGATGCTGTGGGCAGCGGTGATCGCGGTGCTGCTGGGCACGGTTGGCGCCATGGCGGTGCGCGGCCTGTTCCACTCGACGTTGGCCGATATCTCCGCCACCGCCGTCGCGGTGAGCACTGGCGACCTTAGCCGCCGCGTGAAGGTGACGGGCCATAGCGACGAGTTCGACCTGTTGGCCGAAACGATCAACGACATGCTCGACCGGATCGCGCGCCTGATGGACGGCGTGCGCCAGGTGTCCAATGCGATCGCCCACGACCTGTGCACGCCGATCACCCGCGCGCGCATTCGCCTGGAGGACGCGGCGACCACGGCGCGCACCGAGGCCGATCTGCGCCAGGCGATCGAGCGGGCACAAAGCGACCTCGACGACATCGTCGCGGTGTTTCAGGCATTGTTGCGCATCGCCGAGATCGAGGCGGGTGCCCGCCGGTCGGCGTTCACCGATGTGGATCTCGCCCCGCTGCTGTCCGACCTCGCGGAACTCTACGACGCCGCGGCGGAAGAAACCGGGCAGACGCTGGTCGCCCGCATTCCGCCCAGGGCGAGGGTGTTCGGCGACCGCGACATGATCCAGCAGGCGGTGGCCAATCTGCTGGACAATGCGGTGAAGTTCTCCCCTCCCAGCGGCGTGATCCGGCTGTCGGCGCATGCGGCTCCGGGGGCGGTGGAGATCGTGGTGGCCGATGACGGGCCGGGCATTCCGTTGCAGGACCGCGAGCATGCGACGCAACGCTTCTTCCGCGGCGAGACGGCGCGCAGCACGCCGGGGTCGGGCCTGGGCCTTGCCCTGGTGCAGGCGGTGGCCATGCTTCACGGCGGCGCGCTGCGGCTGGAGGACAATGCCCCCGGGCTGCGCGCCGTGCTTCAGTTTCCTGCCGCCGTGCAGCCCGGTGGGGCGCAGCCCGCCGCGTCGCAGGACCCGGCCGCGTGAGCCGGCGGCTATCGCTTGCCATGCTTGTTGTGTTGGGTGCGTGCCTGCCGCACGGGATGCGCGCGGCGGCGCCGGCCCCGGGTTCATCGCGCCCAAGCTGGATCATGGCAAGCCAGGAGGACGAGCGCGACGATTCGCTGCGCGTGACCACTCACACCCGTGAGCACTGCGCCGAGCTTGCCGTCCATGCGAGCCAGTTGCGCCGGGCGAATCCGGGGCCGCATCAGGAGGCGGACGTGCTGGCTGGCGAGGGCGAGCGGCTGTGCGCGCATGGGCAGATCCGCCCCGGCATTATCCGCCTGCGCCGCGCGATCATGCTGCTGCGCGCCCCCTCTCCGCCGACCCCCAGCCGCTGAGGCTGTTCGGGCCGCGTGGACGGCGGCGTGCGCTCTTGGCATAAACGGCCCAATGCGTAGCCGGCACCTTGCCCGACCGATGGGCTGTGCCGGAAGGAGTACAAGGTGGCGAGCGTCTCGATCGAACAGCGTGCGCAGGTGATTGTCCTGGGCAACGAGAAGGGTGGCTCGGGCAAGTCCACCGCCGCCATGCACCTGATCGTCGCCCTGTTGCGCGACGGCTACCGCGTGGGGGCGATCGACCTCGATGCGCGCCAGGCGACGCTGACCGGCTATCTTGCGGCGCGTGAGGCCTTCGCCCGGGCCAAGGGCATTGCCCTGCCGCTGCCGGAGCGCGCCGCCGTTCACCGCAGCGCGCACGACAGCCGGGCCGAGGCGGAGGCGGAGGAAACCGTGCTTTTCGCCGCGGCGCTCGAAGGGCTGTCGCGGCAGTGCGAAATTGTGGTGATCGACTGCCCGGGCAGTGACACCTACCTCTCGCGCCTGGGCCATGCCCATGCCGATACGCTGGTGACCCCCATCAACGACAGCTTCGTGGATTTCGCGATGCTGGCCAAGGTGGACCCCGACCGCCATGACATCGTGCAACCGAGCATCTACAGCGAGATGGTGTGGGAAGCGCGCAAGCGCCGCTTCGCGCGCGACCGCGGCAAGATCGACTGGATCGTGATGCGCAACCGCCTTGGCGCCAGTGAGGCCCGCAACAAGCGCGACGTGGGCGCCACGCTGGACGCATTGGCAAAGCGCATCGGTTTCCGCACCGTGCGCGGGTTCGGCGAGCGGGTGATTTTCCGCGAACTGTATCTCCAGGGACTGACGCTGATGGACGTGAAGGAGGCCGGCCTGGGCATCAGCATGGGCATGAGCCACGTGGCCGCGCGCGCGGAGGTTCGCAGCCTGATCGGCGCGATCCGCAAGCCTGCACCGCGGCTGGAACTGGCCGCCCCGTCTGCCTAAGCCGCGCGATGGCTTGTTGCGGCGGCTACGGCATGGCGGTATATGCCCTCCCCGGTCCAACCCAGGCCGCCCGATGTGCCGACGTAGCTCAGTGGTAGAGCAACTGATTCGTAATCAGTAGGTCGTCAGTTCAATCCTGACCGTCGGCACCATCTCCTAGTTCCAGCCCTCAGGCGGCGCCGCTCGCTCACTGGCCGGTCAATGTTGGCATGCCCTTGGCGCCACACCACCCCGCTAGGGCGAACAAGGGGCCAACCGCGACCAACAGGGAAGCGCTGATCTGCTGGTGCACGACGGTCGTCGGTCCCGGCTGCGTAGCAAGTTGACGCGTCGGTTTGCGGCGTTCCGCCTACGGGTGACGATACACCAGGTCGTCCGGATCCTGCCGTGGCGCCTCGTCGTCGCGCGTGGCACCCAGTCGTTCTGCAACCGCGACGGAGCGGTCGTTCGCCGGATCGATATAGCTGACCAACCCCCGCATCCCGCCAGCCGCCGCCCAATCGCGCAGCGCGCGAGCGGCCTCGGTGGCATACCCCCGGCCTTCATGTCCGTCATAGACCAACCAACCCAGCTCCCGTTCGGGGAACAGCGGCCCGTGGTTGATGCCGACCTGCCCGACGCACGCCCCGCCCGCCGTCAGGTCCATTATCAGCGCGCCATGCCCAAACAGGGACCATTGCGCCACGTCGTGGCAGAACATCCCCCAGGCGGCGCGCGTGCCGATCGGGCCGCCCATGAAGCGGGCGCGCGGCGAGGCCATCAGCGCCGCATAGGCCGGGAAATCTGCGGCTACCGGCGCGCGCAACACCAGCCGTGCGGTCACGAGGCGAGGGATCGAGACATCCGTCATGGCAGCCGGCTCCTGGCAGGTGGCGCCACCATAGCCCAACGCCTCAGGCGGTTGCCTTGGCATTCCGCCGTGCCCGCCGGCGCCCGGCGGCATTCTCGGCTAATGCCAAGGCGGCCGCCACTTCGTCGCGATAGTTCCGCTGCCGTGCCTCCAACCCCCCCTTGCCGCCCAGCAGCGATCGCGCGTGAGCGTGCGCGCGCGCGATCTCATCCAGGTGCCGCTGCGGGTCCAGCGCCCCGGTGACGCTCCCGCCATGCCGGCGGTGGGCGTTCATCGGCGCCGCCACCCACACCACCTGCCCGGAGCTGCGCCCGAACAGGTCGAGGTACAGATGCCAGTCACCCGCCATGCGGTAATCCGGCAAGGCCTTCTCGCAACGTTTCAGCGCCGCCAGCAACGCTTCGCGCTGGAACAGGATGGCGCTGGCGTTCACCAGCAGGTTGCGCTCGGCCAGGAAGGACGCTGCGAAGTCTCGTGCGGCGAACACTCCATCCTGCGCCAGCCCCGCCACCCCGGCCGCGGCGAAATAGGCCTGGTGGCTGTCCCATAAAACGGCCCCGGACGCGTCCACTGCCCGGCTGTCGCAGGCCACCGCGATGACGTCCGAACCTGCCGAGGTCCGCGCAACCAGCGTGGCCAGGAAGTCGGGATCGGCCTCGTCATCGGCCTCGGCGATCCATACCCAATCGCCCTGCGCCCGCTCCACGCCGCGGCGCCATTGCGCGAACACGCACCCGGCATTGCGCGCATTGGCCACCACGGTGAGGTCCCGCCCCCACGCCGCCGCGACCTGCTCCGCCACCGCCAGACTGTGGTCGGTGGAGGCATCGTCCAGCAGGACCACCTCTGCCACCGGATGGGTCTGCCCGAACACCGAGCCCAGCCGCCCCGCCAGATGCCGGGCATAATTGTAGTTGGGCACCACCACGCTGATCTGCGCCAGGTCCGGCAACGCCTCGTGCAGCACCTGCGCGGCATAGGGGGTGAAGTCGAACGCCGTCTGTGCGCGGGCCGCGGTGGCGCTTCGTGCGGCGCCATCCTCTGCGGTCGCCATCAGCCGGGTCAGCGCGGCGGCCATCTCGAACGCGTCGCCCATCGGCACGGCTTCCCCGCGCCAATCGGCCAGCAGCGGCGGAATGCCGCCCGAGCCCGTGAACGCCACCAACCCCAGCCCGGCCGCCAGCGCCTCCAGCGCCACAGTCGGGAACGGATCCTCACGCGACGACAGGCAGAAGGCGTCCGCCGCGCTGAACCAGTCCGCGGCATCCTCGCGAAATCCCGGTCGCAGGAACCGGCCGCTGGCCTCCGCTGGCGCGATCTCCGGCCCCAGCCACGACAGCACCGCGGGGTCGATCGCGCCAATCCAGGCGAATACCACTGCTGGGTCCAGCCGCGACGCCGCGCGCCAGGCCTGCAGGAACAGGTCGAACCCCTTGCGCAAGTCGCCATACCCGACCCCGAGGACGAGGCGTTGCCCGTCACCCAGCCCAAGTTCCGCCCGCAGCCGGGCACGCGCCGCTGGGTCGAAGCAGACGGCGCGGTAGTTGCCCTGCGGCAGCAGCCGCGCCGCCGCGGGATCAAAGGGCGCCACCGCCGCAAACGCCGCCTGCACCACCGGCGAGGGGAACACCAGCCGGGCCGCCGCCGCCCCGGCCTTCGCCGCACCCAGCGCCGCCTTCTCCGCCAGCAGCCGTGGCAACTCATGCACCAGCAGCGTCGCGCGGATGCCCGCTTCCGTTAGCACCGGCACCACCGCGCCCGACACCGCGCTGTTCACAATCGCCGCTGCAATGCCCCGCGCTGCGTATCCCGCAGCATGCGCCGGCCACTGCGCCGCATCCTCCAGCACAGTTGTCGGCGCCACCGCCGCATAGGCTTCGCGCAACGCGCCGCCGCCGAGCAGCAGGATCTGCAGCCGCACCCCGTGCGCGCGCTGCAACTGCCGCGCGAGATGCAGCAGCAGCATCTGCGCCCCGGCCGGGAACGCATCGTGCCCGACCAGCAGCAGCCCCGGCCCGCCCGACGCACCGGCGAGCCCGGTCACCGCCCGTGCGGTCGCGTTCAGCCAGGCGCCGCCGTAATGCACGTCCGGCTCCAGGTAGGCCGCCTCCGCCCATTCGTTCCAGGCGTTCACGCACACCAGCGGCGTCCCACCCACCGGAGCCTTCTGCGCACGCGCCACCAATGCCGCCAGCCAAGCCTGGTACTTTGCCGGCGCGGCGCCATACAGCACCAGCCCGGCCCCCTGGCGCCGTGCGTCGTTGTCCCAGGAGGGCACCGCGGTTTTGATCAGCGGGAACTCCGGCGCCGCCTCGCCCAGCGACGCGGCGACCACGTCGTCATAAGCGAACACCTGCGCGGTTGCCCGAGGGTCGTACCAGTTCAGGTCGCCGTTGCGCATCGCCAGCCCGCTGACCAGCTTGTGCGGCGGAAACTCCACAGCCGCGTCCAGGCCGAGCGGGCGCGGGTCCATCACATCGAAGCTTTGCGCCATCACCAACAGCGGATTCTCCCCGTGCCGCGCCCGGAACAGCCCGCGCCAGCGCGCAACCGTTTCCGCAGTGTCCGGGATCAGCGCCGGGCGATACAGCATCAGCAGCGGCCGCCCCTCCAGCCGGATGTAGCGCGGGTCGCGGAAATGCCGTGCCAGGCAATCCACCAGGTCCGCATCGTCCTGCGCGCGATAATCCTGCGCGATCAGCACGTCGCGGTCGCCGCCGTCCCAGCGCCGGGTCCAGTTCTCGTTCGCCCACATCAGGCAGAATGGGAACTCTACACCTGAGTCGGCCAGCATCGCTTCCACCGGCGCCTCCAGCAGCCGCCGGCCGTTGAACCAGTAGAAGTAATGCACGAAGCCGGACAGTCCGGCGCCGCGCGCCATTTACACCTGGCGGCGCAGCGTGGCGGTGCCCTCCAGCCGGTAATGACCGAGGTCGCGCGGCACCCTTGGCTGGTAATGCCCCTCGAACCGCGGCATCGCCCGGGCGGCGGAGGTCCATTCGGTGAAGCCGCGCCCCCACCAGGCGTCGTTCTCCGCAATTGCGTGGAACTGCGGCAGGTAGAATGCCAGCACCTGCGCCCGCAGTCGCGCGCCCGTTGGCAGCGCCTGCGCCTCCTCGAACTCCGGCCCCGGCCGCGTGTTGCGCCGCACCGCGTCGAACACCCCGGTCTCGTTCTGCGGCGGCGTCGGATGCACGCGCAGCAGCCGTCGGATGCGGCGATAGTGGAGCAGCGGGTTCTCAGACAGGTCCCCGTCGAGGTAGCGGCGCACATACCATCGCGTGTCAAACCCGGCCGACGGGTTGCGCCCCTCCTTGTAGCCCCAGTGCAGGAAGTGCTCGAACGGGTCCACCCCGGCCGCCGCGATGTCCGGATAGGTCTCCAGGTAGAAGCGCGGGTCGAACTCGGAGAGCGGGCTGGCCTCGCCCGACAGGCGGGTGTCGAGGAAATGCCGCAGCAGCGTCTGCCCCGGCACGGTCACATGGCGGGTGCGGTACCACGCCAGGTCGAAATGCGGTGCCGGCGCGCGGCATTCGGTCTCGCCGCGGCGGATGTAGTGAAGCAGCGGGTTCTGCCCCGTCAGCCCCACATCGGGGTTCTGGCGCAGGTACCACTCGGTGGCGAAATAGGGGTTGGGCAGCCGCCCTTCCCGCGCCCCGTAGTCCAGGTAGTGCGCGTGCGGGTCGATGCCCGCGGGATCGACATAGGCGCGGGCGTACCAGGTGGCATCGACCAGTCCGCTCGCCCGCAACTCCGCCAGGTCGCGGTCGCGCGCGCCCTGCAAGGGGGACGAAAGGGCGTCCGTCTCACCGCGTGGCGCATGGATGGGCTGGTCGTTCACGCGGCGGGACTGTCGTGGTGGGGATGGAACTGAAATGCCATGCCGTCGCCTATCCGCAGGAAATGTCAGCGGGATCGCCCATGCCGCGACAATACAGTCCGTGCCGGTATCGGCAATTCGGTAATGATAGTTAACGATATATTAATGCTACGACGACGCAATATATCATGAGAATGCAACGAACGGCGCTTCCCCGGTCACGCGCACCGCCGATCGGCACTATGCTACCCCGCCCCTTCAAGGATTCGCCCGTATGAGCCAGACGCCCATGACCTACCGCTCCCTCGGCCGCAG
Organism: Rhodospirillales bacterium; assembly: GCA_031424895.1. GTDB lineage: Bacteria > Pseudomonadota > Alphaproteobacteria > Acetobacterales > Acetobacteraceae > CAMDGX01. Next base: position 27,708 of record JANPIH010000066.1, read on the forward strand.
CGGCTTGAAGGTCTCGCCGCTCTGCCTTGGCACCATGATGTTCGGCGGCCCCACCGACGAGGCGACCTCCCACCGCATCGTTGCCCGCGCGCGCGAACAGGGCATCAACTTCATCGACACCGCCGACGCCTACAACGGCGGCGCGTCCGAGGAGGTGGTTGGCCGCGCCATCGCCGCCGACCGCGCCTGGTGGGTGGTCGCGACCAAGCTCGCAAACCCGACCGGCAATGGCCCGAACGGCGTCGGCACCTCGCGGGGTCACATCCAGCGCGCCACCGAAGCCAGCCTCCGGCGTCTCGGCGTCGATACCATCGACATCATGTACCTCCACAAGGAAGACCACTCCACGCCGCTGGAGGAAACCGTCCGCGCGCTCGTCGACCTCATCCGCGTCGGCAAGCTGCGCCATTTCGGCGTCTCCAACTATCGCGCCTGGCGCCTGGCCGAGATCTGCCGCCTCTGCGACGAGGCCGGCATCGACCGCCCCGTTGCCAGCCAGCCGCTCTACAACGCGCTGAACCGGACGATCGAGGTCGAGCACCTGCCGGCATGTGCGCATTTCGGTGTAGGGGTGTTCCCCTATTCCCCGCTCGCCCGCGGCGTGCTCACCGGCAAATACACCCCCGACATCCCCCCGCAAGCCGGCACCCGCGCCGGGCGGCAGGACAGGCGCATGATGGAGACCGAATGGCGGCCAGAAAGCCTCCACCTCGCCCGCGCCATCGCGGAGTATGCCGAAGATCGCGGCACCACCGCCTCCCGCTTCGCAATCGCCTGGGTGCTGAACAACCGTCTCGTCACTGGCGCCATCGCCGGCCCGCGCACCATGGAACAGTGGGAGGACTACATGGCCGCCCTGCCCGTGCGCCTCACCGCCGAGGACGAAGCCTTCATCGACCGTCTCGTGCCCCCCGGCCATCCCTCCACGGCCGGCTACAACGACCCCGCCTACCCGATTGAAGGCCGCCCGACCCGCATCTAGGGCCATACTGTCCGCGGCTTGCGTTCCCAGCCTTGCCTTCGGCGCCTTGCCTTCCGCGGGCAGCCTGCGTACAGCGACCCCGCGCCACCTGGGAATCTCCGTATGCGTGCCATCCAGCTGTTCGGCGACCGCGACGTGCGGTGTGTCGATCTCGATCCGCCGCCGCCGCCTGCCCCGGACGAGGTGCAGATCCGCGTGCGCATCGTCGGCCTGAACCATCTCGACGTGTGGGGCTTCCGGGGCATGGCCTTCGCCAAGCGCAAGCTGCCGCTGACGGTCGCGGCCGAGGCGGCGGGCGAGGTGGTGGCGGTCGGCGAGGGCGTCGCGAACCTGCGCCCCGGCCAGCGCGTCGTCCCGTTCGGCGCCATCACCTGCGGGGTCTGCCGCGCCTGCCGCGAGGGCCGCGACAATCTGTGCGAGGCCGTGGCCGGCGTGCGCGGCTTCCACATCGACGGCTTCGCCCAGGAACTGACCAACCATCCGGCCCGGCTGCTTGTCCCGGTGCCCGATGCGGTCTCCACCACCGATGCCGCCTGCGTCAGCGTCGCCTACGGCACCGTCGAGCACATGCTGTTCGACAATGCCAAGCTGGAGCCCGGCGAATGGATCCTGGTTCATGCCGGCGGCTCGGCGATCGGCAGCATCGCCATCCGCATCGCCAAGTCGCTCGGCTGCACCGTCATCACCACCGTGGGCAGCGAAGCCAAGGCCGAGAAGGCGCGCGCGCTCGGCGCCGACCACGTCATCAACTACCGCGAGGACCGGTTCGAGGGCGTCGTGCGCCGCATCACCGGCAAGAAAGGCGTCGATGTCGTGTTCGAACACGTCGGCGCGGACACCTGGCAGGGCTCGCTGCTGTCGATGAAGCGCGGCGGCCGCCTGGTGACCTGCGGCGCCACCTCAGGGCCCAGCGGCAGCATCAACCTGATGCAGCTGTTCCAGCAGCAATACCGCATCACCGGCTCCTTCGGCTGCCGCATCGCCAACATGGCCGCGGCGCTGGACCGCATCGCCTCCGGCGTTCGGCCGGTGATCGATACCGAATATACATTGGACACCTTCACCGAGGGTCTTGCGCGACTGGAACATCGGGATGTGTTCGGGAAGATACTGGTGAGCCTGTGAAGCAAGGAAGCATGTTCTTTTTTGAAAAAAAGAACCAAAAAACTTCTATCTATTTAAACGAGGCCTCTCGGCGCGCCGCCCACAATGGATTGAAAAGTCTTTTTGCTTCTTTTTCTTCAGAAAAAGAAGACCTTCCTTGCTAGATCGCTTCCTTGGCACCTTGGTCGCCGGCCTGCTGGCCCTCCTGCGCCGCATGTCGCCCGAGCGCGCGTCGAACCTCGTCGGCGGCCTCGCCCGGCGCATCGGCCCCTGGCTGCCGGAGCACCGCATTGGCCGCCGCCAGCTCGCCGCCGCCTTCCCCGACCGCGACGCTGCCTGGGTCGAGGCCACCCTGCGCGACGCGTGGGAGAATCTCGGCCGCGTCGCCGGTGAATACGTCCATCTCGACCGCATCTGGGACTACGACGAGAACCACCCCGATGCCGGCCGCGTCACCACGGATGCCGGCCCGGTCCTGGAGCGCCTGCGCGACGACGGCCAGCCTGCCCTGCTGTTCACCGCCCATCTGGCCAACTGGGAGCTGCCGGCGGTCGCCGCCCAGCGCCATGGCCTGCCGACCGCCGTGCTCTACCGCATGCCGAACAACCGCGCCGTTGCAGCCCAGATCTCCGCCATCCGCGCCCCGCTGATGGGCCGGCTGATAAGCTCCCGCCGCGCCGGCGCCTTCGAGATGGCCGCGGCGCTCGAGCGTGGTGACCACCTGGGCATGCTCGTCGACCAGTTCTTTGGCCGCGGCGAGCCGATCACCTTCTTCGGCCGCGAGACCAAGGCCAACCCCACCCTGGCCCGCCTCGCCCGCCGCTACGACTGCCCGGTCTATGGCGTGCGCGTCATCCGCCGCCCCGGCCTGCGCTTTCACATCACCACCACCGGCCCGCTCGCGCTGCCGCGCGACGCCGCCGGCGAAATCGATGTTCGCGCCGCCACCCAGATGATCAACAGCGTCGTCGAGGGCTGGGTGCGCGAGGAGCCGGCGCAATGGCTCTGGTTCCACCGCCGCTGGCGCTGAGCGGGTCTGCACCCCGCCCGCTTGCCGCGACGCGTTCCTCTGCTAGCGTTCGCCCAACGCCAGAACAGGAGGAAACGCACGGCATGGCCAGCCAGGCCACCTTGCCGCGACCGGTCAACGCGCCCTTCCTGGCGCCGTTCCGCAGCCGCAGCTTCCGGTTCATGTGGCCGGCCGACCTGCTGACCTCCTGGGCCTTCGAGATGGAGACCCTGATCCTCGGCTGGTATATCCTGGTCGAGACCCAGTCCGTCATGTGGCTGACGGTGTTCGGCTCGCTGCAGTTCCTCGGCACCTTGATCGCGCCGCTGTTCGGCGTCGCCTGCGACCGGATCGGCGCGCGCAACCTGCTGTGCCTGATGCGCGCCACCTACGCGGTTCTGGCCGGCCTGCTCGCCACCTTCGCCCTCACCGGCGCGCTGACGCCGATCCACGTGGTGTGCATCGCCGCCGTCATGGGCTTGGTGCGCCCCTCCGACCTGTCGGTGCGCAACACGCTGATCGGCGGTTTGATGCAACCCGACATGCTGATGGGCGCCATCGGCATCTCGCGCACCACCATGGATTCCGCCCGCATCATGGGCGCGCTGGCCGGCGCCGCGGTCTTCGCGCTGCTCGGCATGGGCCCGGCCTATGTGATGATCGTCGCCTTCTACCTCGCCAGCCTCGCACTCACCCTGTGCATAGCCCGCCCGACCGGTGCCGCGGCCCTGGGGCCGCCGGCTTCACCCTGGCGGGAGGTGCGGGAGGGCTTGGCCTACGTTGCCGCCACCCCGCGGATGCTGGCCGCGATGGTGATCGCCTTCCTGGTCAATTTCTGCGCCTTCCCGCTCTCTGGCGGCCTGTTGCCGTATGTCGCGCGCGACATCTACGGCATGGGCCAGGCCGGCCTTGGCTTCCTTGCGGCGGGCTTCGCCTCCGGCGGGCTGATCGGCTCGTTGATGCTCAGCACGGTGGCCCGCAACATCCCGGCCGGGCGCGTCATGATCAGCTTCACCTTCGTCTGGTATGCGATGCTGCTGCTCTATGCGCACGCGACCGTCCCGGCGCTGGGTATCCCGCTGCTGGTGCTGGCCGGCTTCATGCAGAGCTTGAGCATGGTGCCGATGGCGGTGATGCTGCTGCGCAGTGCGGAGCCGCGCTTTCGCGGCCGGGTGATGGGGGTGCGCATGCTGGCGGTGTATGGAATGCCGCTCGGCCTGCTGCTGGCCGGCTGGATGATCGACCGCTGGGGCTTCGTCGCCACCGCCACCGCCTATTGCGTGTTCGGCCTGCTGGCCGCCGGCGTCATCGCGATCGTATGGCGCCGCCACCTGTTCCCGCTATCCGCCCCGGCCAATGGGCGATAGCGCCACAGGCCGCGGCCACCGGGACCTGCCGGCTGCGCTGGCCTGCCTCCTCCTCGTCGCGCTGTGGCTGGTGCTGTTCCGCCCTGGCTATTCCGTGATGGGCGGCGGCGATTTCGCGCTCTACCTGCTCCATGCCCAGGCCATGGCCGAGGCGCGGCCCTATGGCGAGACCGGCTTCGTCTATAACCCGGCCAACGCCATCATGTCCCCCGCCGCCTACCCGCCCGGCCTGCCGCTGCTGCTGGCCCCGGTGATGGCGCTGTTCGGGCTGGACTTTACCGTCATCAAGCTGGTGATGCTCGCGGCCCTGCTGGGCATGCTCTGGGCGCTGCACCGCATCGCCCTGCCCCAGTTCGGCCCGCGCTGGAGCGCCGTGCTGGTGCTCGCCGCCGGCCTTTCGCCCGCCATCCTGATGCGCCGCGACGCGATCGGCGCGGACATGCCGTTCGCCGCCTGGTGCCTGCTCGCCCTGCTCGGCGCCCGCGGCCGCCCGGCGCTGCTGGCAATCGGCGTGGCCTTGGCGCTGCTCACCCGCTCGATCGGCATCGTGCTCGTCGCAGCCTTGGCGCTCGACGTGCTGTTTCGCCCCGCCCCGATGCGCCGCCGCCTCGCCACGGCCCTCGCCGCCGGTGTCGCGGTCGCGGTCACAGGAACGCTGCTACTGCCCGCCGACAACGCAACCTACGCAGGCTACTTCACTCGCGTCGATGGCGGCGGCCTCGCCCGCCACCTCGTCGGTGCCGCCCAGGCCTATGGCTTGGCCGTGGTCGAACTATTCGGCCTTAGTTTTGGCCGCCTCGGCAACGCGCCGGTGCTCCTGGCCCTCGTCGCGCTGATCGCCCTCGGCCTCGTCCAGCGCCTGCGCCGCGGGCCGGACGCCGTCAGCCTGTTCGTGCTGCTCTACGGTGCCGCGCTGATCGCTTATCCCGTGCACCTGGAGCCGACGCGCTACGCCCTGCCGATCTTGCCGCTGCTGTTGCTGTTGGCGCTGGAACCCGTCCGTCGCCGCATCCCGATCCCCGCCGCGCTGGCCGTCCTGGCCCTGCTCTACGCGCCCTACTACGCCACCCGCGACCCCGCCGCCCAATCACCACTGACCGCCGACAGCCCCGAGGTTGAGGCCCTCGTCGCACGCATGCAGGAGGCCCCGCCCGGCACGCTCTTCCTCGCCCGCAACCCGCGCCTCTGGGCTCTCCTGGCCGCCCGCCCGGCCGTCGCCTGGCCCGAGCACCTTACGCCGGAGGGCTTCGCCGCCACTGTCGCTACCTTCCGCCCCGCCTACCTGATCGAGGAACGCTGGATGCGCACCGACGAAGCCAGCACCCTGGCCGGTAGCGCGGCCTCGCTGCCCGTCACCTACGAGAACCACGCCTATCGCCTGCGCGCTATTCCCGCTGCAGCACCCGGTCGTTGAGGAAGGTCGCAATCCCGCTTGCCCGGAAATCCCGCCGCAACGCATCCTCGTCGTATTCGTGTGCCACCCACTCCAGGAACGGCACCCGCCCCTCCGCCTCTGCCTGGTAGCGCAGGAAGAACGCGTCGAGAATGCCAGACGCCGCCCGCCGGAAATGCCCGAACCGCCACGACAACTGCGCCAGGGCCTCCGCGGCCGTCCCGCCCTCGAACATCACCACCAGTCCCGAGGCAAGTCCCGCCCGGTCGGCGCCCGATTTGCAGTGCATCAGCACCGGCGTGGTCACCGTCTGCCAGATGCCATGAAATCGTAAGATCCGTTCCCGATGCGGCGCCCCGCGACTTTCGAACGCCATGTAGAGGTGGTCCAGCCCCAGCCGCTCCGCCGCCGCACGCGACAAGGCCTCCGATCCGCAATACCGCTCGCCGCGCAGGTTGAGGATCGTACGGATGCCATGCCGCCGCACCAGCCGCGCGATGCGCCCCGGCGTGGGATGGTTGGACCGATACCACTTCCCCGGCACCACCTCGGCGAAGTTGTCCCATGCCAGGCGGAACACGGCATGATCGATCAGCAGGGAGTTCGCCCAGGCGGCCCGGGGGCGACCATCGAAGTGCATGACTGGCTCCCCGAAAGGGACACCAGGGGGCCGAGCCCCCTGGACCCTCATCACTTGCGCCTTCGGCGGAAGGTCCCCGGCCTCATCCAGCTGCACAGACCGCCGTCAGCCCTCGCGCTCCACCATCAGCGCCTTGATCTCGCCGATTGCCTTGGCGGGGTTCAGGCCCTTGGGGCAGGTCTGGGTACAGTTCATGATCGTGTGGCAGCGATACAGCTTGAACGGGTCCTGCAGCGCATCCAGCCGATCGCCGGTCGCCTCGTCGCGGCTGTCCGCGATCCAGCGATACGCCGCCAGCAGCACCGCCGGCCCAAGGAACCGGTCGCCGTTCCACCAATAGCTCGGGCAGGCGGTCGAGCAGCAGAAGCACAGGATGCACTCCCACATGCCGTCCAGCTTCGCGCGCTCTTCCTTCGACTGAAGGCGCTCGCCATCCGGCGGGGCAGGGGTGTCGGATTTCAGCCACGGCTCGATCGAGCGCAACTGCGCGTAGGCCTGGCTCAGGTCTGGCACCAGGTCTTTCACCACCGGCATGTGCGGCAGGGGGTTGATTTTCACGTCCCCGGGCACTTCCTCGATCGGCTTGAGGCAGGCGAGCGTGTTGGTCCCGTCGATGTTCATCGCGCAGGAGCCGCAGATGCCCTCGCGGCACGAGCGCCGGAAGGTCAGCGTCGGGTCGACCTCGTTCTTGATCTTGATCAGCGCGTCCAGGACCATCGGCCCGCACGCGTCGAGGTCGATCTCGTAGGTGTCGGTGTGCGGGTTCAGCCCGTCATCGGCGTTCCAGCGATAGATCCGGAACGAGCGCACGCGGGTCGCCCCGGCGGGCGCCTTGTGCGTTGTCCCGGTCTGGACGCGGCTGTTGGCGGGCAGGGTGAAGGTGGCCATCGTGTCGATGCCTTCCGGTCAGTAGACGCGCTTCTTGGGCGGGAAGACCTGAACCTCGTTGGTCAGGGTCTGCATCTTCACGCCGCGATAATCGAGCTTCACCTCACCGGCGTCGTTGCACCAGGCCAGGGTGTGCTTCATCCAGTTCTCGTCGTCGCGGTCGGGGAAGTCGTCATGCGCCTGTGCGCCACGGCTTTCCTTGCGACCCTCGGCGCTGACCATGGTGGTCATCGCATTGCCCATCAGGTTCTGCAGTTCGAGCGCTTCCATCAGGTCGGAATTCCACACGAGGCTGCGGTCGGAGACGGACATGTCGTCCATGCCCTTCCACGTCTTCTGCATCTTGTCGACGCCCTCGGTCATGCTGGCGCTGTCGCGGAACACCGCGGCGTGGGCCTGCATGGCTCGCTGCAACCCGTCGCGCAGTTCGGCCACCTTGGTGCCGCCCTTGGCGTGGCGGGTCTTGTCGAACCGATCCAGCGAGGCCTCTCCGGCGCGCGCGGGCAGCGGCGTCTGCGAGGCCCCAGGCTTCACCACCTCGGCCGCCCGGTGCGCGGCGGCGCGCCCGAACACCACAAGATCGAGCAACGAATTGGTGCCCAGCCGGTTCGCGCCATGCACCGAAACGCACGCCGCCTCGCCGACCGCCATCAGACCCGGCACGATGGCATCCGGATTGTCCTTGGTGGGGCGCAGCACCTCGCCGTGATAGTTCGTCGGCACCCCGCCCATGTTGTAGTGCACGGTCGGCAGCACCGGAATCGGCGCCTTGGTCACCTCCACGCCCGCGAACACCCGCGCCGTCTCGGAAATCCCCGGCAACCGCTCGTTCAGGATGTCGGCACCCAGGTGCTCCAGGTGCAGCATGATGTGGTCCTTGTTCGGCCCACAGCCGCGCCCGGCATTGATTTCCAGCGTCATCGACCGGCTGACCACGTCGCGGCTCGCCAGGTCCTTCGCGGTCGGCGCATAGCGCTCCATGAAGCGCTCACCCTCGGAATTGGTCAGGTAGCCGCCCTCGCCCCGCGCGCCCTCCGTGATCAGGCAGCCGGCGGGGAAGATGCCGGTCGGGTGGAACTGCACGAACTCCATGTCCTGCACCGGCAATCCGGCCCGCAGCACCATGCCGCCGCCGTCGCCCGTGCAGGTATGCGCCGAGGTGCAGGACAGGTAGGCCCGGCCATACCCGCCGGTTGCCAGCACCACGCTCTGCGCCCGGAACCGATGCATCGACCCGTCTTCCAGGTTCCACGCCATCACGCCGCGGCACACCCCGTCCTCGTCCATGATCAGGTCGAGGGCGAAGTACTCCACGAAGAACTCCACCTCGTGCTTCAGGCTCTGTTGATACAGCGTGTGCAGGATCGCATGCCCGGTGCGGTCGGCAGCCGCACAGGCGCGCATCGCCGGCGCCTTGCCGTATTCCGTCATGTGCCCGCCGAACGGCCGCTGATAGATCTTGCCGTCCTCGGTGCGGCTGAACGGCACACCGAAATGTTCCAGCTCGTAGATCGCCGGAATCGCCTCGCGGCACATGTATTCGATCGCGTCCTGGTCGCCCAGCCAGTCCGACCCCTTCACGGTGTCGTACATGTGCCAGCGCCAGTCATCCTCGCCCATGTTGCCCAGCGCCGCCCCGATGCCGCCCTGTGCGGCCACCGTGTGGCTGCGGGTGGGGAACACCTTGGTGATGCAGGCGGTCTTGAGCCCCGCGGCACCCATGCCGAGGGTCGCGCGCAGGCCTGAGCCGCCCGCCCCCACCACGACGACATCGTAGGTGTGGTCGACGACGTTGTAGGCGCCGAGAGAAGGTTTGGTCACCGCGTTCATGTGCGTGCCTCTTGTGGCCGGTGCGCCGGCGATTCGAAAATCAACCCGTGAAGGCGAGTTTGAGCACCGAGATGGCGGAGGCCAGCGCCAGCAGCCAGGCAACGCCCTTGACCGCCAGCAGCACCGCCATCCGGGGCCGCTCTTGATGGATGTAGTCCTCGATCACGGTTTGCACACCCAGGAACATGTGGTGGAACAGTGCCGCGATGGTGGCCAGCAGCAACGTCGCCGTGATCGGCCCACCCGCCCACGCTGCCACCGCCGCGCGCGGCGCTCCGATCAGCCCGATTACGCTGGCCAGAAGCCACAACGTCAGCGGAATCAGCGCAAACGAGGTTGCCCTCATCGCCCACCAATGCGCCGTGCCGCTTTTCGCAGCGCCCAGCCCGCGGGCGCGGCCCAGCATCGAACGGCGGATGGCAATCTGCGGAGCCTTGTCGGCCATGGTCGGCGCCTCTCATCGAACGGCGAAAATGACAACCCAGGTCAGCACCGACAGCACCGCCGTGGCCGCCAGCGCCAGCTTGCCGGTCAGATGCACCGTCGGCAGCTCGAACCCGAGCCCGGCGTCCCAAAACAGGTGGCGAAGGCCAGCACAGAAATGGTACCAAAGCGCCACCGTCCAGCCGAACAGCAACAGCATCCCGAACCATGAACCGACGAATCCGTTCGCGCGGGCAAACGACGCGTCTGATGTCGCCGCCGCGACCAGCCACCACACCAGTACCAACGTGCCCACGCTGAGTGCGATGCCGGTCATCCGGTGCAGGATCGACAAGGTCGAGGTAATCTGCGGCTTATACACCTGAAGATGCGGCGACAGCGGCCGGCGCACAATCTTGCCGTCCGAGGTCCGCCCCACCATCAGCGCATCGCGCACATCCGTCATAACCCAGCCACTCCCAAGTCTCTGAAACCCCACCGCGATGCCATACTCTTGCAGCAACAGTGGGTCAACGCGCGCGCGGTTTCGCGAAGGGAAGCAGCGCCGCAGAGAACCTATCGGGTCGGTGATTGTGGCCCCCTCGAATGTGCCGCCAAAGGGAAACAAAGACTCATACCAACCGCCTTTAATGTCGACCGATGAAGAATCGGTCGACGGCGGTCGGTATGACTCTTTGCTTTGCGCGCCGCCGCCGGCCAGCCCGGCGCGCGATACCAACCCCTGGAATGGCCGGAAGAGTCGACCATTCCAGGGGTTAGCATGACACCAAGGCGCGCCGCACGATCCAGCC
>JANPIH010000067.1:0-58133 GCA_031424895.1 Rhodospirillales bacterium
GTGAGCACTGTGCTTTGACGCCCAGTTGGCCGGACGAATCGTCCGGCCAACGAGATGTGAGAATGCCGTAGGCTTTTGGGCGGGGGGAGCCGGAGGGGGGCACGCACCCCCCACCACCCTAAAAACAACAGGAAACCCACCCCAACCCCCACCGTTATCCCGAACGAAGTGAGGGATCCACGCTTCTTCGCTGCCCCGAAGCAAGCCGAAGCCAAGCACCAGCAAGCACGTTCTTTCTTGAAAGAAAGAACCAAAGAACTTCTTCTACATGGGGTACAGTCGCCACGGGCACCGCAGCATCCTCATCACGTCCGCCCCCGCTAGAAACCACCGCCACCACGGAGCCGCGTTGCCGAACCGGCCAGAAAATGGAGCAGCAGATGGCCGTGACCCATCATTCTGAGGCAATGCGTATCCGATTCAAGCCAGATCAGATTCGCGTTCTGTTCATCGGCGAGTCGGCACCTGCCGGCGGCACCTTCTTTTACAATGGAAATTCGCAGGCATATCGTACCATGCGCAGCTTCTTCGGGCGCAGTGGCGACACCTGTTTCCTCAAATGGTTCAAGGATCAAGGCTTTTATCTGGACGACTTGGTCCAGCGGCCGATCAACGCGACCGCCTCTCACGAACGAACAGCCGCGTGGAAAGCCGGCATTCCCGACCTTGCCGCCCGTATCCAAAGCTACCGTCCGGACATGGTGATTGCGATCGTCCTGAAGATACGCGCGGACATCGCTGAAGCGGTGCGCCTCTCCGGCACGGGCGCCAGCTTTCACGCCGTACCCTTCCCTGGGAATGGCTAACAGTTGCGATTCAAGGAAGCCATGAGCCGGATACTCCCGCAGCATTCCATCCATAGCGACAAGCCGATTCCATCAGCATAGCCAACCCGCGCTCCCTCATCCCCCTTGCCATTTCCCAACTGGGCGCCCACCTTACCCCAATCGGACAAGGACCCCGCCCGCCATGCTCGCGGACTACAACGCCCCCGCCGTCGCCGAAATGATGGGCATCACCACCCGCCCGAAGCTCGCCGGCCGAACCGCATCCGCCACACCCCCCACCCCCGCCACCATCGAACACGCCGTCGAGCACGGCCTCCCCCGCACCGCCCTGCACGCCCTCGCCAAGCGGCTTGCCGGCCCCGACCCCACTCGCATCACCCGCATCGAATGGGGCATCGTCCCCCGCACCACCCTCGAACGCCGCACCACCCGCCTCTCGCCCGAGGAAAGCGAACGCACCGAACGCGCCGCCCGCCTGTTCGTCCACGCCACCCGCGCCCTCGGTAGCGAAGCCGAAGCCCGCGACTTCATGACCACCCCCCACCCGATGCTTGGGGCGAAAACCCCACTCGAAGCCGCCCGCACCGACCTCGCCACCCGCCGCGCCGAACACATCCTCCACGCAATCGAATACGGCCTCGCACTCTAACCCGTGCCGGCCCTCCACCTCTGGCGCATCACCACCGGCCCCCACCCGATCTGGTCCGGCGAAGGTGCGCGCCGCTTCGGCCAGCGCTGGAATCCCCCCGGCCTCCCCGCCATCTACGCCGGCACCAGCTTCGCCCTCTGCCTCGTCGAAATCCTCGTCCACGCCAACCGTCGCACGCCCCCCAGCGCCGCCCGCTACATCCAGGCCACAATCTCCGCCGACATCTCGCGCGAAACCTTCAACCCCGGCGATCACCCAGGCTGGAACAACCCCCACGACCCCTCCGCCGCCCAAGCCTTCGGCCGCCAGTGGCTCTCCGAACGCCGCTCCGCCATCCTCCTCGTCCCCTCCGTCGTCACCGCCGGCCTCGACACCAACGTCGTTGTCAACCCCGACCACCCCGATGTCGCCCGCATCGGGATCGGCCCGGAAACGCCGGTCCGCCTCGATCCCCGCCTCTTCGGCTAGAGCAATATCCGACCGGATGGAATCATCCGGTCGGAAGATTTGCCTTCTTAATCCGCAAGGTAGAGCGGAAGACGCGCGTCTTTCAGTTCGGCTTCTGCGCCCAGCCCCGCTAACCCGGCCACCGCGGATGCCGGCCATCGATCACCACCGCATGCCGGTGCCGATACCGCCCACCCCCCAGCATCACCACGCCTGGGTCGGCACGAAGATGCGGATCGTCCGCACTCTCCGCCACGTGCTCATGCTCCACCTCGTCCGGGTCATCCGCCGGCCACACCCATGCGGCCGCCACCACCCCCGCCACCCCGACCGCCGCCATCACCCCGAACGCCACCGAAAGCCCCGGCCCCGCCCCCAACCACCCCGCCAGCGGATAGGTCAGCAGCCAGCACGCATGGCTCAGCGCGAACTGCGCCGCGAACAGCGCCGGCCGATCCCCCGGATGCGCGGAACGCCGCAACAGCCGCCCGCTAGGCGTCATCACCAGCCCGTTCCCCATCCCCAGCACGAACCACAGCGGCACCAGTGTCGCCATCCCCCCGGCCGCCCATGGCCCCACCGCCATCCCCAGCGCCAGCAGGCACGCGCCCCCCAGCATCGCCGTCCGGTCCGCCACCCGCGCCAGCAGCCGCGGCAGCACCAGCGCCGCTGCCATCGACCCGGCGCCATAGGCCGCAAGTACGAACGCCACCTCCTTGTCGGAAAGTCCCAGCGCGCCCCTCACCACCACCACCGTGTTCACGATCACCATCGCGCCCGCCGCCGCCACCGCCAGGTTGAACATCAGCAGCCCGCGCAGCCGCGGCGTCGCCAGGTAGATGCGCGCCCCGCGCGTCGTCCGCCCCCACGCCCCCTCCGCCCGCTCCGGCGGCTTCGGCGACGGCAGCACCACCGCCAGCACCAGCGCCGCCGAGGCCACGAACCCCAGCACCGTGAACCCGAACAGCCAGTGGAACCCGATCACGCCCAGCAGTGCCGCCGCCAGCATCGGGCTCAGCAGTGCCTCGGTGTCATAGGCCAGCCGCGACAGCGACAGCGCCTTGGTGTACTCGCCCTCGTCGTCCAGCACGTCCGGGATCGTCGCCTGGAACGTCGGCGTGAACGCGGCCGAGCCGCATTGCAAAACCCCGATCAGCACATACACCTGCCAGATCTCGGTCACGAACGGCAGCGCCACCGCCACCGCCGCGCGCAACAGATCCAGCGCCACCAACAGCGACCGCCGCGGCACCAGATGCACGAACGCCCCGGCCACCGGCGCCACGGAGACATAGGCGATCATCTTGATTGCCAGCGCCGTGCCCAGCACCGCCCCCGCATCCGCACCCGCCAACTCGAACGCCAGCAGCCCCAGCGCCACCGTCGCCAGCCCGGTGCCCAGCAGCGAAAGTACCTGCGCCGCGAACAGGCGGCGATAGATCGGATGCGTCAGCGGCGAAAGCATGGTCCCCGTTTCCCTATGGCCCGCGCCCGGCCCGGCCGCCAGCCCGCTCCGCCAAACCCACCCTGCCACGCGACAACCCGCCAGCGCCACTCAGCGACGGAAGCAGGTCAGGCCCATCCCCGCCCCCCGCCCCCACCGAAGCGCAGATCGTCGCCGTCCTCAGCAGAAGCGGCAAGTTCACCCCGGCCACGCTGGAAATGCCGGCCGCCCCGCGCCTCCTCCTCTCCGTCGCCCGCCTCCAGTCCCACCCCGCCCCAGCCGCCTGACCCAACCGCCGCTGCCACCCACACCCAGAAAAAATCCCAAAAACCCCTTGGCGCGCCTCCCACGACAAATCATTCTAACCTCAGTGCAACCCCTGGCCACACTTTTCACCGTGATCATGTCCACTCTGCCGGCCCTCCTCGGCCAGCAAACGGGGCAGAAACACGCCCGTGGCGAACTGATCCCCCACGTCCGGACGCCGCGCCGCCGAAGCCGCCACCCGCTTCGAAACCCTCGACGCGCGCCGGCAGGTCACCGCCCCCGTTAACCCCCGCGCAACCCATCCCGCCTATCAACCCCCCGCACCTCCGCGGCCCATCGGATTGAATGAGATGAACGGCGCATCCTCGTCCGGCACCTTTTCGGGCAGCAACAGCCTCCACGCCGCAATCTACGCCAACCGCTTCGCTCCAACCCGCTGCGAATCGCAAGCCGACTGCGTTCGGGAAATCCTGCGCGCCTCGCTCCCCAACAACCGCGCCTGCGGCGTCACAGGCGCCCTGCTCTCCTGCGCCGGATGGTTCCTCCAGGTCCACGAAGGCCACCGCCTCTATGTCGAGCAGACCCTGCGCCGCAGCGAGCGCGACCCCAGCCACCGCGACATCCGCCGGCTCCACGCCGGCCCCATCGCCAACCGCGCCTTCGCCCAGTGGAACATGTGCGCCTCCACCCTCTCCCCCACCGACGCGCAGATCGTCCCCGTCCTCAGCAAAAGCGGCAAGCTCACCCCAGCCACGCTCGACATGCCAGCAGCCCTGCGCCTCCTCCTCTCAGTCGCCCGCCTGAAGTCCCACCCCGCCCCCGCCGCCTGACCCAAGCGCCGCTGCCACCAACATTCCAGAAAAAGTCCCTGAAAACCCCTTGACGCATCTCTCGCAGTAATTTATTCTAACGTCAATGCAATCTCTGGCCACAATATTCACCGTGATCATGTCCACTCTGCAGGCCCTCATCAGCCAGCAGACTTGGCAGAATCACGCCCGCGGCGAACTCCTCGGCCGCGTCTGGAGCCGCGCCGCCGAAGCCGCCACCCGCTTCGAAACGCTCTACGCGCGCTGGCAGGCCGGCACCCTCCGCCCCCCGCGCATCCGCGCCCCCCGCCCCACCCCGCCCGGCGCCGAAACACCGCCCCCCGCCCCCACCAGAATCAGGCTCCGCCTGCCCACCCGCCGCGGCTGGCTCGCCGCCACCCACCACAACCTGCGCAACGTAGCCGGCCAGCTCACCCACCTGCTCGAACGGCCCGACGCCGCCGAATTCCTCCACGCCGCCCCCCAGCTCGGCCGCACCCTGCGCCCGATCTGCCACATGCTCGGCATCGCCCCGCCCCCCGCCCTGCGCCTGCCCTCTCGTCCCCCGCGCCCCGCGCGCCCCAAGCCGCCCCGCCCGGCGCACACTGCCCCCGAACCCCTCCTCCGCCCCCTCCAAGACTACGTCCTCGCCGCCGCGCGCGCCTGGAATAGAAAACCCGCCTGATCCAACTCGCCCAACCACGCCCTATTTGTTCCTCTATCGTAATTAACTACCCCTTGCCAACCCAACCCCGCCCGCCCTACCACTCAAAACTCCCAACCGCAGGAGGGCTGCATGACCGCACACGCGCAGTACCGCACCAGTGGCCCCCGCCCAGCCCCGTCGCCCCTCGCGGCGGGGCGGCCCTGACGCCGGACACCCCCCGTCCCGCGCCCCCGTCCCGCGCCTTCTCAACGACCCCAGCGGGACCGAACGAATGACCCTCATCAACCTCCGCGCCCTCGCCGTCGCCACCCCCCGTCCCCTTTTCGCCAACCTCGACCTCACCCTCCACCCCAACCAGCGCATCGGCCTCATCGCGGCCAACGGCGGCGGCAAGTCCACCCTGTTGCGCATCCTCGCCGGCCAGGCCGAGCCCACCACCGGCGACCTCACCCGCCGCCGCGGCCTGAAAACCGCCTTCGTCGAACAGGACGTCCCCCCCACCCTGCTCGACCTCCCGATGGAAGAAGCGATCCGCCGCGCCCTCCCGCCCGCGGAGCGCGAGGCCAACGAATGGCGCATCGACCTCCTGCTCGACACTTTCGAAACGCCGCCCGACATGCGCGCCCGCAAACTCGCCCAGCTCTCCGGCGGCTGGCAGCGCATGGCGCTGATCGCGCGGGCCTGGATCACCGAGCCCGACCTCCTCCTGCTCGACGAACCCTCCAACCACCTCGACCTCCAGCGCATCGAGCTCCTCGAGGATTGGCTGTGCCACCAAACCGAAGGCACCGGCATGATCATCGCCAGCCACGACCGCGCCTTCCTCGACGCCTGCACCACACACACCCTTTTTCTCCGCCCCGAGGGCTCCGTGCTCTATGCCCACCCCTTCAGCCAGGCCCGCCAGCTCCTCGCCGCCGACGACGAGCGCACGGAAAAAATCTTCGCCCGCGAGATGAAGGAGGCGGACCGCCTCCGGCAGAACGCCGGCAAGCTCAAGAACGTCGGCATCAACAGCGGCAGCGACCTGCTGCTGAAGAAATCCAAGCAACTGAACGCCCGCGCCGAAGCCATCGAACAGGCCGCCCGCCCGCTCGCCAGGCAACGCACCGGCGAAGTCCGCCTGGCCAATTCCGGCACCCACGCCAAAGTCCTGGCCACACTCGAAGACCTTCCCGTCACCACCCCGGACGGCACGCCCCTGTTTCGCACCGGCCGCCTGCGCATCCACCAGGGCGACCGCATCGTCGTCACCGGCCCCAACGGCGCCGGCAAGTCCCAGCTCGTCCGCCTGCTGCGCGCCGCCTGCACCGGCACCGAAACCCCCGGCATCACCATCGCCGCCAGTGTGGTGATGGGCTACGTCGACCAGCAGATGTCCCAGCTCCCCGCCGCCCAAACCCCACTCGCCTTCATCGCCGGCACCTTCCCCCTCGGCGACCAGCGCAGCCTCAGCCTCCTCGCCTCGGCCGGCTTCGACATCGACACCCAGAAGCGCCCGATCGCAAAAATGTCCCCCGGCCAGAAGGCCCGCCTCGGCCTCCTGGCACTCCGCCTGGCCGAGCCGAATTTCTACCTGATGGACGAACCCACCAACCACGTCGACATCGCCGGGCAGGAGCGCCTGGAATCCGAAATCCTCGCCCCCTCTGCAAAAAATGGGGCCGCCACCTGCCTCCTGGTCTCCCACGACCGCGCCTTCATCAAAGCCATCGCCACCCGCATCCTGCGCATCGATCGCGGCCGACTGCTGGAGGGATAGCGGCGACAGCGTATCCACGCCGAACCATCGTAAATAATCGGTTCCACTTGCCAAGCCACAAGAACAGGGGTTCAACTGCCCCATCCGTTACGAGGAGGCGACCATGTCCACCCACCCCGAGACGCTGGCCCTGCATGCCGGCTGGCGCCGCGACGAAGCGACCACGGCCGTCGCCGTGCCGATCTATCAAACCACCTCCTACCAGTTCAACAGCACCGAGCATGCCGCGAACCTGTTCGCGCTGAAGGAACTGGGCAACATCTACACCCGCCTGATGAACCCGACGCAGGATGCGCTGGAGAAGCGCGTCGCCGCTCTCGAAGGCGGCGTGGCAGCCCTCGCCGTCGCCTCCGGCCAGGCAGCCACCGCGTTCTCGGTGCAGAACCTCGCCAAGATCGGCGACAACATCGTCGCCTCCACCGACCTGTACGGTGGCACCTGGAACCTGTTCGCCAACACGCTGAAGGACCAGGGCATCGAGGTCCGCTTCGTCGACCCGGAAGACCCCGAGGCCTTCGCCCGCGCGACGGACGACCGCACCCGCGCCTACTACGCCGAGACGCTGCCAAACCCCAAGCTGCGCGTGTTCCCGATTGCCGAGGTCGCCGCCATCGGCCGCAAGTTCGGCATCCCGCTGATCATGGACAACACCGCGGCCCCGCTGCTGGTGAAGCCGCTGGAACATGGCGCGGCCATCGTGATGCATTCGCTGACCAAATATCTCGGCGGCCACGGCACCTCCATCGGTGGCATCATCGTCGATGGCGGCAACTTCGACTGGGAGGCCCACCCCGCCCGCCAGCCGGCGCTGAACACCCCCGATCCCAGCTACCACGGCGCCGTCTGGACCCAGGCGGTGAAGGGCATCGGCCCGGTCGCCTACATCATCAAGGCCCGCACCACCCTGCTGCGCGACCTCGGTGCCGCAATCAGCCCGTTCAACGCCTTCCTGATCCTGCAGGGCATCGAGACGGTGGCGCTGCGCATGCGCGCGCATTGCGAGAACGCACTCGCCGTCGCGCAATACCTCCAGGGCCGCCCCGAAGTGACGAAGGTGATCCACCCCTCGACGCTGACCGGCGTCGGGGCCGAGCGCACCGCGAAATACCTCGCCCGCGGAATGGGCGGCCTGTGCGGTTTCGAGCTGCAGGGCGGCGCCGAGGCGGGCAAGAAGTTCATCGACGCCCTCAAGATGTTCTACCACGTCGCCAATATCGGCGACGCCCGCAGCCTGGCGATCCACCCCGCCAGCACGACGCATTCGCAGCTGAACCAGGAGGAACAGGCCGCCACCGGCGTCTCCCCCGGCTATGTCCGCCTGTCGATCGGCATCGAACATATCGACGACATCCTAGCCGACCTCGGCCAGGCGCTCGACGCAGCAGGCAAGTAACGCGCGGCGCCATTGGCGCCAAGCTTCGCCAAAATGCACGGGCCGGCGCCTTTATTGGCGCCGGCCTTTGCTCTTTCTTGACGTCCTGTCCTCCAAGAACCCATCGGCCACTTTCCAACGGCCCGCCCTTGCGCCACCCTGCGCGCCGCATGGAGGTACCGATGCCGCTGCCCGATCCGCTCCAGAAGTTCCGCCTCGATGGTCGCATTGCGCTGGTCACCGGCGCGCGACGTGAGATCGGCCGCGCGATCGCTGAAGGGCTCGCCGCCGTCGGCGCTCGCGTCGCGGTGCATCACGCCGGCTCCAACGAGGAAGCGCGCGACGCGGCAGAAGTGGTGGCCGCCTGCGGCGGAGGGGCCCAGGCCTTCGGTGCGGATTTCTCCCAGTCCGGCGCGGTGGAAACCCTCGCCGCCGATGTGACGGCGGCGTTCGGCCGGGTGGATATCCTGGTGCTGAACGCCTCGATCGAAATCCTCCAGCCGGTCGGCGCAATCGACCGTGCCGCCTATGACCGACAGATGGACATCAACGTGTGGTCCACCCTGGCGCTGCTCCAGGCGCTGGTGCCGCCGATGGGCGCGCGCGGCTGGGGCCGCGTGGTCACCATCGGCAGCGTTCAGCAAATTTCGCCCGCCGCCGAGATGATGGTCTATGCCGGCTATAAGGCGCTGCAGCACAACTGGGCGATCAACCTCGCCCGCCAGTTCACCGGCCGAGGTGTCACGGTGAACAACCTCGCCCCCGGCCTGATTGCAACCGCCCGCAACGCCGACCAGATTGCCGCCCGCGGCGAGCAGATGAAGGCGCGCGTGCCGGCCGGGCGGATGGGAAGGCCGGAGGATCTTGTCGGCGCGGCGCTGCTGCTGTGTTCGGATGCGGGCGAATACATCTCGGGCGCCAACCTGTTCGTCGACGGCGGACGGTCAGTCAACCTGTGAGTACGATCGGCCGCACGACAAGGCGGGGCGTGCTGGCCGGGGCGGCGGCGGCCCTGGCGGCCCCCACTGTCTCGGCGCGCGCCGAGGCGCAGGTGCTGCGCTTCGTGCCGCATGACGACCTGAACTGGTTCGACCCGACCTTCTGGCCGTTCATCGAAACGCGCAACCACGCGCTGATGGTCTACGACACGCTCTACGGCACCGACGACGCCGGCGTCGTGCATCCCCAGATGGCCGAGGGCCATGTGGTGGAGGAGGGCGGGCGCACCTGGCGCATCCGGCTGCGCGAGGGGCTGGTGTTCCACGACGGCACGCCCGTTCTGGCGCGCGACTGCGTGGCGAGCATCCAGCGCTGGGCCGGGCATGCGATCATGGGCAAGGCCCTGCTCGCCGCGACGCACGAGATGACGGCCCCGGACGACCAGACGATGGTGTTCCGCATGGCGCGGCGCTTCCCGATGCTGGTCGCAGCCCTCGGCGACCGGGCGATGCAGGTCTGCGCGATGATGCCCGCGCGGGTGACGCAGGGGGCCGAGCACCAGCATATCCGCGAATTCATCGGCAGCGGCCCGTTCCGCTTCCTGGCCGGGGAGCGGGTGCCGGGGCGGCTGCTGGCCTATGCGCGCCATGAAGGCTACGTGCCGCGGCCGTCGGGCGTGGCCTCGTTCACCGCCGGGCCGAAGGTCGCGCATTTCGCGCGGGTCGAATGGCACACCATGCCCGAGCCCGAGGGCGCGCTGGCTGCCCTGCGCGACGGGCGGGTGGATTGGTGGGAGACGCCGCCGGCCCGGGCCTATCCGGACATCGCCGCCGCGCGCGGTCTGGCGCTGAAGCTGCATGACCATGTCGGCTACGTCGGCACGATGCGGATGAATCACCTGACCTACCCGTTCAGCGACCCGGCGATCCGCCGCGCCCTGCTGCGCGCGGTGGACCAGGATGCATTCATGGCGGCGGCCAGCGGCGCCGGGCCGGCCTATCGGCGCGCCGGGGTGGGGTTCTTCGCGCCCGCGTCGGATATGGCCAGCCAGGTCGGGCTGAGTGCGATCCCGGTCCCGGCACAGCCCGAGGCGGCGCGAGCGGCGCTGCGGGCGGCTGGCTACAAGGGCGAGCCGGTTGTGGTCCTGGCCATTTCCGACCTGCCGGCCACCCGGGCGATGGCGGCGCTGGGGGCGGAGATGCTGGCGCGGATGGGCTTCGCGGTGGAGACGGTGGCGGTGCCGGTGCGCGAGCTGGTCGGCCGGCTGCTGCGCACCCAGCCGTCAGGGGCCGGCGGATGGAGCGTGGTGTTCGGCTACTGGTCCGGTATGGACCACTGGCACCCCGGCATGCACCGCTATCTGCGCGCCGAAGGGCTGGCGGGCGAGGTGGGCTGGCCCACCAGCGAGAAGCTGGAGGCACTGCGCCGAACCTGGCTGGCCGCCGCCGACCCGGCGGAGCAGCGGCAGGTGGCGGCGGACATGCAGGCGCAGGCCTTCGAGGATGTGCCTTATGTGCCGCTGGGCAAGTGGCTGCGCCCGACCGCCTACGCGGCGTCGCTGACCGGAATGCTCGACGGGCCGCCGCTGTTCTGGAACGTCGGGCGGGGCTAGCCGCGCCGCTCAGGGCGGCGGGCGCAGGCCGCGCAGCATCTCCGCGACATCGGCCGAACCATGCCGGGCGGCGATTTCGGCCATCACGTCGTGGCGGACGAACAGCCCGTCGGTGCCGAAGCTGCCGAGGAACTGGTAGCCGTGCGGCACCAGCAGACCGCGCGCGGATGCGAAGCTGCCGCTGTTGTCCTCGATGGTGAACAGGTCGATGCGCACGCGGGTGAAATCGATGGTCGACAGGATGTCGAGCTCCGCGCCCTCCACGTCCAGGCTGAAATAGTTGATGTGCGCAAGGCCTGCCTCGGCCAGTACATCCATCACCGTGCGGACCTGTACGAACACGACATGGAACACAGGCTTCGGCTCCGTGTCGCGATAGGCGTGCTCCAGGTGGGCAATGTCCGCTGGGCTGAGGTGGCGCAGCAGGCCAGAGCGGTCGCCGGCGTTGAGGAACAGCTGCGGCACCGTCTCCGAGCCCAGCGCCGCCTGCACGCAATGCGATGCGGGCCGGTTGCGCTGCAGGTCGGGGAACAGCCAGGGCTGCATCTCCACCAACACGCCGCGCCAGCCCATCTCGCGCTCGAAGAACAGCGTGTTGGAGAGGTGCAGCCCCTCCAGCGCGCCGGCCTCGAAGAAAGTGCCGCCCGCGAACGGCATCAGGTAGCGGTGGATGAACGCATCCTGGCCCCATTGCGCGTGGAAGCGCGGATCGGTGCTCATCAGGCGCGGCCCGCTACGCCCGGATCGTGAAGCCGCCGTCGCAGGGGATCGCCGCCCCGGTGACGAAGTCGCTGGCGGGGGAGGCGAGGAACACCGCGATGCCCGACAGGTCCGCCGGCAGGCCCCAGCGGCCAGCCGGCGTGCGGGCCAGCACACTCTCGTTCAGGCCCGGCACCTGCTCGCGCGCCGCACTGGTCAGCTCGGTGTCGATCCAGCCGGGCAGCACGGCATTGGCCTGGATGTTGTCCTTCGCCCAGGCGGTGGCGCAGACGCGGGTGAACTGCACGATCGCACCCTTGCTGGCCGCGTAGGGCCCGGCATGCGGCGCGCCCATCAGCGTCATCACCGAGCCGATGTTGATGATCTTGCCGCCGCCGGCCTTGAGGAACTCGGGATAGACGGCCTGGCTGAGCAGAAACGCGCTGGTCATGTTGGTGTCCATCACGCGGTGCCACTCCTCCTCGGTGTGGTCCTGCGGGAATTTCCGAACGGCAATGCCGGCGTTGTTGATCAGGATGTCGAGCCGGCCATGCTTCGCCGCCGCCTGGGCGACGAGGTCCAGGCACTGGACCTTCTTGGTCACATCAGCGGCGATGAAGCGGGCGCGCTCGCCGAGCGACTTCGCGGCCGCCTCGCCCTTGGCCTTGTTGCGGCCGGACAGCACCACGGTGGCGCCCGCCTGGTAGAGGCCCTGGGCCATGCCGAGGCCGATGCCGCCATTGCCGCCGGTGACGAGGGCCACCTTGCCGGTGAGATCGAACGGGTTCATTGAAGCCTCCCTTTATGATAAGAAGAATCTTCTTTTTCTGAAGAAAAAGAAGCAAAAAGACTTTTCATCACTTCGCACCGTGCTCGACGGATCGAACACGGTGCAATGTCGGAAAAGTTTTTTGGTTCTTTTTTTTAAAAAAGAACATTCTTCCTTACGAAACACGATTGGACATCGGCCGCAGCCGCAGGCCGGGGCGCAGGTTCTTGAATGGCAGTTCGGACGGATCGGCGACCGCGGGTCCGGGGGCCGCACCGACCAGCACCGCCTCGGCGATCGGCTGGAAGTCGGCGCGGAAGTGGACCGAGGATTTCAGCACCAGGATGCGGCATTCGCTGGGTTCGATGCCGACATGGCGGATCAGCGACTGGTCCAGCGCCTGCATCTTGCGGGTAACGACGATGACGCGCACGCCGCCGCACTCGATCAGTGCCGACGGGCCGAGATCGGCGTAGTTGCCCTTGGCCATCGGGCCGGTGCCGACGAACTTGCCGTCGGTCAACCTGAGGACGCGCGCGGTGACCGCGATCGGCACGCCGTCGGACTTGCCGCCGAGCGAGAGGTCGACCGAGGCACCCTCGCCAGCGGCGTGGCACTTGGTGGCACTTTCGTCGTCGTTGATGAGGGCCAGGACAGCGCCCTCGGCCTTCTGGCGGATCAGTTCGGAGAGCATGCCGGTGGTGTCGCCGTGGCCGCCGGCGCCGGGATTGTCCTGGGTGTCGGCGATGACGATGGGTTTCTTGGCCCCTTTGGACAGGCGGATGGCTTCGGCCACGGCTTCCTCGGCGGGCAGCACGGCGCCGGCGAAGCTGGCCTCGCGCGCGTCGATGAACGCCTTGAGCGCGTCGGCCGCGGTGTCGGCCTGGCCCTGGGTGTCGGCATAAGCGGCGAGCGCCACCCCGCAATCCTTGAAGTCGGCATACGGGAAGCCGAAGCAGAACGCGACCTCGGCCACGCCAGATGCCTCGTTCAGCCTGGCGCGCTCATCCAGCACCGGGGCCATGGGTGCCACCATGGTGCACTGCATCGGCAGGGCGATGAAGAAATCCACCTGGCGGAAGGCGCGCGCCCATGGCTTGGCCCGCGCGATGCGCTCGACCAGCAGCGCCATCGCCTGCGATCCCGCCGCGCGCATGTCGACATGCGGATAGGTGCGGAACGGCACCACGGCGTCGCAGCGCTCCACCATCTCGGCGGTGAGGTTGCAGTGCGGGTCGAGCGATATGGTCAGCGGCAGGTCGCCGACGATGGCGCGCACGCGGCGCAGGATCTCGCCTTCCATGTCGGGGAAGCTGTCGGCGACGGCGGCGCCATGCAGGTCGAGGTAGATGCCGTCGAGCGGGCCCTGGTCCAGCGCGTTGGAAAGCTGGGCGAGTATCAGCGCGGTGATGCGCTCGAACGCCTCGTCCTGCACCGGGCCGGCGGGGTTGGCGAAGCACCATGCGAGCGGCACGAGGTCGATGTCGCCGATCAGTTCGGCCCGCTCGATGGCGCCGGCGATGGGAACCGAGGTGCCCTTCACCGCGGCGAACAGCTGCTGGCCGACCGTCAGCCTGGGAAAGCCGCCGGGCTGCACGAAATCGATATAGCGCGTGGGGCGCGGAGCGAAGGAGTGGCTTTCGTGCATGAAGCCGCCGACGGCGATGCGCATGGGATCCTGGATTCCTGGCAGTGGCGGCGCGGATGGTCGGGCCAAGCGGCGCGCGACGCAAGCCGGGGCGCGATTTCGTTGACACACGGCAACTTGACGTTAAATCATTGCACCAATCAGGCAGGGGCCGCGTCGCCGTGTCGCGGCGCGGGGACGGCAATGTGGCTCGTGGAGTGGCTGGCGCGCAGGAGGGGCGGCAATGCGGGGGCGGACTTCACCCAGGCCCCATCGCGCCGCGGCGGGTTCGCCGAAGGGAAGCTACGCCTGCTGGCAGAGGATGCGGAGTTCCCGCGCGCGCCCCGCCACCCCGACCTGGCTTCAGTGCCCGACGCGCCGGCCGATGGAACCGCGCCCTTCCCCACCACCGGGCCGCATGGCCACCGCAAGCGCATGCGCGACAAGCTGCTGGCGCGCGGGCCGGATGCGCTGGCGGACTACGAGTTGCTGGAGATGCTGCTGTTCCTGGCCTTCAAGCAGGGCGACACCAAGCCTTTGGCCAAGGCGCTGATCAACCGCTACGGCAGCTTCGCCGGCGTGATCGCAACCCCCGCCGACCAGCTGCGCGCGCTGCGCGGCGTAGGGCCGCATGCCGTCGCGGCGCTGAAGCTGGTGCGGGCGGCGGCGTTGCGGCTGGCCAAGGCCGAGGTGATCGACCAGCCGGTGCTGGGCAACTGGGACCGGCTGATGGACTACCTGCAGGTCGTGCTGGCGCGCGAGGCGACCGAGCAGGTCCGCGTGCTGTTCCTCGACACCCGCAACCGCCTGCTGGCCGACGAGGAGCTGGGGCGCGGCACGGTGAACCACACGCCGGTCTATCCGCGCGAAGTGGTCAAGCGGGCGCTGGAGCTGCACGCCACCGCGCTGATCCTGGTGCACAACCACCCGAGCGGCGACCCGACGCCCTCGGGCGAGGACATCGAAATGACGCGCGAGGTGAAGCGGGCGGCGGCCGCCCTGGGCATCGCACTGCACGACCATGTGATCGTTGGGCGCGGTCGCTGGACCAGCATGCGGCAGGAGAAGCTGCTGGGTTGATGTGGCGGCGGGTGGCGGGCTTGGGCTACTCCTGGGCCATGCGCCTCCCCCAGATGCACGCCCCATGCTGATCCCCCGCCGCACCCTGTTGCGTGCCGGCGCCGGATTGCTGGCGGCCGGGGTGGCGCTGCCGGCCTATGCCTTCGCCGTCGAGCCGGGCTGGCGCCTTGAGGTCACGCGCTATGCCCTGTCGCCGCCGGGCTGGCCGGCCGGGCTGCGCCTGCGCATCGCGGTGCTGGCGGACCTGCATGTCGGCGAGCCCTACATGGGGCTGTCGCGCATCGGCCGGATCGTGGATGCGGCCAACGATCTGCAGCCGGACCTCGCCGTTGTGCTCGGCGACTACCACGCCAGCCATCGCTTCATCACCCACGACGTGGCGCCCGAGGCCGCGGCGGGGGCACTGGCGCGGCTGGCGGCCCCGCTGGGGCGCTGGGCGATCCTGGGCAACCACGACTACTGGCACGGGGCGCCGCTGTGGCGGGAGGCCCTTGGCAAGGCCGGCCTGCCGGTGCTGGAGAACCGCGCGGTGAAGCTGGGCGAGGGGGAGGCGGGGTTCTGGCTGGCGGGGCTGGCCTCCATGCTGGCGATCCGGCTGGGGCGGCGGCGTTTCCACGGGTTGCACAACCTGCCGGCCGCGCTGCGCCACACTGCCGATGGCGCGCCGGTGATCCTGTTGGCGCACGAGCCGGATATTTTCCCGGAGGTGCCGGCGCGGGTGTCTCTTACCCTGGCCGGGCACACGCATGGCGGGCAGGTGCGGATTTTCGGCCACTCGCCGGTGGTGCCGTCGAAGTTCGGCAACCGCTTTGCCTATGGGCATGTGGTGGAAGGGGGGCGGCACATGATCGTCTCCGGTGGGTTGGGGGTGAGCGGGCTGCCGGTGCGCCTGGGCGTGCCGCCGGAGGTGGTGCTGGTGGAACTGGGCGATGGCACGGCGACGGCCTGACGGGCCTCGTTGACCATCGGCACCGAAGACTGCGACACTCGTCCCCGTGACGATCGCACGCATTCAAAGCTTCGCATTTGCCGGGATCGAGGCCGTGCCCGTCGAGGTGCAGGTGCAGATTTCGCCCGGCCTGCCGGCCTTCCTGGTGGTGGGCCTGCCGGACAAGGCGGTGGGGGAGGCGCGCGAGCGGGTGCGCGCGGCGCTGACGGCGATGGGGCTGTCGCTGCCGCCGAAGCGGGTGCTGATCAACCTGGCCCCGGCCGACCTGCTGAAGGAAGGCAGCCATTTCGACCTGCCGATCGCGCTTGCCGTCCTGGCCGCCATGGACATCCTGCCGCGCGAGGAGATGGGCGAGTTCGCCGCCCTCGGCGAATTGTCGCTGGACGGGCGGCTGAACCCGGTGGCCGGCGTGCTGCCGGCGGCGATGGCGGCCTCGGCGCGCGAGCTGGGCCTGATCTGCCCCGCGGTACAGGGCGGCGAGGCGGCCTGGGCCGGGACCGGGCTGGAGGTGCTGGCCGCACCCGACCTGCTGGCGCTGGTGAACCATTTCCGCGGCACCCAGGTGCTCTCGCCCCCCGCGGCGGCGGGGCTGGCGGCCGGCGCGCTGGTGCCGGACCTCGCGGAGGTGCGTGGCATGGAGTCGTCGAAGCGGGCGCTGGAGATCGCCGCCGCCGGGGGGCACAACCTGTTGCTGGTCGGCCCGCCCGGCAGCGGCAAGTCGATGCTGGCTGCCCGGCTGTCGGGGTTGCTGCCGGACCTGCTGCCGATGGAGGCGCTGGAGGTCAGCATGATCCATTCGGTCGCCGGCCTGCTGGAAGGCGGGCGACTGGTGATGCGCCCGCCGTTCCGCGAGCCGCACCATTCGGCCAGCATGGCGGCGCTGACCGGCGGCGGGCAGCGGGCCAAGCCGGGCGAAGTGTCGCTTGCCCACCGCGGCGTGCTGTTCCTCGACGAGTTGCCGGAGTTTCCCCGCCCGGCGCTAGAGGCGCTGCGGCAGCCGATGGAGGCAGGGCGGACCACGGTGTCCCGCGCCGCCGCGCACATCACCTATCCGGCGCGATTCCAGCTGGTGGCCGCCATGAATCCCTGCCGCTGCGGCTACCTGGGCGATGCCGCGCGGGAATGCGGGCGGGCGCCGCGCTGCGGCGAGGACTACCAGGGCCGGATCAGCGGCCCGCTGCTGGACCGCATCGACCTGACCGTGGAGGTGCAGCCGATCATTCCCTCCGAGTTGTCACGCGCGCCGGTGGGGGAGGCGAGTGCGGCGGTGGCCGAGCGCGTGGCCCGCGCCCGGGCGGCGCAGCGGGCGCGCGGCGGGGAGGTGGGGCCGGCGACCAATGCCGAGGCCGATGCCACCCGCTTCGCCCTGTCGGCCGACGCGCGCGCGCTGGCGGAACAGGCTTCGGACCGGCTGCGGCTCTCTGCGCGGGGCTACACGCGCACGCTGCGGGTGGCGCGCAGCATCGCCGACCTCGCCGGGGTTGCGGAGGTCCGCCGGCAGGACGTGGCCGAGGCGCTGGCGTTCCGCCACCGGATGCCGGGGCGAAAATTCTGAATACATTCCCCTTCCAAGGCATCGGGTCGCGCCACCACCCGCATTGACATGAGGACGGCGCTGAGCCTCCTTAACACGCGATCGAGGTTGGCGCTCCATCTCAAGGCATTTGATCCGGCGATGCCTGGCGTCGGTCAACAGTTGCGCGCGGGCGCGCAAACGCGGATATGTATATGCTTTACGTTCGTTCAAATTTTCCGATATGGCGGTCCTATGACACCAGAGCCAGATGCTGTAGCGATCTCGCCATTCGTTAAAAATACCTGTCGAATTTGTGGCACGAACGAGGTTTCGCCATTCGTTGCCAGAGAAATGATGTTTGGCACACGGGACAAATTTGATTATATCGAATGCAATGAATGCGGCTGTATACAAATTGCGTTCTATCCAAACAATATCTCGAAATATTATCCAGAAAATTATTATTCGAAGAATAGTTCGAAATTTTCTGGATCACCTAAAAATTATTATTATCGTCACGTTAAACGATGGATGTTACATAGAATACTTAGCACGTCTGCATTTTTAGAAAATTTCTATTTTTCTCGTGAAGGCACAAAAAAGTTTTTTAGCCTTCATGACGAATTGAACATATACAAAAAATATGCTCCAAAAATCACTAGTCGAATTCTTGATGTGGGCTGTGGCGACGGTCGTCTCGTAAATGACCTGAGAACGATACAGTATTTTAATGCGCTGGGCATTGATCCGTTTATTGAATCTAATATTTATAAAGACGGACGCATGTTGGTACAGAAAGCTTGGCTAGCGGACATGCCGGGTGAGTTTGACCTAATTTCCTTCAATCATGTCCTGGAGCACATGCCTGACCAGGTAGGTGTACTCCGCCAGACCCGATCTCTTCTGTCATCATCCGGCATGGCAATTGTGAGAATCCCAATCGCAAGCAGCAACGCCTGGCGGGTCTATCGTGAGAACTGGGTACAGCTTGACCCTCCCCGACATTTTTACTTACATACAGAAAAAAGTCTAAAAAAATTGGCGGAGATGGCAGGATTTCAGATACGAGAGATTATCTATGATTCGACTTCGTTGCAGTTTTGGGGCTCGGAACTTTATATTCGCGACATCCCCCTGATAGACCCCAGTAGTCCTGCCACAGACGGACCGTCAGTATTTAGCAAGGACCAAATGGACCAATTCACACGTGAGGCACAAGAATTGAATAGCATTGGACAAGGAGATCAGCTTCTTGCAGTACTTGTACCGATACGATAAGCAACATCCGCAAAACCAAACTTTTGGGATCTTTTCTTCATGTGAGTGCAGGTTGAAGTTGGAATTTGCCGCCGACCCGTGGCCACCAACGCTGGGCTATTTTGACAGCACCAGCTTTCTGCCGGGCCTCAGGGGCAAATTTCCTGTATCGCTCTTGCCTAAAACGATCGCACCGCATGTAGGATTTTTTCGAACAGTGCACAATGAATAAAGAATCCTTTCATGTACGTCATCGCTCGCTTGAGCATGTTCCCTCGTCGCGCGGATGTCCTCTATGAATAAAAATGGTCTCTATATAGTCGTTGTGACTTTCAACAGCGGCGATTGTCTCGCGCCCTTTTTAACATCAATCCTCAACCAGTCGTTTTTAGATTGGCATATGATTGTAATCGATAATGCGTCTCATGATACGACGGTCATGCAGCTTTCAGCCGTGACCGACCCCCGCATTTCCATCGTGGCCAACCCGAAGAACCTCGGCTTTGCCGCGGCGGTCAATTCTGGCCTCCGGACCGCTGCGGCAGAGGGGGCCAGCCATTTTCTGCTGCTCAATCCCGACACAGAACTGCCCCCGTTATTCCTGGCGGAATTTCTTGCGGAGTGGCGCGAATTGGCTGCCGATGTGCTGGCACCGCGAATCATGCTTCGAGATACGCCTGAAAAATCGTGGTATGCGGGGGGGGGATTTGACAGGGGCTGGTTGTTCACGAACCGTCATGACGATTTCCAACCGGGAGATTCGCTGGAATCGCGTCAAGTCGAGTTCGCCAGTGGCTGCTGCCTTGGACTTACCCGGCTGGCCATCGAGAAGGTAGGCCTGCTGGATGAGAGTTACTTCGTATATTGGGAGGACGCGGACTACTGCTTGCGGCTGATCCACGCCGGAATTCCGATCTGGTATGCTCCGCGCCTGAAACTGCTGCACGAGGGAGGCGCCTCCTCCGGCGGTGACCGCAGCGCCACTGCAATGCGGCTATTCCACTGCAGCTATAGTATTTTCTTGCGCAAGCATTTCGGTTTGGGTGTTGCCGCACGCGCCTTACTCCGCGTGGTTGGTCGCGAGATCGAACGACCCGCACGGCAGTGGCGGGTTATAGCCCGGACCGCGATCGCCATGGTCCGCGGTCTTTGGCTCCCGCGCGTCGACATTCCACGTCTATAGCGCGCCAGCGGCAGGTTTGCTGCCCATCCAAGATGGCACGATCATGGTTAAACGCTCATCATCGCAGGTTCAAAGATCGTCGTTGCTGCAGTGTGACCCTGATCCCAGCTTGGCGGATGATTCATATCGATTGTGGTCCAGTGGCTCCGTGGCACAATCTGCCCGTGACCCGACGCTTGTTGATGAGGTGAGATACCGCTCACGCCCCGCTTCCAAGTCGCACCGAGGCAATTTTAATTCTTAGAGTTTGGATGACATTGTCGACTACCCACCGTTCCGGACCAGCCGGACAGCCTGCGATCCGCCACAATACGACCTGCGCTCCGATCCCTCCCGCGATGATTGCGGCGCCGAGCGATCCTCCACTCAACACGGCAAGCAATGGGCTCATCGTAACCTGCCCCCACCCGAGGTCCGCAGAGAGCAGTACAACGACGCTAAGCCCGGCTGAAATGCCGATGCGGAAAAACCCGCCTAGGTTTCGGCGCCATTGCGGTGTTTCGGCACCTCGCAGTTGTGCCAGAAACAGAATTGCCTCCACCGCGACGCAGATGAGCACAGCGATCGGCGCCAGCGCCACCTGGCCGCTATAGACAACAGCAATCATCATCACGACCTTGAACGCCGCCGCGCACGCAGTTGAGAGGAAGTTGCGCCGCCAGAGCCCCTGGGCGACAAGCACGCTGGAGCAGATCCAGGCGACAGGAGCGATGCAGCACAGCCAGGCAAAGGTGGAAATCATCGGGCGCGCCGCTTCCCAGTTCGGCCCCAGCAATCCTGTAACGATGTAGCCGGATGTCGCCGATAGGCCGATTGACAGCGGCACCACGAAGGTGAGCAGAACGGCGATCACCGGCAAGACTGTGTCGGTGATCTTGTCGCCCTGATGCTGCTTTACCGACAGGCCAGCATACAACGCCCGCCCCGCTGGCGCGACCAGCTCGGTGACCGGGAGTATGGCAATCTCGAATGCGATCAGGTAGATGCCGAATGGCCCGCTGCCCATCACCGGCGCCAGGATGAATGTGTCGCAACGTTCCCAGACCAGCCTCGCCATCCCCGTCGCCCAGCTCCAGGCAGAAAAGCTGAGGAGATCCTGCCAGTGATCGAACGAGAAGCTGGGTCGCCACGGCCGTACGATGTAGCCCATTGCCAAACGCGACACTGCAGACGTGACCATCCCGATCAGCAGCGCCCAATAGCTCTCGATGAGCCAGGCGCAGGCGATGGTCACCACGAACTGCAGGATGCGTGGCACGAACAGCAGCTTGAATTCCATACCGAACTGCAGACGTCTGCGGAACTCGACGATGGCCACGTTCTCGAAGCCGTTCGCCAGGGCGAGTGCGGCCAGAACCAGCAGGACCGGGGTCAGCCGCGGTTCATTGAACCACTGGCTGGACGCGTGGGCACCCAGGGCAATGATGGATCCCGTCAGAACTCCGCGCGCAACCTGGATGGCAAATGCCGTCGGATACCAGGTTCGGCGCGTGTCGGGCCGTCGCAGCAGCGCCTCCTGAAGGCCCAGGCTCGACATGCTGTCGATTGCGGCAGCAAACGTCGTCGCCATTGCGATGAGCCCGAAATCCGCCGGCACCAGGAGCCGCGCGAGCACCAGCGTACTGGCCAGGCCGAGGCAACGGGTGACAAACCGCCATACCACCAGCCAGCCGGCACCGACCACAGTGCGGGCGCCAACGTTTTGGATGTGCGGTTGGGCGTCGTCATTCATGTCCGCTATCCACTACAGGCCAGGCGTTGCATGGCAAGCTAATCTCTCTCCTTCGGCCTTCGCTTTCCGCCCGGACCGGCCGCAATTTGGGCGAGATCGCCAAAAATTTGCCTGTGCCGCCGCCGCGGACCTAGAAGTCCAACTTCTCGATCATCGCCACCAGTTGCAGCTCCACCTGCCGCGTGTCGTATTTCGCCGCCATGATGTCGCGCCCCGCCCTCCCCAAACGGTCACACAGCGCGTCATCGTGCAGTAGCCTTACGCAAGCCTCCGCGAACCCGTCATCGTCGTCGCGCAATAGGGCATGGTGGCCGTCGACGAAATCGAGGCCCTCGGCACCGATCCGTGTCGAGACCATGGGGCGCGCGAAGGCCGCGGCCTCGACCAGCTTCAGCCGCGTGCCCCCGCCGAGCATGATCGGGCAGCATACGATGCGAACGCGGGCATAGAGGGCGGCGAGGTCATCCACGAAGCCAAGATGTTCCACTCCGGGAATTTGTTCAGCCGCGGCGGGCAGGCTCTCGGAACCCCGCCCCGCAATCAGCAGTCGCGCATGCGGTGCCGAAGCACGGATCTTTGGCCATATTGATCGCGCCATTCGCTCCGCCGCAGCACGGTTCGGGCCGTACTGGGCATCACCCAGGAACAGCACGGTCGGTTCGGCCACTACTCCGGGCGGCTCCGCTGGCAGGGCAACCGCATTGGCCATCACCTGAATGCCGGGCCCATACCCGAGGCGCCGCAGATAGGCCCGATCCACTTCTGAACAGACGAGGGCGAGATCGGATGCCGCGACGGCGCGACGTTCCAATGCCATCATCGCCGGGATGTGCAGCAACTGGGCAAGTGTTCCCGGGCGGCGCGGCGCTGCGAGCCCACGCCGCAGCATGACGCGGTGCTCAACATCCGAGAGGTCAAACAACAGCCGTCGTGGTCGGCGGCCGCTTGTGAGCAACGGTAACATTGCGCCGAGCCCCTGCGCCAATACCAAGTCCGGCTTTTCGTCAAGGAACGCACCAACAGCTTGCTCGATGGCGGCGCCGCCGAAGGAATACAGGCCCGGCTGCGCCGCAGCGTCAAAGATGCCCGCTCCGTAGTAGCTCCATCTGGTTTCCTGCCGAACCCGCCGCGGGACAACGGCTATCCGCATGGGCACCCCCCAGAATGCCGATTGCGATGCTTGCAGGCTCTCGACCGGCCCAGCAGCTGCGATCATGGCCTCCGGTACAATATGAACCATCGTGATTTCATCACACACTTTGTGCAATGCACGGAGGAAGGAGCCGAATCGTCGCTGAATTCCAGTCTGGTCGGTTTCCATCAGCGGAACATGGAAATAACTGACGACAAGCGCCTTCATGATCTTTTCCGCTCGAGTTGCGCTTGGAAATGCTGCATTAAAACTTAAGCCCCTGCTAAATCTATTGTGGGCTCGGATACACTATCGGCTCACGTGGAACCAGAGTGTAACGCATCCGCCTTTGGCTCCCGCGATAACTTCATGTTCAAGTTGCACGTCGACGCCGTGCCACCTTCAGCTGCGGGTCAGCCTGAGCCGGGCTTCTCTTTGCTGAAGACCGTTCGATCGATGTGAGGCGTCGCGCCACGCACCCGAGACTTCAAATAGCCGCACAACTCGACCAGTTCCAGTTGTGCCTGGAACCGTTGTCCGGCCCGCGGGCGTCCCCATTGTGTCAGGATCGTTGCGACATTGCCCGCAGCACGCCGCCACATCCAAGGTGGCGCCCCGAAGATCGCGGGCGCCCGCACTGCCGCTCGGAGCGAGGCCAAGGCGACGGTGGTCCCTTCTACATAGGCCCAATGCCGATAGTACTTCCGTGTCAGCCGCCAGCCCGGGACATCGTGCAGCACGATCAGCAACGGATCGTAAAGTCCCCGCGCACCAATGCGACGAAGCTGCTCGTCCATGTAGCGGTCCTCGGCATAGGTCTCGGCGCCTTGATAAGGGCCGCAGCGCGCCAAAGTCTCCCGGCGAATGGCCGTGTTGCCGCCGGAGAGCATTCTGTTGAAGCCTTGCTCATAGAAGACACGCGGCTCATCGCCGTGGTCGATATGACCGATCACTCCGCTATAGCGCGGCGGAAACCAGTAAGGCGCTGGAACCTCCCATTTCGGCAAGACCTTGCCACCAACGAACTCGACAAGGGGATCGGCAAAGGCGGTCGCAAGACGTTCCAGCCACGACGCATCGACGGTCTCGTCGTCATCGAACATCGCAATCACGTCTGCGCAGGATGCTGCAATCCCCGCGTTCAGGGCGAGGGCCCTCCCCTGCCGTTTCTCGAACAGATAGCGGACGCGCCCACCGCTCTGACCAACAATACTACGGGCGACCTCGGCAGTGTCGTCGCGGGAGTTGTTGTCGACGATGACCAACCGCGCTTCCACGCCGTCCACCTGGTTCGCACAAAGGAAGCTTTCAACCGCGCGCCCCATCTGCGCGCTACGATTGTATGTCGGCAGCAGCACGTCGATCCGCATCCGTGTCCCCTTGCAGCGCCAGCACCAACATTGCGTGTGTCACAGAGTATGCGTTACTCGGTTAGCCTCCTGTAAACCCGACGAGCACACTCAGCAACGCAAGACGCATGCCCTGAAGCAAGGCTCGAGTCAAAACACAACTGTCCGTTCCGCCGCCCGTCAGCCCAGCCCGTCGAACAGCGCCGTGGTGATGTAACGCTCGGCGAAGCTGGGGATGATCACCACGATCTGCTTGCCCGCCATCTCCGGCCGCGCGGCGAGCTTGAGGGCTGCGGCCAGCGCCGCACCGGACGAGATACCACCCGGGATGCCCTCACGGCGGGCCAGCCGCCGGGCGGTGGCCATCGATTCGTCGCCGGTGACCTGGATGATCTCGTCATACACCTTGGTATCGAGAACCTCCGGCACGAAGCCGGCGCCGATGCCCTGGATCGGGTGCGGGCTGGGCGCGCCGCCGGACAGCACCGGGCTGGCGGACGGCTCGACGGCCACGATGTGAACGCCGGGCTTGCGGGCCTTCAGCGCCTGGCCCACGCCGGTGATGGTGCCGCCGGTGCCGATGCCGCTGACCAGGGCGTCCACGCCGCCCTGGGTGTCGTGCCAGATCTCTTCGGCGGTGGTGCGGCGATGGATGTCGGGGTTGGACGGCGTGACGAATTGGTTGGCGATCACCGCACCCGGGTTTTGTTCCAGCAGTTCCTTGGCCCGGTTCACCGCCCCGGTCATACCCTTCTCGCGCGGGGTCAGGTCGATCTCCGCGCCCAGATACAAAAGCATCTTGCGCCGCTCGATCGAAACGGATTCCGGCATGGTCAGGATCAGCCGATAGCCCCGGGCGGCGCACACGAAGGCCAGCCCGATGCCGGTGTTGCCGCTGGTCGGCTCGATGATCACCGCACCCGGGCCGATCTTGCCCGCGGCCTCCATCGCCTCGATCATGTTGACGCCGATGCGGTCCTTCACGCTGGCGAGCGGGTTGAAGAACTCCAGCTTCAGCAGGATGTCGGCCTTGATGCCGTCCTCCTTCGTGATGTTCGGGATGCGGACCAGCGGCGTGTTGCCGATGGTCTCGGCGATGCTGTCGTAGATGCGGCCGCGGAGCGGCGGGTCGAGCTTGAGGGTGCTGGCCATGCTGGTCTCCCGGAGTTTTTATACGTGTGGGCGTCGTATAATCGAAATCATACGACGTTTCACCGCGTGCGACAGGGGCCGGGCTCAGCGCACCTGGCCGTCGCCTTTCAGCGGCTGCACCTGGCCGGTAAGCCGGTTGCCCTTCAGCATCGCCTCCGTCGCGGTCAGGTTCACCACCATGAAGGTCTGGTAGGCGCCGGTGTTGATCATGGTGTTGTTCTCGATGGTGATTTCCCGCGTCGGTTGGGTCACCCCCTCCGCGCCGATCATGATGGCCGTGGTGCGGTTCTCCGCCTTCGGACCCTTCTGCATCGTGGTGTCGCGCACCACCACGCTGCCGCCGTTGGGGATGTCGATGTGGTAGCTGGCGGTGCCTTCGTCGCCGTCGCGGGTTTCGACGCCGATGATCTCGGTGCGCGCCGCCCGGCTTTTGATGTGGTGCGCCTGGCGCGTGTCGGCGAACTTGCTGCGTTCCACGCGCAACAGCGTCAACGCGTTGACGTAGATGCCGTGCGCGCAGGGCGAGCAGTAGCCGTTGCGCAAGAACTCGCTGTCGCGGATGATGATGGTGCTTTGCGGGTTCGCGGCGGCCAGGATGCCGTTCTGGTTGTTGACGAACTTCACCCGCTCGATGGTGAGGTTCACACCCTCGGCACGGATGCCGGCCCCGTTCATGTCCGGCACGCGCGCGCGCTGCAACGTCAGGTTGCGCAACGTGATGTCGTTGCCGGTGGTCACCAGCAGCGCCTTGCCCTGGCAGGCCTTGTCGGTCAGCACCGCGGTGCCGTCGGGCGAGGCGCCCTCAATGGTGATCTTGCTGGCGCTGACGACGGCGCAGTCGAAATACTCGCCGGGGTCGATCACGATACGGTCACCGTCCTTGGCGGCGCGCACCGCATCGGACGGCAGCTTGAACTCGCGGCTTTCGCCAACCAGCAGCGTGCGCGCGCCAGCGGGGCTGGCGCAGTGGGCCAGTGCCAGAAGCACCAGCAATGAGCCGGCGTGGGACGTGACAGCCATCGGCGTCCTCCATGTTCATTGGTTGCGTCTAGGTAGAGGGGCCGGCGTGCGCCAGCAAGCCACGTCCCGTTCAGCTGCGCCCGACGAGCACCACGCCGGCCACGATCAGCGCGATGCCGGCCATGCGCGACGGCGTCATCGCGTCGGCGAAGATCAGCCACCCCATCGCGGCGGTGAGCACGAAGCTGAGCCCCACGAACGGATAGGCCTGCGACAGCTCGACGCGGGACAGCACGCCGAGCCACAGCACGGTGCCGAGGCCGTACAGCGTCAGCCCGCCCATCACCCCGGGGCTGAGCGCCACCGCCTGGGCGATGCCCAGCGCCGGGCCCTCGGCGATCGCGCCGCGAACCGAGGCACTGGTCATGCCGAGTTTCAGCAGCACCTGCGCCACGGCACTCATGGCGATGCTGGCCAGCGCCAGCAGAAGGATCGCGCCCTGCATCCGCCTCAGCCCCTCCCGAAGCCCATCTGGGCCGCAAGCATCACCGCCGCGACGGCCAGCCCGATCGCCCAGGTCACGCGGTCGCGCGCGGCATACAGGATTGGGTCGTGGTGCATGTAGCCGCGCGCGGTGGAAAGCCAGATGCGGCAGTTCCACAGCAGCACCAGCGGCACGATGCCCCACAGCAGGCCGGGCACGGCGAAGCGCCCGCTACCGGCCTCCGCCTGCACATACAGCGCCAGTACCAGGCTGGAGCAGAACGCCGAGCACACGCCAAACAGCTGCAGGATCACGAGGTCGTCAGGCCCATAGCCCCGCCCGGCAATGCGCCCGATGGCGCGCTTGTCGTTGTCCATCGCCTCCGCCACGCGCTTGACCAGGGCGAGGCTGAGGAACAGGAAGCTGGCGAAGGCCAGCAGCCACAGCGACAGGGCATGATCGGTCGCCTCGCCGCCGCCGAACAGGCGGATGGTGTAGAGCCCGGCCAGCGCGAACACATCGACCAGCGGCAACCGCTTGAGGCGCAGCGAATAGGCCAGCGACGTCGCCGCGTATGCCACGATCACCCAGGTGATGCCCGCCGCCCAGCCCAACGCCAGGGCCAGGACCACCAGCAGCATAGACAACACGATCCCCGCCGGAAGGGGCGCCGTGCCGGCGGCGAACGGGCGGTGGCGCTTCTTGGGGTGGGCGCGGTCCGCCCCGAGGTCCAGCAGGTCATTGACCAGGTAGATGCCCGAGGCTGCGGCGCTGAAGGCGGCGAAGGCCAGCAGCCCGCCGACCCAGCTCGGCGCATCCAGAAGCGCGTGGGACGTAAAGATCGGCACGAACACCAGCAGGTTCTTCACCCACTGGTGCGGCCGCATGGCCCGCAGCAGCGAGGCCAGCAGCGCCGGGCGGTCGTCGATCCGCCGCTCTACCGGCACGCCGACGCGGGCGGCCACGCCGGGGGCCACGTTGACCAGCACCGCCGCTCCCGCCTGCTCCCACACCGCGAGGTCGGCCCGCGCGTCGCCGGCATAGGCGAAGCCGCCGCGGCCGAATCGTTCCACCAGCGCCGCGGCCTTGTGCCGCCCCTTCAGGTTGCGCGTGGCGGAGGAGGCGATCACCTCGTCGAACAGGCCGAGATGGGCGGCGACGCGGGCGGCCACCGCCTCATTGGCGGCCGTCGCCAGCACGATGCGTCGCCCGCCCGCCTTCTGCTCCCGCAGCCAGGCCAGCAGCGTCTCGTTGTACGGCAGCAGCGCCGGGTCGGGCGGGGCCAGCGCGCCCACCCGCGCCTTCAGCCCGGCGCGCCCGGTGCCGAACGCGGTGGCCAGTGCGCCGAGGCGCAGGCTGCCGGCCAGCGCGATCAGCCCTTCCACCAGCGTGTCGGTGCGCACCAGCGTGCCGTCGAGGTCGACGCACAGCGGCAGCGCAGCGGCGGGGCCGGTGCCCAGGACCGCAGCCAGCGGGGAAACAAGGTCGCTCACGTGTCGCTACTCCCTGCAGGGCGCCTGCCAGTCGATGCAGACCTCGTCGAAGCCGGTGACCAGGTCGGCCACCCGGTCGAATGTCACCGCGCCGACCAGCACGGCCAGCAGCAGCACGACCGCGACATAGGCGTACATGCCCGCCCCGTGCGGATGCAACAGCGACTCAAGCCCGGCACCGAGCGCCAAGACCAGGAAAGCAGCATGTCGACCCAGTCCAGGGCAGTCAGCACCGCGGCCACCACGCGACCGCGATGCCGAAGCCGATCAGCGGGCGCACCGCGCCGGCCACGCCACGATGGCGCAGCCAGACCAGCGCCTCGGCCAAGCCCGACTGCACGACGTTGGTCGTGGTCACGCCATAGTTGAACACCGCGACCGAAATGCGCGGCCACCGCCCGCGTAGCGGATCCGCCATGGCGCAAACCGTGCGCAGCCAGACACAGGCGATGCCGAACGCAGCCGGCCCATAGGTCCCGGCGATCAGCGCGGTGAAGACCTGCCCGCCCAAAACCGCGAATTGTAGCTCCAGCGCCAGCAACCGCGCCGCGGCGATCGCGCGCGGGAACAGGAACTCCACGCCCCCGGTCGCGCCCCCGAACGCCGCCATCACCAGCGTGGCGGCCACCTTCGCCGACACCCCGGCTGCGATCAGCGGCCACGCCAGCGGGCGCAGCAACAGGATCAGCGGATGCTTCACGTTGCCGCGCTCGTATTCCGCCATGCCCATCAGCGCGACATAGCGCGGCGTGTCGAAATCGAACGCCAGGTTGTAGGAGTCCAGGAACTGCCCCCTGCGCCAGGCGCACCCCGAAGCCGGCATAGAGTGCCGCGGCGGCCGATCCAGCATGTGCGGCAGCAGATCGCGTCACGAAGGGCGGCTCCTGCATCGATGGAACGCCATTGCAGCCCACCGCCCTGCCCTGTCAATCGTCCGCGACGCCGCCAGCTTGCACCGCCACGCGGCCGCGCGGCATTGTGCATGGGCAAAAATGACAGGGAGTTCACAAATGCTGCCTCGCCGCGCCTTTCCGGCGGCCGCCCTCGCGCTGGCCGCCAGCCTTGCCGCCGCCCCGTTGCAGGCCCAGTCCGGCCAGCCGCCGCTGCGCACCGGCGTGGACGGCACCTTCGCGCCGCATGCGATGGCCAAGCTCGGCGGCGGCATCGAAGGCTTCCAGATCGACCTGTTCACCGAGGCCGCGCGGCGCATGAAGCGCGAGATCGTGATCGACAGCACCAGCTTCTCCGGCCTGATCCCCGGGTTGCAGGCCGGCCGCTACGACTTCATCGCCGCCCCCACCACCGTAACGCGGGAGCGGGCGGAGAACATGCTGTTCACCGCCGGCTATCTCTGGACCGCCTTCCAGTTCGGCATCAAGAAAGGCAGCGCGCCGATCACGGACTGGGCCGACCTCAAGGGCAAGGTGGTTTCCGTCAACAAGGGCACTCCGTACGAACAGTTGTCCAAGGCCGAGGGCGAGAAGCACGGCTTCACCACCCAGGTCTACGACACCCAGCCCGATGCGATCCAGGCGGTGCTGTCCGGCCGCGCCTATGCCACGCTCGGCGGCAACACCGTCATCCGCTACGCTGCCAGCCGCAACCCGCAATTCGCCGCCGACCTGGAGCTGACGCAAACCCGCGCCCATTGGGCCGCCCCGTTCCGCAAGGACAGCGTGGCGCTACGCAACCAGATGCAGGACGTGCTGAACTGCATGAAGCAGGACGGCACCATCGCGAAGCTGTCGGAGAAGTGGTTCGGCATGGTCCCGGCCGCCGATGCGCTGGAACGGGTGGTCACCCCGGGCTACGGCGTGCCGGGCATGCCGGGCTACGACCCCACGCCGTTCACCCTCAAATGCGACTGATTGTCGAGGCGCGCGCGATCCACAAGCATTTCGGCGCCCTTCACGTTCTAAAGGGCGTCGACCTGCTGGTGGCCGAGCGTGAGCTGGTGTTCGTGATCGGCCCCTCCGGCTCCGGCAAGTCCACCCTGCTCCGCTGCCTGAACCGGCTGGAGGAGCCGACCAGCGGCAGCGTGGTGGTGGACGGCATCAACCTGCTGGACCGCCACACCGACATCAACCGCGCCCGCCAGCGCATCGGCATGGTGTTCCAAAGCTTCAACCTCTACCCGCACATGACCGCGCTGGGCAACGTGACCCTGGCGCTGCGCAAGGTCGCCGGTAAATCGCGCGCCGAGGCCGAGGCGCTGGGGCTGGCAGCACTCGAGCGCGTCGGGCTGGCCGACCGCGCCGGCCACACGCCGGGCCAGCTTTCCGGCGGCCAGGCGCAGCGCGTGGCGATCGCACGCGCCATAGCGCTCGAACCGCGCGTGATGCTGTTCGACGAGCCGACCAGCGCGCTCGACCCCGAACTGGTCGGCAGCGTGCTCGCCGTCATGCGCGAACTGCGCGAAAGCGGCATGACGATGGTGGTGGTGTCCCACGAGATGGGCTTCGCGCGCGCCGCCGCCGACCGCGTGGTGTTCATGGATGACGGGCTGATTGTCGAACAGGGCCCGCCCGCCGCCATCTTCGAGGCCCCGCTTGAGGCACGCACCCGCGCCTTCATTGGCCAGATCCAGCGCCACTGAGCCCCGCATGACCGGCTGGGAGCGCTTCCTCGACACGTTCTTCAACGCCCGCGTGATGGCCAAGTACTGGCCGGACATCCTGTATGGCATGCTGGTGACGATCGAGCTGGCCGTGCTGGTGGTCATCACCGGCATCGCCAGCGGGCTGGCCCTTGCCCTGCTGCGCGCCGCTGGCATAAGGCCGCTGAACTGGCTGCTGATTTTCGTGGTGGATGTGCTGCGCGCCCTGCCCCCGCTGGTGATCATCGTGCTGATCTATTTCGGCCTGCCCAGCACCGGCCTCACGCCGTCCGGCTTCGTCTCCACCTGGGCGGCCCTCGCGCTGGTGCTGATGGCCTTCTCGGAGGAAATCTTCTGGGCCGGCATCACCGCCGTGCCGCGCGGCCAGTGGGAAGCGGCGCGCTCCACCGGGCTGTCGTTTCCGCAGACGCTGCTCGGCGTGGTGCTGCCGCAGGCGCTGCGCCTGACCATCCCGCCGCTGACCAGCCGCACCATCGCCATCACCAAGGGCACGGCGCTGGGCTCGGTGGTCGCGGTTTCCGAGATCCTGGGCCAGGCCTCCTCGGCGGTGTCCAACAGCTACAACCCCTCCCCGCTGATGCTGGGTGCCGCGGCCTATCTGGTGCTGTTCATCCCCGTCGTCGTCGCCGGCCGCTGGGTCGAGACGCGCTTCGCGTGGAAGAAGTGATGCTCGACACCTTCTTCAACGTGGAGATCATGAAGGCCGCCTGGCCGATCCTGCTCGCCGGCCTGGGCAACACGCTGCTGCTGTCGCTCACCGTGGTGCCGCTGGGGTTGGCCGGCGGGCTGGCGCTGGCGTTGCTGGCGCGCATCCGCTCGCGCTGGGTGCGCTGGCCGCTGATCGCCTGGGTGGATTTCTTCCGCGCCTTCCCGCCGCTGGTGCTGCTGATCTTCCTCTATGCCGGCCTGCCCTTCGCCGGCATCGAGATGGGCGGCTTCGGCTGCGTGGCGCTGGCCTTCTTCCTCAACACCGGCGCCTATTACGGCGAGATCCTGCGCGCCGGCATCGACTCCTTGCCCTCGGGCCAGGCCGAGGCCGCGCGCTCCACCGGCCTCTCGCGCACCCAGACCATGGCCCACGTCATCCTGCCGCAGGCGGTGCGCAACGTGTTGCCGGAGCTGGTGTCGAATACGCTGGAAGTGGTGAAGCTGACGGCGCTGGGCAGCGTGGTGGCCATGCCGGAACTACTGTTCCAGGCGCG
The DNA here is from genome assembly GCA_031424895.1 of Rhodospirillales bacterium. Taxonomy (GTDB): domain Bacteria; phylum Pseudomonadota; class Alphaproteobacteria; order Acetobacterales; family Acetobacteraceae; genus CAMDGX01. The sequence goes on from JANPIH010000067.1 coordinate 31,958, forward strand.
CCAGGCGCAGAGCCTTACCTACAACCCCACCCCTATCGTGGCCGCGGCGTTGATCTACTTTGCGATGCTGTGGCCACTGGTGCGGCTGGTGAGCCGGCTGGAGAACCGGGCGCTGCGGGCCGGATAGCCGGCGACGCGAGCGCATCGCGCGTCTCGGGCACCACCAGCATCACCGTCGCCACCGCCGCAAGGCCGCAGCCCGCCAGCACCAGCAGCGCCGCCGGCGTGCCTGCCGCATCGGCCACCATCCCGCCCAGCGCCGTGCTCAGCGTCGCACCCAGCGCCGACATCAACCCGAACAGCCCTAGGCACAGGTTGAACCGGTTGGTCCCGCGCGTCAGGTCCGCGGCGACCAGCGGCACCAGCACGCCGAAGCCCGCCGCACTCACCCCGTCCAGCGCCTGCACCAGGATCAGCATCGTGGGCGACTCCGCCATGGCCAACAGCGCCGCGCGCAGCGGCACCGCCAGGAAGGTGATGGCCAGCACCGGCCGCCGCCCCCAGCGCTGCGCCCAGCGGCCCACGCCCGGGGCCAGCCCCGCCAGAATGAACTGCGGCAGCACGATGCAGGCGGCGATCACCAAGCTGGCGTAGCTGCCGGTCTGAGCCGTCGCCTCGCTGGCCATCAACGGCAGTTGCGCGGCATTGGACAGGTGGAACAGCGACACCGCCAGCCCGAAGCCCAGCAGCCGACGGTCGGCCAGCAGCGCCAGCCCCGCTCGCACCGCCCCGGGCGGCGGCGTGTCATCGACCGGACGGGGTGGGGCATCCGACGCCACGATCCGCCGCAGCACCAGCAGGGCGGGCACCATCAGCGCCGCCGTGAGGTAGAAAACCGACGCCTCCGACACATAGGTGCCGAACAGCCCCATCACCGCCGCGGCCACCGCGCTGCCGACCGCGGCATAGCGTGCATTGCGCCCAAGCCGCTCGCCCAGCGCGGCATGGCCCACCAGCGCCAGGCTCATCGCCGCGATCGACAGCATCAACATCGAACTGGCGAAGCCGTGCAGCACCTGCGCCGTCCAGACCGCCAACTCCACCGGCCACAGCCCGATCAGCAGCGCGCACAGCGCGATCGCCACGCAGGCAATCACGGCAACCCGCCGCTTGCTGGCCATCGCATCGACCAGCGCGCCGGCCGGCACCTGGCTCGCGATGGCGGCGATCGTGCCGACGCTGAGCGCCAGTCCGATTTGCCCCTGCGTCCAAGCCGCGGAGGTCAGGTAGACGGCCAGGAAGGCGCCGAAGCCCGTCTGCACATTGGCGACGAGGAAATTGAACCAATCCAACGCCCACAGCTTCGGGCGGAACGCAGGAGGCGCGCTCACCGGCCCGGCGTGGCGGCAGCGGGTCCGGGTGGTGGCGGCACGGCGACGGTGACGGGGGGATCGGCCGGATTGGCGGGCTGGCGGAACTGCGGGATTGCCTTGATCTGGTCCGTCGTCATGTCCAACGCGATGGTGCGGGAGGCGACGTTGAAGGCCAGCGACGACCAGGTGACGGCCACGCGCCGGTTGCCTACCCCCATGAAGCCGCCGAACTCGATCACCGCGGCGCGCGGCAGGCCGGCGTCGCCCACGAGCACATCCACGATGCGCCCGATCACCTCGCCAGTCGGGCCCAGCACCTGGCGGCCGAGAATGCTGGTGGCCTCGCCCTGGTACAGGAACGCCTGCCCGGCAGCCGGGCGCGTATCCGGCATCGCGGTCTGGGCGACAGCCGGGCCGGTCAGCGCGCCAAGCGCGAGGAAACACCACAGGGCGTGCCGCATGCCCCTGTCATGATCCAGGCCGGCCCCTCCCGCAACCTTGCCGCCGCCACCTCACACGATTGGGAAGAGGGTCAGCCGTGCCAATTCGGTAATTCCTATTCCACTATCCGAGGCGCATCCTGCGGGCATGGACAGCAGCGCCCACCTGGAACCCGACCCCGAGCGTCGCGCCAGCCTCACCCGCGCGGTCACGGCTCAGACCGGCCTCGACAGCGATGTGATCGCCGCCTTCCTGCGCGCCTTCTACGCCGAGGCCCGGGAGGACGACGTGCTCGCCCCGGCCTTCGCCGCCGTGACGGATTGGGAGCGCCACATCACAACCATCACCGGCTTCTGGTGCTCGGTCGCGCTGATGACCGGCGAATACCACGGCCGCCCGATGCAGGCGCACGCCCACCTGGCACTGACCCCGGCGCATTTCGCCCGCTGGCTGCAAATCTTCGAGCGCGTCGCCCGCGAACGGCTGACGCCGGAGGGGGCCGCGCACATGCTCGACCGCGCCCAGCGGATCGCCCGCAGCCTGGAGATGGGGCTGATCCCGCTGGATCTGGTGCGCCGGTAGAACGGAAGAAATGCCAAGGCTCTGCCAGAGACCAGCCCCCCATTCATGAGGGTCCAGGGGGCTCGGCCCCCTGGTGGGGCGCGGGGCGATGCCCCGGCCTTACCGTCCTACCGCAGCGAAGCGTTCAGCTTGGCCAGCACCGCCGCACCCGGCACCAGTTCCTCGTCGGTCATCGCGTTGAACGGCTTGTCGTGCGTTTCGAGATAGCCGTGCATGTCCTCGGCATCGGGATCGACGTAAAGCAGGCCGGTCACGATCTCCCCGCGCGCCTTGCGGGTTTCCAGGAAGTTCATGGCCGCCACCCGGTCGGTCACGTCGTAGTCGTTCGCCAGCTTGCGCAGCTTCAGCAGGCTGCCGTTGTGCTGGCGGACCACTTCCGTGGTGCCGGGCTCGTAGTCCACGGTGATTTCGTTGCGCCCGGTGATCACGTCGAGGAAGTTCACCGCCTCGTTGTGCTCGCGCACGTAGTCGAAGCTTTTGGTGCTGCCGTCGTGGTTGTTGAACGCGACGCACGGCGAGATGCAGTCGATGAACGCCGCCCCCTTGTGTTCCAGCGCACCCTTGATCAGCGGCACCAGTTGGCCCTTGTCGCCCGAGAAGCTGCGCGCGACATAGGTGGCGCCGAGCTGGATGGCGATGCCGATCATGTCGATCGCCTCGTCCATGTTCGCGACGCCGCGCTTGTTCTTGGCGCCGCGATCGGCGGTAGCCGAGAACTGGCCCTTGGTCAGCCCGTAAACGCCGTTGTTCTCGACGATGTAGGTCATGTTCACGCCGCGGCGGATCGAGTGGCTGAACTGCCCGAAGCCGATCGAGGCGCTGTCGCCGTCGCCGGACACGCCGAGATAGATCAACTCCTTGTTGGCCAGGTTCGCCCCGGTCAGCACGCTGGGCATGCGCCCATGCACCGAGTTGAAGCCGTGCGAGTTGCCGAGGAAATACGACGGCGTCTTCGATGAACAGCCGATGCCCGACATCTTGGCGATGCGATGCGGCGGCATGTTGAGTTCGAACACCGCGCGGATGATCGCCGCCGAGATCGAGTCATGGCCGCAGCCGGCGCACAGGGTCGAAACCGGCCCCTCGTAGTCGCGCCGGGTGAAGCCAAGCCCGTTGCGCGGCAGATCGGGGTGGGCCAGCTTTGGCTTGGGAAGGTAGGTCATTCTGCGGCCTCCCGGACTGAAGCGGAGTTGATGTGGCGGCCAATGTCGCCGGCGATGAACTCGGCGGTAATCGGCTCGCCGTTGTAGTGGAGCACGCGCACCAGCTTTTTCGGGTTGGTTTCCAACTCGTTGATCAGCAGCGCGCGCATCTGCGCATCGCGGTTCTGCTCCACCACGAACACCGTCTCGTGCTGCTCGATGAACGCCTCCACCTCCGGCCCGAACGGGAAGGCGCGGATGCGCAGCTGGTTCAGCACCATGCCGGTCTGCGCCTCCAGTATCTCGGCCGCCTCTGGGATCGCCGGGCTGGTGGAGCCGTAGTAGATCACGCCGAATTTCGTGGGCGTGCCGGCATCGGTGCGGATCGCATGCGGCATCAGGCCCTTGGCGGTGTCCCACTTCTTCAGCAGCCGCTCCATGTTGCGCTGATAGGCATCGCCCGCCTCGGTATAGCGGGCGAACTCGTCGCGCGAGGTGCCGCGGGTGAAGTATGCGCCCTTGGAGGGGTGGGTGCCGGGATAGGTGCGGTACGGAATGGCATCGCCATCCACGTCGAGGTAGCGGCCGAAAACGCGCCCGGCCTGAAGCTCCTCGGCGGTCATCACCTTGCCGCGGTCCATCTTGCGCGCGTCGTCCCACACCAGCGGCGCGGTCAGCCGCTCGTTCATGCCGATCTCAAGATCGAGCATCACAAACACCGGCGTCTGCAGCCGATCGGCAAGGTCGAGCGCCATCGACCCGAACTGGAAGCACTCGTTGGGGTCCTCCGGGATCAGCAGCGGGTGCTTGCTGTCGCCGTGGCTCGCATAGGCGCAGATCGCGATATCCGATTGCTGCGTGCGCGTCGGCATGCCGGTGGAGGGGCCGGAGCGCTGCACGTTGAAGATCGTCGCTGGGATCTCGGCGAAATACGCCAGCCCGATGAACTCGCTCATCAGGCTGATGCCCGGCCCGGAGGTGGCGGTGAACGCCCGCGCCCCGTTCCAGCCCGCACCGATCACCATTCCGATCGAGGCCAGCTCGTCCTCGGCCTGCACGATGGCGAACTTCTTGCGGCCCGTCTCCTTGTCCACCCGGTAGCGATCGCAATAGCGGATGAACGCCTCGGCCAGCGACGACGATGGCGTGATCGGGTACCACGCGCACACCGTCGCGCCGCCATACACCGCGCCAAGGGCAGCGGCGGTGTTGCCGTCGACGAAGATGCGCTCGCCTACCTTGTCGCTGGGTGCCAGCGTCAGCCCCAGCGGGCACGGCAGGTGCGCCAGCGCATAGTCGCGCCCCATGTGCAGCGCCTTGTGGTTCGCCGCGATCAGCTTGTCCCGCCCCTTGAACTGGTCGGCCAGCAGGCCCTCGATCACCTTCACGTCGATGTTGATCAGCGCCGAAAGCGCTCCGACATAGATGATGTTCTTGAACAGCTGCCGCTCGCGCGGCACCGCATAGGCCGCGTTGGTGAAGCTGGTGAGCGGCATGCCGACAACCGTGATATCAGGGCGAAATTTGCTCGCCGGCAGCGGCTTGGTGTTGTCGTAGAACAGGTAGCCTCCCGGCCGGATCGACTTCAGATCCTCGTCCCAGGTCTGCGGGTTCATCGCCACCATCAGGTCGGTGCCTACGCGCGCGCCCATGTGCCCGCGATCGGAAATCCGCATCTCATACCAGGTCGGCAGCCCCTGGATGTTCGACGGAAAGATGTTGCGCGGCGTCACCGGAATGCCCATGCGCAAAATCGCCTTGGCGAACAGCTGGTTCGCCGAGGCGGAGCCGGAGCCGTTCACGTTGGCGAACTTCACCACGAAGTCGTTCACCGCCACGATCGACGGCACGCTCGCCACCGTCGCGGGCAGGTTGGCGTCCTGTGGGCTCATGCCGCCACTCCTTCCGGCTCGACCGCCACGATCCCGGTCACCTGCGCCATGTCCAGCAGGAAGCGCTGCATGTCCCACGCCCCGGTCGGGCAGCGCTCGGCGCACAGGCCGCAATGCAGGCAGACATCCTCGTCCTTGGCCATGATCCGCCCGGTTTTCAGCCCGTCGGCGATGTAGATATCCTGGGTAAGGTCGGTCGCCGGCGCCTCCAGCCGCGTGCGCAACTCCACCTCCGGCCCGTTCTCGGTGAAGGTGATGCAGTCCACCGGGCAGATATCCACGCAGGCATCGCACTCGATGCACAGTTTTGGCGCGAATACGGTCTGCACGTCGCAGTTCAGGCAGCGCTGCGCCTCCTTGAAGGCCAACTCCACGTCGAAGCCCAGCTCCACCTCGTCCTTGATCGACGACAGCGCCTTCTTCTTCTCCAGGTGCGGCACCTTGTAGCGCAGGTCGATGCGGATATCGTTGTCGTAGCTCCACTCGTGGATGCCCATCTTCTGGGACACCAGCGTGGTATCGGGCGCCGGCCGGGCGCGCAGGTCGCCGGCCTGGCACAGCTTGTCGATGCTGATCGCCGCCTGGTGGCCGTGCGCCACCGCCCAGATGATGTTCTTCGGCCCGAAGGCCGCATCACCGCCGAAGAACACCCGCGGATTGGTGGACTGGAACGTCACCTCATCCACCTTCGGCATGCCCCAGCGGTCGAACTCGATGCCGATGTCGCGCTCGATCCAGGGGAAGGAGTTTTCCTGGCCGATCGCCACCAGCACGTCGTCGCAGGCGATGAGCTCGTCCGGCTCCCCGGTCGGCACCAACGAGCGGCGGCCCTTTTCGTCGTATACGGCCTTCACCTTCTCGAAGGTCATGCCGGTCAGCTTGCCCCCTTCGTGCTCGACGGTCTTGGGCACCATGAAGTTGAGGATCGGGATGTCCTCGTTCATCGCGTCCTCCTTCTCCCAGGGCGATGCCTTCATCTCCTCGAAGCCGGAGCGGACAACCACCTTCACCTCCTCGCCGCCGAGGCGGCGGGCGGAGCGGCAGCAATCCATCGCGGTGTTGCCGCCGCCCAGCACGATCACGCGCCGGCCGATCGACTTGATGTGGCCGAACGATACCGAACTCAGCCAGTCGATGCCGATATGGATGTTGGAAGCGGCGTCCGCCCGCCCCGGCACATCGAGATCGCGGCCGCGCGGCGCCCCGGAACCGACGAACACCGCGTCGTAGTCCTCGGCGAGCAGCGCCTTGAGGCTGGGGATGTAGGAGTTATAGCGCGTCTCGACGCCGAGATCGGTGATGTAGCCGATCTCCTCGTCGATTACGCTCTCCGGCAGGCGGAACTTCGGGATCTGGCTCCGGATGAAGCCGCCGCCGCGATCCGCGCTGTCGAACACCACCACCTCGTAGCCCGAAGGTGCGAGGTCGCGCGCCACCGTCAGGCTCGCGGGCCCCGCGCCCACGCAGGCGATCCGCTTGCCGTTGCTGGGCGCGCGGCCGAGGGCCACGCGGCGGCTGATGTCCCCGCTTTTGAAGTCCGCCGCTACACGCTTGAGCCGGCAGATCGCCACCGGCTCCTCCTCGACACGCCCCCGCCGGCATGCCGGCTCGCAGGGGCGGTCGCAGGTGCGGCCCAGGATCCCCGGGAACACGTTGGACTTCCAGTTGATCATGTAGGCGTCGTCGTAGCGCCCCGCGGAGATCAGCCGGATATACTCCGGCACCGGCGTATGCGCGGGACAGGCCCACTGGCAATCGACGACCTTGTGGAAGTAGTCGGGATTCGAGATGTCGGTCGGTTGCAAGACGCTGATGCTCCCCCACTTGGACGCCGTTTTCGTGCGCTGCCCCGCCGGCACTCCGCGATCGCTCATCGCGCGGACCGGCCTCCCTTCAGGCAGGGCCGGCCAGGTTGCACCAAGCCGACGCGACACTATGCCATCGGTTGCGGCACATTGATAAGTCCCTGCCGCGCCGCTCCCCTGCGGGGGTGGCAACCCCCGCCCCCAAGGGGCTGGCAAACCGGCCACACACACGGGAATATGCGCCATGCGCACCGCCATCTTCCTGCTCGCCCTGCTCCCCACCCTCCTCGCCCCGCTCGCCGCCCGGGCGATGGAGCTTAAGATCGCCACCTGGAACCTGGAGTGGCTGACCCTGCGCACCGCCGGCGACCACGCCCTGCCGCGCGACGTCGTTCCCAAGAACGCAGAATCGCGCGCCGTGTTGCGCCGCTACGCCGAGGAATTGGCCGCCGACGTGGTGGCCATTCAGGAAGTCGAAGGGCCCGAGGCGGCAATCACCGTTTTCCCCGCCCCGCGCTACGTCCTGCACTTCACCCGCGACCGCATGGTCCAGCGCGTCGGGTTCGCCGTGCGCGCCGGGCTCCGCTTCACCGCCAACCCCGACGTCACGACGCTGAACGTCACCCCCGGCGCCCCGCATCCGCTGCGCGCCGGGGCCGACATCACCATCGACACCCCGGGCGGCCGGCTGCGCCTGCTCAACGTCCACCTCAAGACCGGCTGCCGCGAAGATCGCCTGGAACGCTCGTCGCGCCAGCAATGCGACCAGCTTCGCCTCCAGCTCGCGGCCCTGCAGGGCTGGATCGCCCAGCGCCGGGAGGAAGGCGTGCCCTTCGCCCTGCTCGGCGACTTCAACCGCTGGATGGACGCCCGCGAAGGCTTCTACGCCGCATTGCAGAGTACTGGCCCCCTCGCCCGCGCCACCGAAGGCCGCTCCTCCCCATGCTGGGGCGGCGGCGGCTTCGTGGACCACATCATCGCCGGCGGCGCCGCGCGCGGCTGGATGCGGGCAGATACCCTACGGGTACTGGTCTATCGCGAAACCGGCACCCAGGCAAAGGCGCGGCTGTCCGACCATTGCCCGATCTCGGTGCAGTTCAAGCTGCCGGAGTGAACGGAAGACTCTTCTTTTTCTGAAGAAAAAGAAGCAAAAAGACTTTCCATTCATTTGCCCCTCGATTCACGTGGATACCCGATGAAAATGGATAAAAGTTTTTTGGTTCTTTTTTTCAAAAAAGAACCGCTTCCTTGCCTATCATGAGCTCCACACGCCGCCACATCCTCGATCTCTCCCGCCGCGGCCTGCTGCGCGGAGGCACCGCGGCTGCGGCCCTTGCCTTCCTGTGGCCCGCCCCCGCCCGCCACGCCATCGCCCAGCCGGTTTTCCGCGCCTATCCGTTCCGCATGGGCGTGGCCTCCGGCGACCCTTGGCCCGACGGCGTGGTGCTCTGGACCCGCCTCTGCCCGGAGCCGCTGTCCGGCGGCGGCATGCCGCATACCGCCGTCGAGGTGCAGTGGGAAGTCGCCGCCGACGAGGCCATGCGCCGGGTGGTGCAGAAGGGTACGGCGCTGGCCCGCCCCGAACTCGGCCACAGCGTGCATGTGGAACTCGCCGGCCTCGAACCCGCCCGCACGTATTTCTACCGCTTCCGCGCCGGCCGCGAGGCGAGCCCGATCGGCCGCACCCGCACCGCCCCCGCGCCGGGCGCCGCCCCCGCCGCGCTGCGCCTGGTCTCGGCCGGCTGCCAGCACTGGGAGGCCGGACACTTCACCGCCTGGCGCCACATCGCCGCCGAGGAGATCGACCTCGTCTGCCACTACGGCGACTACATCTACGAATATCGCGGCCATGGCGGCGCCCATCGCCGCGTGCCGCCGGTGCGCGAGCATCACGGCGACGAGATCTACACGCTCGACGACTACCGCAATCGCTACGCCCAGTACCGCGGCGACCCCGACCTCCAGGCCGCCCACCAGGCCCACCCCTTCGCCATGTCCTTCGACGACCACGAGGTGGACAACAACTGGGCCGGTGAGCATTCGGAAGAAGACGGCTCCACCCGACACCCCGTCCACGTCCCGCCCGAGATCTTCGCCCTGCGCAAGCAGGTCGCCTTCCAGGCCTGGTGGGAGGCGATGCCGCTTCGCCGCGCCCAGCTTCCCCGCGGCCCGGAGATCACCGCCTGGCGCGCCTTGCGCTGGGGTCGCCTGGCCGAGATCGCGATCCTCGACACCCGCAGCCACCGCGACGACCAGCCTTGCGGCGACATCACCGGCCCGCCCTGCGCCGAGGTCGCCAACCCGAACGCCCAGGTGCTCGGCGCCGCCCAGGAGGCGTGGCTGCTCGACCGCCTCGCCCGCACCGACGCCGCCTGGAAGGTGCTCGCCCAGCAGGTGCCGGTGATGCGCCGCAACTGGTCGGCGCCAGGGGGAAGCAACGCCCTGTCGCTCTCGATGGACAAGTGGGACGCCTACCCCGCCGCCCGCGCCCGGCTGACCCGCCACATCCACGAGGCAAAGGTGCAGAACGTCGCGGTCCTCACCGGCGACGTGCACAACGCCTGGGCCGGAACCATCCACCTCGACCCCGACGACCCGGCAAGCCCGGCGGTCGCCAGCGAGTTCATCGCCACCTCGATCTCGTCGGACGGCGACGGATCGGAGGAACTGCCCAGCACGTCGCGCGTGCTGGCGCGCAACCCGCATATCGCCTTCTTCAACAATCGTCGGGGGTATACCCTGCACGAGATCACCGAACGTCGCATGACCGCGACCTTCCGCGGCCTCGACCACGTCAGCCGCCCCGGCGCGAAGGTGGTGGACAAGGGCGTGTTCGTGGCCGAGACCGGCGATCCCAGGGTGACGAAAGGATAGGCCGTGCCTTCCGAGCAGAGCGCCGAAACCCGGGCCGTCCAGAGCGCGCGGGATGACGATTCCGAAGCCCAGTCCATCGCCGGCCGCCGGTTCTCCCAGGGAACCCGCCCCGTCATCCGCTGGGTGAAGGGCGACGGCCGCGACGACCCCATCACCCGCGCGGCAATCGGCCAGGCCACGCGACTGTTCGGCGACAAGGTGGATTACTGCCTGTGCACCAACGGGATCGGGGCGGCACGCGCCCGCTGGATCATGGAATGGGCCACCCAGCCCGTCGAATGGTGGCCCGCCGCACCGCAGGACAATCCCGCCCTCGCCGACGCCCTCACCGCCGCCGGCTGCGCCCCCGCGCGGTTCGGCTACTGGTGGAAATGGTTCCCCGAGCGCGTCCGGCCCGAGGCGGCGGAATGGGTGCTGGATGGCGACATGGTCATCGTCGCGCCGCCGCCCTGGTTCGCCGAGTGGCTGGCAGGCCGCGATCCCCTGCGCCTGACGCAGGACGACAGCTGGCCGATGGACCAGATGTACGGCCATTACACAGGCCTCGTTGATCCGCAGCTTCGCCTTTATTCCGGCCTGGCCTCGCTGCCGCCGGGCCTGCGCTACATGGGCGAAGTGGCCGACATCCTGGCCGCGCAGCCCCTCGTTGCGCCGCATGACGGCGTGCGGGACATGTGCGAACAGGGTGTGATCGCGGCGGCCTTCCAGCGCCTGGGCGCGCGGCCGATTCCGCTGCACGAGTTCCCCTTCGCCCGCGCCTTCGAGCCGGGGTTGGATTTTGGCAAGCAGGGCAACACCGGCCGCGCCTGGGGCTTCCATTTCGGCAACGCGTTCCGCCGCGAGAACCCGCATTTCACCACCCTGTCGGCCGCCGGCGTGGTGCTGCGGCTCGACCGCCGCCCCGGCCCGATCGCGCGCGCCGCCTGGCTCGGTGCGCTGGCCCAGTGGGGGCTGCCGGGCTGGTCCACGCCGGGCAACATGGCAAGCCTGATCGCGCGGCATGCCCAGCACTTCGCCGGCTTCCCGGTGCTGGACCTCGGCACCTCACGCGGGCGGCTGACCAGCATCCTGGCCAGTCTTGGCTGCCGCGTCACCACGCTGGACAAGCACGACCGCGGTGCGGCGCAGAACCTCGCCGAGGCGCAGGTGACGGTGGTGCAGGCCGAGGCGGCTGCCTGGCTGTCCACCTGCACCGCGACCTTCGCGCTGATCATCGTCGACCTGCACGGCAACAGCCCCGCGGATTGGGCCCGGCTCGGCCCGCTGCTGCTGCCGCGCCTCGCCCCGGGCGGGCTGCTGCTGGTCAGCAACGCCACGCTGTACCGCATCCCGGAATGGCATGCCGAAACCGGCGTGCAGGGTTTCCTCGACGGGCTGGGGCCGGACTGGACCTGGGTTGTCCACGAAACCCCCGCCCCCGGCCTCGCGGTAATCGCCCGCGCGCATGAAGGGCCACGCGCCGACCGCCGCGGCGATGCCGACCTGCGGCTGCTGGTCGATGGCGACGAGATGTGGCCCAGCAGCCGCACCGGCCAGCGCCACGTTTTCCGCCTGATGGGCCCGACCGGCCCGCTGCGTCTGCGCTCGCGCAGCGAGGTCCCGAAACAGGCCGGCCAGGGCTCTGGCGATTCGCGCCGCCTGGGGGTCGGGGTCCGCCGCATCGCGGTGGAAGGGCCGGGCTTCAACTTGGCGATCCTGCCCGGCTGGCAGGGCTTCGGCCCCGGCTTCCACAGCAACGAGGGCGCCCTGTGCTGGACCAACGGCGAGGCCACGATCGACCTGGCGATGCTGGCCAGGGCGCACGGCCCGGTGACCGTCACGATCGACGCCTACGAACAGCGCGACTATCCGGCACCCTGGCCCGACCCGGAGCCACCCGGATGATCCGCGCGCCGCGCCCGGCGCGACCCCCCGATTCCCGAATGCCGCCATCATGATCTAGCGTCGCGCACGAACCCGGAGTGACACCATGCCCCTCACCGTCTTCATTACCGGCGCCTCCGCCGGCTTCGGCGCCGCCATCGCCCGCCGCTTGGTGCGCGATGGCCACCGCGTCATCGCCACCGCCCGCCGCGCCGACCGGCTGGATGCCCTGGCCGCGGAACTCGGCCCGAACCTCCTGCCCTTCCCGCTCGATGTGACCGACAAGGTCGCCGTCGCCGCCCTGCCCGCCTCGCTGCCTGAGGGCTGGCGCGAGATCGACGTGCTGGTGAACAACGCCGGCCTCGCCCTCGGCCTGTCGCCCGCCTGGGACGCCAAGCCCGAGGACTGGGACACCATGGTGGCCACCAACGTCACCGGCGTGCTGCATGCCACCCGCGCCCTGCTGCCCGGCATGGTGGCGCGCAACCGCGGCCACATCGTCAACCTCGGCAGCACCGCCGGCACCTACCCCTATCCCGGTGGCCACGTGTATGGCGCGTCCAAGGCCTTCGTTACCCAGTTCAGCCTGAACCTGAAGGCCGACCTCGTCGGCACCTTCGTGCGCGTGACGGACCTGGAGCCAGGCCTGGTCGGCGGCAGCGAGTTTTCCGCCGTGCGCTTCGGCGACCCGGCGCGCGCCGCTGCCGTCTACCAGGGCACCACGCCGCTGACGCCGGAGGACATCGCCGAGGCGGTTGCCTGGGTGCTCTCCCTGCCCGCCCACGTGAACATCAACCGTATCGAGATGATGCCCACCTGCCAGGCGCCCTCGGCGCTCACGGTCAAGCGCGCCACCTAGGGTGGTCCGCACCTTCATCCGCGTCACCCTGCCGCTGGCGGGGCTGAACTTCGTCAACCAGGCCGCGCGCGGCGTGATGGCGGTGATCGGCCCCGTGCTGGCCATCGAATACGGCCTCACCGCCAGCCAGCTCGGCCTGCTCGCCAGCGTGCTGTTCCTGGCATACTGCCTCTGGCAACTGCCGATGGGCGTCCTGCTCGACGTCTATGGCCCGCGCCGGGTGCAGACGGCGATGGGCCTGCTGGCGGCTGCCGGCTTCGTGCTGTTCGCGGTCTCGGACGGCATTGCCGGCTTCATGATCGCCCGCGCCATGATCGGCGTGGGCATCGCCGGCGGGCTGATGGCGGTGCTGAAGGCCAACAGCCAGTTCTTCGCCCGCGCCGAGGTCGCCGGCGTCACGGGGATCGCGATGTTCCTTGCCGCCAGCGGCAGCCTGATGGCGACGGCCCCGGTGGAGGCGCTGCTGCCGGTGATCGGCTGGCGCGGGACGTTCTGGATCCTGGTCGCCATCACGCTCGCCGCCTCGCTGTGGATCTTCACCTCGGTGGCCGACAAGCCCGGCCAGCCCAGCCGCGGCTGGCGGGCGGAGATCGGCGTGATCGTCGCCATCGCCTACAGCGGCATCTTCTGGCGGCTCACCCCGCTAATCGCGCTGATGTCGATCTTCACCTTCACCTATCACGGCCTCTGGGCCGGCCCCTGGCTGCGCGACGTCGCCGGGCTCGACGGCGCCGCCCGCGCCGCCACGCTGTTCTGCTACGCGCTCGGCATGATGGCCGGCGGGCTCGCGATGGGCCAGTTGACCAGTGGGGTGCAGCGACGTGGCCATTCGCCGATGCTGGTGCCGGCCGGCGCCGCGGTGGTGATGTTGCTGTTGCAACTCGGCTTCGTGTTCGGTCCCAACGACTTCGTCACCGTCACCGTGCTGTGGAGCCTGCTGGCCCTGATCGCCGCGGCCGGCCCGCCCGGCTATGCGGTGATCGCGCAGTTCTTCCCGGTGGAGCAGATGGGCCGCGTCTCGACGGTGATCAACACGGTGGTGCTCGGCGGCGCCTTCCTGATGCAGTCGCTGATCGGCTGGATCCTCGACCTATGGCCCCGCACCGAAGCGGGCGGCTGGGACAAGGCGGGGTATTTCTGGGCCATGCTGCTGTCGATGGCGATGCAGGTGGCGGCACTTGCCTGGGCTTGGCGGCATTTGGCACGGAAGGGCACGGCATGAACGGCAAGCAGATCAAGAAGCTTCTGGAACGCACCCGCCTCGAAAGCGGCCACGGCTTCCGCCTGCGCGACCACGACCCCGGCGATATCGCGCCCAAGGTGGTGCGGGAGGCCGAGGCCGCGGCGCTGCTGGCCGCCGGGGTCGAGCGGCTGGCCGAGTTGCAGACCCTGCTCTATGCGCAGTCGACCTGGTCGCTGCTGTGCGTGTTCCAGGCGATGGACGCCGCCGGCAAGGACGGCACCATCAAGCACGTGATGTCCGGCGTGAACCCGCAGGGCGTGCACGTGCATTCGTTCAAGGCGCCGACTTCGGACGAGCTGGCGCAGGATTTCCTCTGGCGGGTCAGCCGCGAGCTGCCGCGGCGCGGGCATATCGGCATCTTCAACCGCAGCCACTACGAGGAGGTGCTGGTTACCCGCATCCACCCGGAGCTGCTGGACCGGCAGAACCTGCCGCCATCGCTGCGCGGACGGCATTTCTGGCGCGACCGGCTGTGCGACATCGCGGCGTGGGAGGGCTATCTCGCGCGGCAGGGCACGGTGGTGCTGAAGTTCTTCCTGAACATCTCGCTGGACGAACAGAAGCGGCGCTTCCTCGACCGTATCGACAACCCGGCCAAGCACTGGAAGTTCCGGCCCGAGGACGTGGAGGAACGGGCACATTGGGACGGCTACATGCAGCGCTACGAGGAGGCGATTGTCGCCACCGCGACGCCCGAGGCGCCGTGGTTCGTGGTGCCGGCCAACAGCAAGTGGTTCGCCCGCCTGGTGGTGGTTTCGGCGATGATCGACGCGCTGGAGCGGCTGGACCTGGAGGCGCCGCGCATCTCACCCGAGGACGAGGCGCGGATGATCGAGGCGCGGCGGACGCTGGAGCGGGAGAAAGGCTGATGCGAATTCTGTCGGGCGCGCAGGTTGCCTCCCTGGTCGGCGTGGCCGATCTGGTCGAGCCGATCGCGGCGGCGATGGTGGAAGTCTCGCGCGGCAATGTGGAAATGCCGCTGCGCTCGATGGTGCGGCTGCCGGGCGGCAACCACATGGGCATCATGGGCGGGCATCTCGGCCAGCCCGCGGGGCATGGCGTGAAGGTGCTTAGCCTGTTCCCGGACAATCCGAGGTTCGGCCGCTCCAGCCATTCCGGGCTGTTCCTGCTGTTCGATGGCCAAACCGGCCTGCCGGTGCTGTGCATGGACGCCGCCGTGCTGACGGCGATCCGCACCGCGGCCGCGACGGCGGTTGCTTCGCGCGTGCTGGCGCGGCCGGACAGCGCGGTGCTGGCGATCCTGGGACTTGGCGAGCAGGCGCACAGCCATATCGAAGCGATGCGCGTGGTGCATCCGATCCGGCGCATCATCGCCTGGGGGCGGGACCGCGCCAAGCTGGAAGCATTCGGGCGGGCGAATGGGGTGGAGACGGCGGCGAGTGTGGCCGAGGCGGTAGCTGATTCCGACATCATCGTGACGGCGACCCCGGCGCGGGAGCCGTTTCTTTCGCTTGCGATGCTGAAGCCTGGGCAGCACGTGAATGCCGTCGGGGCCAGCGTGGCGTTCATGCAGGAGATGACGGCGGACATCGTGGCGGGCGCGCGGTTCGTGACCGATTACCGGCCCAGCCTGGAGCCGCAGGCGGCCGAGGTGATCGCGGCGCGGCGGGACGGGCTGATCGGGGCCGACCACGACATCCCTGAGATCGGCGAGGTCATCGCGGGCGGGAAGCCAGGGCGCCGGAGCGACGGCGACATCACGGTGTATCGCTCGCTCGGCATCGCCGCCCAGGATCTCGCGGCGGCGCATGCGATCCTGGCGCGGGCGGAAGCGGCGGGGGTGGGGCACGTGGTGGCGATGGGCTGACGCGCACCACGCGATGGACGGCGTGGTGCGCGGCGGCGGTCAGGCCGCGGCGCGGGCGCGGTCGAAATAGGCGAGGCCGATGCGGTCGGGCTGGATGTTGCGGATTTCCACGGCGCGCGGGGGCTGGCCCGGGAGGGTGGCGGTGCCGCGCTGCCCGGGGCGGCCGGGGAAGGTGCCGACGACGCTGAAACCGCCTTCGCTGCGATCGACCAGGGGCAGGCGGTAGTGGGCGCCGCCGAAGGCCAGCGCCACCTCGCCGGCCGCGGGTTGGCGGGCTGCGTCGCGCCGGTCCACCTCCGGGACCGCGGTGCGCAGGATGGCCACGACCTCGTGGGTGATGCGCTCGGCGTTGCTGGTGAGTTCGACGATCTGCT
This sequence comes from Rhodospirillales bacterium, assembly GCA_031424895.1. Classification (GTDB taxonomy): domain Bacteria; phylum Pseudomonadota; class Alphaproteobacteria; order Acetobacterales; family Acetobacteraceae; genus CAMDGX01. The sequence goes on from JANPIH010000067.1 coordinate 48,174, forward strand.
CCTGGGTTCGGGTGGCGCGGGTGCCGGCTTCGCGGGCGTCGGTGGCGACCTGGGTGATGCGGTCGGTGACGTCGCGGGAGGATTGGGCGGCGGTTGCGATGCTGCGGGCGATTTCGCGGGTGGCGGCATCTTGCTGCTGGACGGCCTCGGCCAGGGTGGTGGACAGCGTGTCCATGCGGGCGACGGAGGTGGAGATGCGGCGGACGGTTTCCACGGCGGCTTTGGTGCGTTCGCGGACCGTGTCGACCTGGCGGCCGATTTCCTCGGTGGCGCGGGCGGTCTGGGCGGCGAGGTCCTTCACTTCGCCGGCGACGACCGCGAAGCCCTGGCCGGCATCGCCGGCGCGGGCGGCCTCGATGGTGGCGTTCAGTGCCAGCAGATTGGTTTTGCTGGCGATCTGCTGGATCAGGTTGGTGACCTCGCCGATGGCAGCGACCGCGGAGGAGAGGGAGACGATGACCTGTTCGGTCTGGGCGCTGTCGGCGGAGGTGGCGCGGCCGACGGTGGCGGCTTCCTCGACGCGTTCGGTGATGCCGCGGATGGAGGCGGCGAGTTCCTCGGCGGCGGAGGCGACGGTTTCGGCGACGGCGAGGGATTCGGAGGCGGCGGCGTGGACGGCGCCGGTGTTGCCATCGACGCGGGCGGTGGCGGCGGCCATGGCCGCGGCTTCCCCGGCGAGGCGGCGGGACTGTTCGGTGATGCTGTTCATGGCGATCAGGGTTTGGTTCTCGACGCGCTCCGCCATGCCCTTGAGGGCGGCGATCTGGGCCTCGTTCGCGGCCGTGCGCTCCTGTTCCTGGGCTTCGCGCAGGCGGATGGCGTCCTCGCCCTGGCTGCGGAAGAAGGCGACGGCGGCGGCCATGGCGCCGACCTCGTCGCGGCGGCCGCTGCCGGGGATGACCTCCTGCTTTTCGCCGCGGGCGAGGCGGCGCATGGTTTCGGCTAGGTCGGCGAGCGGGCGGATGGCGCGCATGGACCACCAGGCGACGGCGAGGCCGAGCAGCAGGGCGGCGGCGGCGAGGCCGAGCATGAGGGCCTGGAAGCCCTCCGCGACGCTGCGCATGCTGGCGGCGATGGCGCGGTTCTTTTCCTCCTGGAGGTCGATGAACTGGTTGATGCGGGCGAGCCATTCGACAAAGGCGGGGCGAGCCTCGGCCATCAGGAGGGTGTGGGCGGCGGTGGCGTCGGCGGCGCGCTGGAGGGCGATGATGCGTTCCACGAGAGGGTTGGTGCGTGCCTCGGTTTGCTTGATGGAGGCGAGGATTTCCTGTTCGCGGGCGGTGACCTCGACGCCGGCGGCCATGAGGGCATCGAGCCTGGTCGCGCTGGTGGCATAGAAGGTGGCGAGGCGTTCGATGTCTCGAACGTCGGGCGCGGTGCTGCGGCCGTCGGCGACGAGGACGACGTCTCGGACGCTGATGGCGCGGTCGTGTACGGAGCCGCGGAAGTTGATGGCATAGCGCTGCTTGGTGGAGTTGACATCGTTCATGGTGGCAAGCGCGCCGGCGATCTCGTTGACGCGGTGGATGGAGAAGCCGGCGATGGCGAGCATGAGGGCGAGGAGGAGGCCGAACCCCATGGCGAGGCGCGGACGGATGACGGCCCGGGTGGTGGCGGGGGTGGGGGCGGGGGTGGACATGAGCGGCTCCGGGCAGGGTTGAGGACAGTATTGGCGGGTTGGGTTAAGCGGGGGTGAATGGGCGGGCGCAGATCGGGTTATTGGGCGGAAGTGCAAGAATTTTATTGCGATATCGTAACATTTTGGGCATGCTGGGGCGCAGGCCCGCAGGTCGGTTTTGTTACGTGGGAAGGCGGGCCGCGGGGGTGGTGGAGCGGGCTGGGGCGCACAGTGCCGGGACGGGTGGCGCATTGAGGGGCGCGGCGGAGTTGTGGCGCAAGCGTCGGCCGTGGCGCGCCTTGGGGATTGGGGGCGGTTGAAGGTGGGGCACAGGTGTGCGGGGTGCCGCGGTTCGGGCGGGAAGATGCGGCCTGGCGCAAGACTGTGGGCGCATGGGGCGTGGCATGGAGCGCGCCATGGAGCGTGGGGCGCGGCGCGCGGATCGGCACGGGAGATGGCGCGGGGGGGATTGCGCGGGGGCTAGCGCGGGCCAGGGCCAGAGGGCGAGAAGCCGGGCGGCGAGGGAGGGGGATTCGGGGGGAAAGGGCGCGCGCGGGGTGGCAAGGCGGCGCGGGGTGGGCAATTGGGAGGCGAGGCCGGGAGAGGCCAGGAAACTGAGCAGGAGGGCGAGGAGCCGCTCGAGGAGACGGTCGAGGCAGGCGGCGATGGCGGCCTGGAGGCGGGAGGCCTCGGCAGCGTCTTCGGCGAGGGTGGCGCGCATGGCGCGCAGTACGGCTGTGAGGTCGCTGGTGGGGGGATGCGCGGGGGGCGGGGCGCTGTGGGGGGTGTTGTTCACATTTGTTAGTTAGTATGCTTCAGCGGTGGATGCAAGGGGGAATTCGGGTCAGGGGTGCGAATCCTCGAGATAATCGAGGTCCAAACGCTTGAGGGTGATGGTGCGGTGGAGGCGGACACCCACGTCGTGGTCGATCCTGGACTCGTGAGCACGTGCACCGGCACCACCGAACGATGGAGCTGGCTGAATGGCTGCCGTCGCGCCATCCGGTCTCCAAGGGATCACATTTTCATTGCATATCGCGATGCCGGCCTGCCTTGCGTGTCAGCCTTGGGATTGCCCGGTAGGCAGCTGGGTCCGCTGGATTCTGAACTGAGAAACTTCTGGACACGCGAGGACAGCGAGCCGTCAAGATATCCCGCCTGATCCTGATGCTCAGCACTTTCCTGTACTTATTCGTTCGTAATAACTAACGTTATATGAACCGGGTCAGGTCCATAGGAGGATTGTCGTGATGGCAGACTCATATGATGCCGACCAAGTTGCAGCCCAAGAGAAGGCAACATGGGACCGGTGTGCCTCTATCTATGAGGCGACGCTCGTTCCATTTACGCAAGGTGGCTACAAGCTCGTCGCCGAAACCGAGCTCGTGGGACCCGGCAAGAAGGTCCTCGATGTCGGGTGTGGTCCCGGCGTCTTCACCGCACGCTACGCCAGGTCCGGCGCTGATGTCGTTGGCATTGACTTTTCGGAACAGATGATCGGTATCGCGAGGGATCAGTTTCCACGGATCGACTTCCAGATTGCCGACGCCGAGCGGCTGCCATTCGGCGACGACGTTTTTGATCTCGTTGTCGGCGTTCACATCGTGCATCACTTGGCACGTCCGCGGGTGGCATTCGAATCGATCTGTCGGGTAACGAAGCAGGGTGGGCACTTCGCTTTCACCATTCCCGATCAACTCCGGCAGGCGGGCTTCGGCTCCTTGTTCTCCGCGGTGGCCGAACACCACAAGATGGAAGCGATGCCAGGCGGCCCGCTCCTCATGGAAAGCGATCCTGCCTCCATCCGGGCGGAAGTCCTCACTGGTGGCTTTCGAGAATGCCGCGTCGAGCGGCGGCAAGTGACAACCCGCCTGCAGTCCCTTGAGCCTCTGCTCGAAGCCGGCTGGAAGCTTGCGAGCCTTGATCTGGTGGCCAAGGACGTTGGCGACCAGATCAAAGTGGCAACCTACCGGAATGCGAAGCCCTACAAGTTAGAGGACGGAAGTTACGAATTTCCAGATGAAATACTACTCGGCGTTGCCAAAAAATAAATAGCAGTCCTAACCAGCCCGCGTTATTCTATGAAGATTGGGTCAACGCGGGCTGGCAACAACCGCAAGAGACCGAATGCAACAGCACGTTGCCGGGGCGAGTGCAACAGGGCCTCGCGCGGTATGAATGGAAGAAACTTCTTTAGTTCTTTCTTTCAAGAAAGAACGTGCTGGCTTGCTTTTGACGAAGATGGCGGATCACGCTTCGCGAAAGCAAAACGCTGTCAACATGCATGAAGAGCGTTGCACGGTTCGACCGAAGGTGGAAGGACGCGGCGCCAGTCGCTGGCTGCGGCGTTCGCGGCGACGCGCACAAGCGCGCCAGAGGTCGCACGAGGCGGGCGCGGCGTGGGTGTTTCAGGCGCGTTCGAGCAAGAGGCTGGTGACTCCGTCGGGGCCGGTCTGTTCTTCCAGCACCTTGTGGCCGTGTTCGCGGACGCTGCGGGGGACGTTGCGCCTGGCTTCGTCGCCTTTGAGGCGGACGAGCAGCCTGGTTCCGGGGGGCAGACGGTCCAGGGCGAGGCGGGTGCGGACGAAGGTCATGGGGCAGATGTCGCGGGTGATGTCGAGTGTCTGCTGGGCCGGCGGGGTGGGGTCGGGATGCTGGGGCGGCATGTTCGATGTGCTCCCGTTGCGGTGGATCGCGGCGGGCTGCAAGCCCCGGCGGGGGGATGGCATGGGGCTTATAGAGGAAAGTTGTTTGGTTCTTTCTTTCAAGAAAGAACGTGCTGGCTTACTTCCGGTGAAGGTGGCGGATCACACTTTGCGTATCCGCTCTATGGGGCTCAAGCGCCGTTTGCTTTGATCTAACCCTCACCCAACCCTCTCCCCCAAGGGGAGAGGGCTTTTGGTTTGGGTGGGATCAGGAGGCGATTTCGGGTTCTTTTTCGGGGCTGCCTTCGTCGGTGTCGGAGTCGGGTTTGGGCAGGGCGGGGATTGCGGCTTCGATGAATTCGAAGTCCAGCGCCTTGTCCTTGAGGGTAACCTTGACGGCGCCGCCCTTGACCAGTTTGCCGAACAGCAGTTCTTCGGCGAGCGCTTTCTTGATGTGTTCCTGGATGACGCGGGCCAGGGGGCGGGCGCCGTAAAGGCGGTCGAAGCCGCGTTCGGCGAGCCATTCCTTGGCAGCGCTGGACAGCTCGATGGTGACGTTGCGGTCCGCGAGCTGGGCTTCGAGCTGCATGACGAATTTCTCGACAACGCGGCCGACGACTTCCTGCGTGAGGGCGGCGAAGGTAACGACGGCGTCGAGGCGGTTGCGGAACTCGGGGGTGAACAGGCGCTTGATGGCTTCCTGGTCCTCGCCCTTGCGGCCGTCTTCGCGAGCGAAGCCGATGGTTTCCTTCGCCAGGTCGGAGGCGCCGGCGTTGGTGGTCATGATGAGGATGACGTTACGGAAATCCACGGTTTTGCCGTTGTGGTCGGTGAGTTTGCCGTGGTCCATGACCTGGAGGAGGATGTTGTAGAGGTCTGGATGGGCCTTTTCGATCTCATCCAGCAGCAGGACGCAGTGGGGGTGCTGGTCGATCGCATCGGTCAGCATGCCGCCCTGGTCGAAGCCGACATAGCCCGGGGGGGCGCCGATGAGGCGGCTGATGGAGTGGCGTTCCATGTATTCGGACATGTCGAAGCGGACCAGCTCGATGCCCAGCGTGCTGGCGAGCTGGCGGGCGACTTCGGTTTTGCCGACGCCGGTGGGGCCGGAGAAGAGGTAGTTGCCGATGGGCTTCTCGATCTCGCGCAGGCCGGCGCGGGCGAGCTTGATGGCGGCGGACAGGGCCTCGATGGCGCGGTCCTGGCCGAAGACCATGGATTTCAGGTCGCGTTCGAGGTTGCGCAGGGTTTCCTTGTCGTCGCTGGAGACCGACTTGGCGGGGATGCGGGCGATTTTGGCGACGATCTCCTCGACGTCCTTGAGGGTGACGGATTTGCGGCGCTTGTTCTCGGGCAGGAGCATGCGGCTGGCGCCGACCTCGTCGATGACGTCGATCGCCTTGTCGGGCAGCTTGCGGTCGTGGATGTATTTGTTGGACAGCTCGACGGCGGCCTTGATGGCTTCGTCGGTGTAGCGGACCTTGTGGTGCTTTTCGTAGTTCGACTTGAGGCCCTTGAGGATTTTGATGGTGTCCTCGACGGAGGGTTCGTTGACGTCGATCTTCTGGAAGCGGCGGACCAGGGCGCGGTCTTTTTCGAAGTGGTTGCGGAATTCCTTATAGGTAGTGCTGCCGATGCAGCGCAGGTTACCCTGGGCGAGGGCCGGCTTGAGCAGGTTGGAGGCGTCCATGGCGCCGCCGGACGTGGCGCCGGCGCCGATGACGGTGTGGATCTCGTCGATGAACAGGATGCCGTTGGGGTGGGCTTCCAGCTCGGTGATTACGGCCTTCAGGCGCTCCTCGAAGTCGCCGCGGTAGCGGGTTCCGGCGAGGAGTGCGCCCATGTCGAGCGAGAAGATGGTGGACTTGGCGAGGACCTCGGGGACGTCGCCCTCGATGATGCGCTTGGCCAAGCCTTCGGCGATGGCGGTTTTGCCGACGCCGGGGTCGCCGACGTAGAGCGGGTTGTTCTTGGTGCGGCGGCAGAGGATTTGGATGGTGCGCTCGATTTCGGACTCGCGGCCGATGAGCGGGTCGATCTTGCCGGCCTGCGCCTTCTTGTTGAGGTTGACGCAATAGTTGCCGAGCGCATCCTGGCCGCGGCCCTTCGGCTTCTCCTCGCGTTCCACTTCGCTACCGCCTTCCTGGTTGCCGGAGCCCTGCACCGGGCGCGGGGCCGAGCGGCCGGGCGCCTTGGCGATGCCGTGGCTGATGAAATTGACGGCGTCGAGCCGGGTCATGTCCTGGGTTTGCAGGAAATACACAGCGTGGCTTTCGCGTTCGCTGAACAGGGCGACCAGGACGTTGGCGCCGGTCACCTCCTCGCGCCCGGAGCTTTGGACGTGGATGGCGGCGCGCTGGACGACGCGTTGGAAGCCGGCGGTTGGCTTGGGGTCTCCCGGCCGGTCAGTGGCGAGGCCGGCGAGGTCCTTGTCGAGGAACTCGGTGAGTTCGCCGCGCAGCTTGTCGAGATCGACGCCGCAGGCGCGCAGGACGGTGGCCGCGTCGGTGTCGTCGGTAAGGCCCAGAAGGAGGTGCTCCAGCGTCGCGTATTCGTGCTTGCGCTCGGAGGCCAAGCCCAGGGCGCGGTGGAGCGTCTGTTCAAGATTGCGGGACAGCATGGAAGTCAACGCTCCTCGAGAAAGAGGCGGTCACGGGGCTCTCCCCAAACCGTATGTTGGCACGGTGTCATCCGGACTCGGACCGGCGACGTGGCGCGATGGCTCGCGGTGGAACAATCATTTGCGATCCTAGGCGGATCGCACCAGCGTTTTCTTGCCGGGCGGCTTAACTTTCGGCCATGTCGGTCATGTCTGCCGGGGCGGACGCCGCTCCGTGGTCGGGCGCCGCGGATCGAACGGCGTGGTGAGAAGATGGGCGCGCGGCGGCAAAACGCAAATAACGGCCAGCCATGCGATGGGGGGCTGCCAGACCGGTGCGGCAAGCGGGGCCGTGGCTGGGCGCCCTGCCCCGCTGGCCCTGTGGCAAGGCGATCAATCTTTTTCGATGGTGCACTGGAGGGGGTGCTGGTTCTGGCGGGCCAGGTCCATCACCTGGGTGACCTTGGTTTCGGCGACCTCGTAGGTGAAGACGCCGCAGACGCCGACGCCGCGGCGGTGGACGTGGAGCATGATGCGGGTGGCTTCCTCGCGGGTTTTTTGGAAGAAGCGCTCGAGGACGTGGACGACGAATTCCATCGGCGTGTAGTCGTCGTTGAGCATCAACACCTTGTACATGGCAGGCTTGCGGGTTTTTGGCCGCGCCTTGACCACCACCCCGGTGTTCGGGGTTTCGCCGCCGCCCTTGCGGGAGCCGTCGTCGTTGTCGTCGCCGCGCTTGTCGCCGTCGCTCATCCTACGCCACCTTGCCGAACTGTCGGGCCGTGCTGCCGGGGTTGTGCTGCCGGGGTATCGCCGTGGTTGTGGCGACGGCATTCTGATCCCGAAGGCTTAGCATATCGCAAACCGCGGCGCGGCGAAACGCCCAGGCGGCGCGTGGGCATTCGGGCGGATTGGCGGGGGCTCAGACGCAGACGAGGCCCGGACGGGGGGGCGTCCGAGCCTCGTCGCGTCACCCGGCGCGACGCTCGGGGGGGAGCGCCGGCAGGCCGGGTTCGTCGTTGGCGCGCGTCAGGCGACGCGGCCGAACTTTTCCACCGCCATGGTAACACGGGCGGTGATCGGCGCCATGGTCTGCTCGGCGAGCTTCATCGACGCATCGGTGAGCTTGCCGGTCTCGTTCATAGCAACCTCGAGCGACGAACGCGCGAGGGTGGTCTGCAGGTCCATCGCCTCCTTCAGCGACTTTACGCCGGACAGCGCCTTCATGGTGCCGACCGCCGCTTCGACCTGCGCCTGCGCGGTGGCGGCGAAGGTTTTGTGGAGGTCCTGGACGCCGGCGGCCCAGATCTGGCCCGCCTTCATCATCGCCTCGAAATTGCCCTGGCTGAAGGACACGATTTCCTCTGCCGACTTCACTGCCTTATCCATGGTGACTTTAACCTCATTTTGTGTGGTTTCATAGCCGGCAACTGCGCCGGCGACACTGTCTTTCAGGGCGGAGACGGTTCGGTCGAATGCGATGGCCTGGGCTTCGAACGTTGGGGCCGCGTCGGTCGTGGCGGCGGCGGTCGGCTTCCTGGCCATGGTCCACTCTCCTTGACTGCGCCTGCGGCGGGCGCGTCCCCCGGGAGGCCTTGGTCCGGATGGTCCGGGGGCCGTCGAGCCGGGTTGTTGCTGCCGTCGATCTTTATGCTGCGGTGCAGCACGCCCGGCTTATAGCCAGTGTGGTCGGCCGCGGTCAAGAACGATTTTGTGCACTGCACAATATGCCGGGAGGCGCGGTTGAGCGCGCGAGTTCGTGTCTTGTTCCTCAACGTCTGGCGCCAACGCCTTCAATTTCATACCTTTCGATACTGCATCGGGCTGGACAGGCGGGCCACGGCGCCGGTAGAACAAAGGCTGTCGGAGGGGGTTCGCTCTGCAATGGCCGTTTGCCTGTGTCCACCGCGCCGCATGGCGGGGTTCCTTGGAGGATTTGCGTGGGCCTGGCGAGCCTTGGTGGTGCTGCTGGCCTTGGGGGCCGGGGCGGCACAGGCGCAGATCGGGTCGGAGCGCTACAGCTCCATGATCCTGGAGGCGCGCAGCGGGCAGGTGATCTCGGCGGTCAATCCGGACGAGTTGCGCCATCCGGCCAGCCTGACCAAGGTGATGACTCTGTATATGGTTTTCGAGGCGCTGCGGGACAGGCGGATCTCGCTGCACCAGAATGTGCCGATGTCGGCCTATGCCGCCTCGATGTCACCGACCAAGCTGGGCGTGCCGGCGGGGGGGCGGCTTACGGTGGAGGAGGCGATCCTGGGGCTCGTGACCCGCTCCGCCAACGATGCGGCCGCGGCGCTGGGCGAGTTGCTGGGGGGCACGGAGGGGCAGTTCGCGCGCATCATGACGCTGCGGGCGCGGGCGCTGGGGATGCGGCAGACGGTGTTCCGCAATGCCTCGGGCCTGCCGGACTGGGACCAGGTGACGACGGCGCGCGACATGACGACGATGGCGCGGCGGCTGCTGTATGATTTTCCGGACGAGTATCGGTATTTCTCGACCACCACGTTCCGCTTTCGTGGCCAAGTGCTGCGCAACCACAACCATCTGCTGGACAGCTATCCCGGCGCGGACGGGATCAAGACCGGGTATATCGATGCTTCCGGCTTCAACCTGATCAGTTCGGCGATGCGCGGCCGGGTGCGGCTGATCGGCGTGGTGATGGGGGCGGCGCGGGGCTATGAGCGCGACCTGCACATGATGTCGCTGCTGGACCAGGGGTTCGAGAAGCTGGATGTGCCGGTGGCGCCGCACATGGCCGCGCGAATGCCGACGCTGGTTTCGGCCGCGCAGGCGAGCCAGGTGTCACGGCAGCTGCCGCTGGTCGCGCCGGCTGCGGCGCCGCGGGCGCGACCAGCAGCGCGGTGGTCGATCCAGGTGGGGTCGTTCGCCAGCGAGAAGCTGGCCCGCGAGGCCGCCTTCACCGCGCGGCGGATTGCGGACGCGGGGGATGTGCGGGTGGAGACGACGACAGTGAACCGCCGGCCGACCTTCCGCGCGCAGTTGAGCGGGCTATCCCAGGCGGAGGTGCAGCCGGCCTGCGCGGCACTGACAAAGCGCAAGATCCCGTGCCTGCCGATCCGCCCCGAGGCGGGACA
>JANPIH010000068.1:0-2234 GCA_031424895.1 Rhodospirillales bacterium
TGCTTGAAGGCGCGAGTCGCGGGGCTGTCGGCGGTGGCGGCGGGCGCGGCGTGGCCCTGGTGGCCTGTGCCCTGGGCGTGGGCGGCCAAGGGGGCAAGAAGGAGGGCGAGGAGGAGCAAGCGCATGTGAGGGGTTCCGTTAGTAAGAGAAAAAAATCTTCTTTTTCTGAAGAAAAAAAAGCAAAAAGACTTTCTATCCATTTGCACCGTGTTTGACCCGGTTGTCACCGTGCAAACGGATGGAAGTTTTTTGGTTCTTTTTTTCAAAAAAGAACCGCTTGCTTGCTATTCTCGCCAGGAGGGGTCCTTGCGGTCGAGCAGGCGCAGCAGGGCCGGCCATTCCTTCTGCCCGTAGGAGCGGGTTGCGGAGGGTGCGTACATGGCGGCCGACTTGTCGACGACGTGTTGCGGCAGGGTGTTGAGCGGGGTGTTGCAGGACATGGCGGCGACATGGGCCTGGCAGGCGCGTTCGAGGCCGTGCATGAAGCTGAACGCTTCCTGCATGGTCTGGCCGACGGTGAGCAGGCCGTGGTTGCGCAGGATCATCAGGTATCTGTCGCCCAGATGGGCGGCGATGTGCTCGCGTTCGGAGATGTCGCGCTCGGGGCCGTTGAAGTCGTGGTAGGCGACGCGGCCGGTGAAGCGGTGGCTGGTTTGGGTGAGCGGGAGCAGGCCGCATTGCAGGGAGGAGACGGCCATGCCGGCGGTGGTGTGGGTGTGGATGGCTGCGTTCACGTCCGGGCGGGCGCGGTAGATGGCGCTGTGGATGACGAAGGCGGCGGGCTGGAGGTTGTAGTCCGGCATGAAGTCGCCGAATTCGGGCTGGAGGGTGACGTTCGCGTCGACGTCGGTGCGCAGGAGGGAGCTGGCGGTGACTTCGCCGAACAGCAGGCCGTGGGCGATGACGAGGAAGTCGTTCGGGCGGTCTGGCACGCGGGCGGAGATGTGGGTGGCGATCATGTCGGTGAGGCCGAAATGGTCGCAGAGGCGGTAGCAGGCGGCGAGGTCGAGGCGGGCCTGCCATTCGGCGGGGCTGACGTCGCGGCACAGGGAGCGGATGCGCAGCGGGTTGGGGGCAAGGGCGGGGCCGGCGTCCATGGGTTCCTCCGTCGTGGGGTTGGGACTAGTGTAGCGGCTCGGTCGGGGGGGAACAGGGCCATGACGGAATTGGGGTTTGTGGTGCCGGACGATGCCACCGATTGCCACATGCATATCTTCGGGGACATGGCGGCTTTTCCGCCGGCGGAATGGCGGGCGTATGACCCGACGCCGGCGACGCTGCCCGTCTATGATGCCGAGGCGGCGCGGATGGGGTTCAGCCGCGTGGTGTTCGTGCAGCCGAGTGCGTATGGCACCGACAATGCATGCATGATGGCGGCGTTGAAGGCGCGCGGGGCGAGCAGCCGGGGGGTTGCGGTGATCGATGCGGGCACGAAGGACACCGAGCTGAAGGCGCTGGACAAGCTTGGGGTGCGCGGGGTTCGGCTGAACCTGGTGAGCAACGGGATTCCGGACGTGGCGGCGGCGACGGCGCAGCTGCGGGAGACGGCGGCGCGGGTGGGCAAGCTGGGGTGGCATGTGCAGATTTTCGCGCTGCCGTCGCTGCTGGCGGGGTTGGCGCCGGTGATTGCGGGGCTGGGAGTCGATGTGGTGATCGACCACATGGGGGCGGGGGATGGCAGGCTGGCCGAGAGCCGGGCGGGGTTCGACGATGTGCTGGAGCTGCTGCGGGATGGGAAGGCGTGGGTGAAGGTGTCGGGCGCGAACCGGGTTTCGCGCGCGGGCGGGGGGTTTGAGGATGCGGTGCCGGTGATCCGCGCACTGGTGGAGGCCAATCCGGCGCGGGCGGTGTGGGGGACGGACTGGCCGCATATTGGGCCGCATCGCGCGGGGGCGCCGGAGAAGGTGGTGTACATGCCGCATGACAATCTGGCGCTGCTGCGGCTGTTGGGAATGGCGGTGGCGGATGAAGGGGTGATCCGGCAGGTGCTGGTGGACAATCCGGCCAAGCTCTACGGGTTCTGATACCAACCGCCCGAAATGCCGACTCTTCCGGCATTTCGGGCGGTTGGTATCGCGCGCCGGGCTGGCCGGCGGCGGCGCGCGAAGCAAAGAGTCATACTGACCGCCGTCGACCGATTCTTCATCGGTCGACATCAAAGGCGGGTGGTATGAAGCGCCCTGCCCTTCCAGGTTTCTGGCGCGAACACCGCGAAGGCCGCGCCGGAGGCGAAC
>JANPIH010000069.1:0-1683 GCA_031424895.1 Rhodospirillales bacterium
ACCGATGGAGGTGGCGATCAGGCGCGCGAGCAGGTCGAGCGGGCCGCCCGGTGGAAAGCCCACCAGTAGCCTGATCGGTCTGGAGGGGCGCCAGTCGCCCTGGGCTCCCGCGGGGTGGATGCCGGCGAAGGGAGCGGCGGCGAGAAGCAGGCGGCGTGATGGCATATCCGGTCGGATCCCTCCCAACGAAAGTGTCAAGGTTCCGTAACGGTTATCGGCGCTGGACTTCGAGGGCGAATTCAAATCGTTCAGCTTGACGATGAACGTCGCTCATCGTCGGTTGGTCGCGTCTTGACGCTTGATGAACCTGGCTCATCGTCAAGCTGAACGATTTGCGTTTGCATGGCCTTCGGCGTGCCATGCATCCAGTGCGGGCGGCTCGAGGAGCCGGCAATCTCCGCCCTTGCAGCAACGGAATCGCGAATGAACGAATGGCCCCGTCCGGTGGATGGCACCGTCACACCCCGCTTCGTGGGCCCTTCCACCTTCATGCGTCTGCCGGTGATGGCGGACGCGAGCGGCGTGGACATCGCGATCTTCGGCATCCCCTTCGACGGCGGCGCCACCCACGCGCCGGGTACGCGCCACGGCCCGCGGCAGTTGCGCGATGCGTCGAGCCTGATGCGCCGCGTGCATCCGACCAGCCTGGTCAATCCCTATGACCTGTGCCGGGTGGGCGATCTGGGTGACCTCCAGACCAACCCGATCGACGTGATGCGAACGCTGGACCTTGTCACCGAGCAGGTGGCGGCGATACGCGCGGCGGGCGCCTGGACGCTCGCCGCGGGGGGCGATCACCTTCTCTCCCTGCCGCTGCTGCGCGGAATCATCCAGGCCGAGCCTAGCCTGGCGCCACTCGGCATGGTGCAGTTCGACGCGCATTCCGACACGAACGACAGCTATTATGGTGGCAGCCGCTACACGCACGGCACGCCCTTCCGCCGCGCCATCGAGGAGGGACTGTTGGACCCCAAACGCATCGTGCAGATCGGCATACGCGGCTCGCTATACACGCCCGATGACATGGCGTGGGCGCGGGAGGCGGGTATCCGCATCATGACCATATGGGAGTGCGAACAGATGGGACCCGAAGCCGTCGCGGCTGAAGCACTGCGCGTGGCCGGCGGCAAACCGACCTATCTCACTTTCGACATCGATTGCATCGACCCCGCCTTCGCGCCCGGCACCGGGACGCCCGAAGTGGCCGGGTTCACGACCCGGGAGGCGATGCGGATGCTCCGCGGGTTGCGAGAACTCGCGCTGGTGGGCGCCGATGTCGTGGAGGTGTCGCCACCCGCGGACCCCAGCGGCGGCACGGCAGTCGTGGGGGCCACCATGATGTTCGAGATTCTGTGTCTGATGGCGGAGGCGCGCACCCGGCAGCACCGCCGTTAAGCGGAAGGCTCGGGCCAATGCGCCTCGCCTGGGCCGGCATGGCTGCTGGAGCGCGCTTCTCATCAGCCGGAAGCGGGCCGCGCCGATATCTGCCAGCGTGGCCGCGGCGAGGCGGCTGTGCTGATCCCCACAGTCCCACCGCGCCTGCGGGATCGTCAGGCGTGACCCGGACCACGTCCCCTCAGAAAGGAGAAAACCTAATGAAGCGTCGCTCATTGCTCGTGTCCCCGTTCATCGCCGCGGGCACCGCCCATGCGCAGCCGGCCTGGCCGAACCGTCGCCCCATAC
>JANPIH010000070.1:0-10731 GCA_031424895.1 Rhodospirillales bacterium
AATCGACTGGCACCTCTACGAAGACATCGCCCACGCCGATGCCTGGATGGAGGTCTGGACCGTCGAGAACTGGTCCGACCACCTGCGCGAATCATCACGCATGGACGCAGCCGACCGCGCGGCACTGGCCCGCGCCATGGCGCTGCACCGGGGCGAACCGTCCCCCCCGAGCCGCTACCTCGCGGTTACGCCCCGCTCGAACATCCCGCCTGCTGAGAGAAACCGGCCCCAACCGACGTCATAGCAGTCCGATACCAGCGGACACGTCAGTCGCTCGGCTGAAGCGGCCCAGAGAGCCGAACGCATGCACCAGCACATCCCTCGGCCTCAGTGCCCTAGCCTGGTTGTGACCAGCCACCGATCCTGGCACGACGCCCTCCCGCGCCCATATCCCAGCGGCATAGGAGATCTCATCATGCACACCAGAAACACCCTCGAAACCAACGCCAGGTCCACGTCGATCGCGCTGCTGAACGCCCGCCTCGCCGACTCGATCGACCTCGCCCTCGCCGCCAAGCAGGCCCACTGGAACGTGCGCGGCCCTGGCTTCTTCGCGGTGCACGAGATGCTCGACAAGCTCCGCACCGATCTTGACGCCCATGTCGACATTGTGGCCGAACGCATCGCCGCCCTCGGCGCCCTTGCCCGCGGCACCACCCAGGACGCCGCGAAATCGGCCCTCCCGCCCTACCCCGCCGATATCCGCGCCATCCCCGAACATCTCGCCGCCCTGGCCGAGCGCTTGGCCCTGCTCGGTGGCACCGTGCGCAGGAACATCGACGAGGCCGACGAAGCCGGCGATGCCGACACCGTCGACATCTTCACCGCCCTCTCGCGCGACCTCGACAAGTGGCTGTGGTTCATCGAGGCCCACCAGCCGGCCTGAAGGCGACACCTGCCTCACACCGCCGCCACGCTTGCCCAGTCTCGGGAACCGCCGATAGAGTGCCCCCGAGACTGGAGAACACACCATGAACGACCTCTTCGACGCCGGGAAGGCCGGCCGCGACGGCGAAAGCTATTCGGCCAAGGACATCGAGGTCCTCGAAGGTCTGGAACCGGTCCGCCGCCGCCCTGGCATGTATATCGGCGGCACCGACGAAAACGCCTACCACCACCTCGCCGCCGAAACCCTCGACAACGCCATGGATGAGGCGGTGGCCGGCCACGCCAGCATGATCGAGATGACGCTGGAACCAGGCAACCTCCTCACCGTGCGCGACAACGGCCGCGGCATCCCGGTCGACCCGCACCCGAAGTTCAAAAACCTCAGCGCGCTCGAGGTCATCCTCACCACGCTTCACTCCGGCGGCAAGTTCTCCGGCAAGGTCTACGACACATCCGGCGGCTTGCACGGCGTCGGGAGTTCGGTGGTCAACGCCCTCTCCGAGACGCTCGAGGTCGAGGTCGCGCGCGAACGTGTGCTCTGGCGCCAGCGCTATTCTCGCGGCGTGCCGCTGACAAAGCTTGAGAACGCCGGCCCGGTCCAGAACCGCCGCGGCACCACCTTTCGCTTCAAGCCCGATCCGCAGATCTTCGGAGCGCTGGGCTTCATCCCCGCCCGCCTCTACCGCCTTTGCCGCTCGAAGGCCTACCTGTTCCGCGGCGTCACCATCCGCTGGTCCTGCGCCGCGGCACTCATCGCCGGCAAAGACGAGACGCCGGCCGACGCGGTGCTGCATTTTCCGGGCGGCCTGCGCGACAGCCTGGCTGCCGATAACGGCGCCGCCACCACGGTCGGCCAGATGTGGGCAGGCGACGCCGACCTGCCGCCTGCGGCCGACGGTGTGAAATCCGGGCGCGTCGAATGGGCACTGGCCTGGCTGGAGGAAGGCGAAGGCTTCCTTCACTCCTACTGCAACACCGTCCCCACCGCCCAGGGCGGCACCCACGAAGCCGGCTTCCGCGCCGCGCTGCTGAAGGGCCTGCGCGCCTGGGGCGAACAGCGCGGCAACCGCCGCGCCGCCAACGTCACCGGCGAGGACCTGATGGGCGGCCTCACCGCCAAGCTGTCCGTCTTTTTGCGCGAACCGCAATTCCAGGGCCAGACCAAGGAAAAGCTCACCAGCCCCGAAGCCACCCGCCTGGTCGAAACCGCCCTGCGCGACCGCTTCGACCACTACCTCGCCGGCGACCCCGCCCAGGCCGACAACCTCCTCGCCTACCTGATCGAACGTGCCGAGGAACGCCTGCGCCGCCGCGAAAGCAAGGATGTTGCGCGCAAATCCGCCACACGCCGCCTCCGCCTGCCCGGCAAGCTGGCCGACTGCTCGGTGGAAGACGCCAACCGCACCGAGCTGTTTCTGGTCGAAGGCGACAGCGCCGGCGGCTCCGCCAAGCAGGCCCGCGACCGCGCCACCCAGGCGGTGCTACCGCTGCGCGGCAAGATCCTCAACGTCGCCAGCGCCAGCACCGAGAAGCTGCGCCAGAACCAGGAGCTGAAGGACCTCGTCGAGGCGCTCGGCTGCGGCGTCGGCGAGCGTTTCGATCGGACACGGCTGCGCTACGGCCGCGTCATCATCATGACCGACGCCGACGTCGATGGCGCCCATATCGCCTCGCTGCTGATGACCTTCTTCTACCGCGAGCTGCCGCACCTCGTGCGCGAGGGCCACCTCTACCTCGCCCAGCCCCCGCTCTACCGCCTCACCCAGGGCGCGAAGTCCGTCTACGCGATGGACGACACCGACCGCGAGCGAAAGCTGAAGCTGTTCAGGAACGGAAAGGTCGAGGTCAGCCGCTTTAAGGGCCTCGGTGAAATGCCGCCCTCCGCCTTGAAGGAAACCACCATGGACCCAGCAAAGCGCACCCTGCTGAAGGTCGTCGCCGCCCCGGAGGAACGCGCCCAGACCAACGACCTCGTCGAGAGCCTGATGGGCCGTCGCCCGGAACTGCGCTTCCAGTTCATCCAGGAACACGCTCGCGACGTTGAGGAGCTCGACGTGTAAGCGCTCCAAGACCGGCCGTCCTTAACGAAAAAGGGCTGCCTTCCCGGCAGCCCCTCCCGCATCGTGCCCGCACGTACTGACTCAAACGGCTTTCTTGAGCGTGGGCGAAGCCTTGAACCGCACGGTCTTGCCGGCCTTGACCTTGATTGCCTCGCCGGTGCGCGGGTTAAGCCCCTTGCGCGCCTTCGTCTTCTTCACCGTGAAGGTGCCGAAACTCGGCAACGTGAACTTGCCGTTCTTCTTCAGTTCCTTGACGATGGCAGCCATAAGGTCACCAGCCGCCCGGTTTGCGGCAGTGCCGGTGAGCGTCGCCGACTCCTGTATCACCTGGGCGATGAAGGCTTTCGACATGAACGTGTCTTTCCTCTCACAAGCGGTTGTAGACCTTTTTTGGCCCTGCAAAGTCCTCGGATTCGACTCGTCGATACGCCGTCGTCACCAACATCGAAGTCGGTCCTATCAGCGCATTCATCACCGTGCAAAAGATTTCTTCCGCGCAGCGTTCAGACGCGGTGCCGCCCCCCGCAGTCGAACCGCGCCCCGCGCAACCATCACGCCTCAACCACGTGCCTTTCTGAATTCGACACGTGCTGCATGTGCGAAAGTCAAATCATGACCACTACTTTGCCTGCCACCGAGTCGATCAACCCGCGATACCGCGACATCGACGCGTGGGATGCGCCAACCGCCCTCAATGCGATGTGGGAAGCGCAGATGGCCGCCACCGCCGCCGTCCAACCCGCCCTGCCCGCCATCGCCGCCGCCGCAATCGCCGCCGCGGCGCGCCTGGCCGGCACCACCGGCCGCCTCGTCTACGCCGGCGCCGGAACATCCGGCCGCATCGGCGTCCAGGACGGCGCCGAACTCCCTCCCACCTTCAACTGGCCGCTGGAGCGCCTCGTGCTGCTCATGGCCGGCGGCGACATCGCGTTCATCCGCTCGATCGAGAACGCCGAGGACGACAGCGCGGCCGGAACCGCCGCAATCGCCACCCACGCCATCGGCGCCAACGATGTCGTGATCGGCACCGCCGCCAGCGGCAGCACCCCCTACACCGTCGCAGTCCTCAATGCCGCCCGCACCGCCGGCGCGCTCACCATCGGCCTGGCCAACTCCGCCGGCGGCGCCGTCCTCCACGTCGCCGAACACCCGATCCTGGTCGATACCGGGGCCGAGGCCATCGCCGGTTCCACCCGCATGAAGGCCGGCACCGCCCAGAAGATCGTGCTCAACCTGCTCTCCTCGCAGGTCATGATCCAGCTCGGCCGCGTCCACCAGGGCCTCATGGTCGACATGCAGGCCAAGAACGAAAAGCTGCGTCACCGCGCCCTGCGCATGCTGCGCCACCTCACCGCGGTTGACGACGAACCCACCCTGCGCGCAGCCCTCGACGCCGCCGGCGGCCGGGTCAAGCCCGCCGTCCTGATCGTACATGGAATGGACGCTGCCACGGCGGAGGCCCTGCTCGCCCGCAGCGCCGGCCGCCTGCGCACCGCCCTGCAGGAGATCGCAAAATGATCGCACTCAAGGCCGCCCGACTCTTCGACGGCCGCAACGAACACGCCGACGCCGTCCTGCTCATCGACGGCGCCCGCATCCACGGCATCGCCGCCGACGCCCCCCCCGGCATACCGGTCGAGGAATTGCCCGAGGATGCCATCCTCGCCCCCGGCTTCCTCGACCTCCAGGTCAACGGCGGCGGCGGCATCATGTTCAACGACGAAACCACCCCCCAGGGCCTCGCCCGCATCGCCGCCGCCCACGCCCTGTCCGGCACCACAGCGATCCTGCCCACCCTCATCAGCTCCACCCGCGAGCATATCGATCGCGCACTTTCCGCCACGCGAACCGCCCTGGCACAGGGCATCCCCGGCATCATGGGCCTGCACCTCGAAGGCCCGTTCCTCGCGCTCGCCCGCCGCGGCATCCACCCCGCCGCCGCCATCACCGCCATCACCGACGCCGACATCGCCCGCCTCGCCGCCCCTTACCCCGCCCCGCTCCTCGTCACCCTGGCGCCGGACACCGTATCGCCCGAAGCCATCGCCACCCTCGCCCGCGCCGGCGTCATCGTCTTCGCCGGCCATACCGATGCCACCTGGGAACAGGCCCGCGCGGCGTTCGACGCCGGCCTCCGCGGTGCCACTCACCTGTTCAACGCCATGTCGCCCTTCCTGGGTCGCACCCCCGGCATGGTCGGCGCCGTCCTCGACGACGCGCGCGCCTACGCCGGCATCATCGCGGACGGCCACCATGCCCACCCCGCCGCACTGCGCATCGCGCTGAACGCCATGGGCGCGGAACGTCTGTTCCTGGTCTCCGACGCCATGGCCACCACCGGCTCGGACATCACCGGCTTCACCCTCGCCGGCGAACAGATCTTCCTGCGGGACGGCCGCCTGACCAACGCCGAAGGCACCCTCGCCGGCGCCCACCTCACCATGGCCGAGGCTGTCCGCAACCTCGTCGCCTTGACCGGCCTGGACTGGACCCTCGCCCTGCGCATGGCCACCGCCACCCCCGCCGAGGCGCTGGGCATCGACGACCGCGGCGTCATCGCCGTCGGCGCCCGCGCCGACCTCGTGGTGCTCGACGATGACCTCAATGTGCTCGAAGTCTGGCAGGGGGGAACAAGGCTCTAAGAAAGCAGTTCTTTTTTGGAAAAAAGAACCAAAAAACTTTCGAACATTTACACCGCGCCTGATCGCTCAGACGCGGTGCAATGGATAAAAAGTCTTTTTGCTTCTTTTTCTTCAGAAAAAGAAGATTCTTGCTCTCTCTAGAGCCCCGCCTGCGTCACGAACTTCGTGTTCAGATAGGCCTCGATCGCCTCCGTTCCACCTTCCGACCCATAGCCGCTATCCTTGATCCCGCCGAACGGAACTTCGGGCAGCGCCAGGCCCAGGTGGTTGATCGTGTGCATTCCGCTTTCGACGGCATTGGCAATCGCATTCGCCGTCTTGGCCGAGCGCGTGAACGAATACGCCGCCAGCCCATACGGCAGCCGGTTCGCCTCGCTCACCACCTCGTCGAAGTCACGGAACGGTACCACCAGTGCCAGCGGCCCGAACGGCTCCTCGTTCATCGCGCGCATATCGGTGGTCACGTTGGTCAGCACCGTCGGCTCGAAGAAATTGCCTTTGTTGCCGATCCGCTTGCCGCCGGTCTGGATCTCGGCACCCTTCTGCACCGCATCGCCCACCAGCACCTCCATGGCGGTGACGCGCCGCGCATTTGCCATCGGGCCCATGGTGGTCGCGGGGTCCATGCCGTCGCCCACCTTCACCTTCTTGGCCACGCCCACGAAGGTCTCGACGAACTTCTCGTACACGCCCTCATGCACCAGGAACCGCGTCGGCGAAACGCACACCTGCCCGGCATTGCGGAACTTCGCTGCCCCCAGGATGCGCCCGGCGGCTTCCACGTCCGCGTCCTCGAACACGATCGCCGGCGCATGCCCGCCCAGCTCCATCGTCACCCGCTTCATGTGCAGCCCCGCCAGCGCGGCCAACTGCTTGCCAACGGCGGTCGAACCGGTGAATGAGATCTTCTTGATGGTCGGATGCGGGATCAGATACTCGGAAATCTCCGACGGCACGCCATAAACCAAGTTCACCACCCCCGCCGGCACGCCCGCATCCACGAAGCAGCGGATCAGCTCGGCGCATGAAGCCGGCGTCTCCTCCGGCCCCTTCAGGATCACCGAGCACCCCGCCGCCAGCGCCGCGGAAGTCTTGCGCACCGCCTGGTTGATCGGGAAGTTCCACGGCGTGAACGCCGCCACCACGCCCACGGGCTCCTTGACGACCAGCTGGTAGACGCCCTCGGCCCGCGCCGGAATCACCCGGCCATACGCCCGCCGCGCCTCCTCCGCGAACCAGTCGATGACATCAGCACCCGCCAGGGCCTCGCCCTTCGCCTCGGCCACCGGCTTGCCCTGCTCGGTAGTCATCAGCGCCGCGATCAGGTCGGCCCGCTCACGCAGCAGGTTGGCCGCGCGGCGCATCACCTTGCTGCGCTCGAACGAATTCACGCGGCGCCACACCTGGAAGCCTCGCTCAGCCGCCTCCAGCGCCCGGTCCAGGTCTTCGCGCCCGGCATGGGCCACCTTGCCCGCGGGCTCCCCCGTCGCCGGGTTCAGCACCGTCAGCCACCGCGCCGACGTACTTGGCCCCCAGGCACCGTCGATCAGCAGCGAAACATCCTGATAGCTCATCTGGTCCTCGATCGTTATGACTGGTTAGGAATAGCGCTTATCACCGACGCCGGGCATTCGTCGAGATTGGCATCTGGTCATGCCTGGGTCAGTTGCAAGTCATCTCCAACTGCGCCAGCCTTAATGCACTGCACACAACCAATGGAGAAAAACATGCGGGGACTGACAGGATTGCTGCGCCGCGGCACGCTCGCCGCGGTGGCCGGCGGCGTTGCTGCCATTCTGGCCGGCGGCGTCGCCCTCGCCCAGCTGGCCCCGCCTCCTGGCCCCACCGTGGAAGCGATCAAAAAACGCGGCATGCTGAACTGTGGCATCGACACCGGCGTCCCCGGCTTCGCCGCCCAGGATG
The DNA here is from genome assembly GCA_031424895.1 of Rhodospirillales bacterium. Lineage (GTDB taxonomy): Bacteria > Pseudomonadota > Alphaproteobacteria > Acetobacterales > Acetobacteraceae > CAMDGX01. Next base: position 7,514 of record JANPIH010000070.1, read on the forward strand.
CCACCGGCAGATGGAAGGGAATCGACGTCGACTACTGCCGCGCCCTCGCCACTGCCGTGCTCGGTGACGCGGAGAAGATCAAGTACACCCCGACCACCGCCGCCGCGCGCTTCACCGTGCTGCAATCGGGCGAGATCGACGTGCTGATCCGCGACTCGACCCTCACCTTCACCCGCTCCACGGCCCTCGGGCTCGACCAGGTGGCAGTGAACTTCTACGCCGGCCAGGGCTTCCTGGTCCGCAAGTCCATCGGCGTCTCCAAGGCCGCCGAACTGCAGGGGGCGACAATCTGCACCGTCACCGGCGCCACGCTGGAGCTGAACATCGCCGACTTCGCCAGGTCCACCGGCGCCAAGATCGGCACGCTGCTGTTCGACAAGGCCGAGGAAGCGATCGCAGCCATGGAGGCCGGCCGCTGCGACGGCTACACCGACGACAGCGGCAGCCTTGCCGGCATGCGCTCCACCCTCAAGGCCCCCGGGGACTGGATGGTCCTGCCCGAACTGATCAGCAAGGAGCCGCTCGGCATCCACATCCGCTCCGGCGACGCCCGCTGGCAGAAGATCGTCTTCTGGCTCGACACCGCGCTGAAATCCGCCGAGGAATTCGGCGTGACGAAAGCCAACGCCGACCAGATGAAAACCTCCAAGGATCCGTTCATCCTGCGCCTGCTGGGCGTCGAGGGTGATTTCGGCAAGATGCTTGGCCTGGACAACGAGTGGGCGCTGCGCGCCATCAAAACCTCGGGCAACTACGGCGAGATGTACGACACGCATTTCGGCCCGAAGGCGCTCGACCTGCCGCGCGGCCTGAACAATCTCTACAACAAGGGTGGCCTCCACTACACGCTGCCGCTGCGCTGACCCGGCGCCATCGCCGGCCGTGACGGAACCCAGGCCGTGACCGCGAAACGCAAGGCCTGGGCCTGGCAAGGGGCGGCGGTTCTCGCCGTCGCAACCCTGGCGTGGTGGTTTTCCCGCAACTTGTCCGCAAACCTCGCCGCCCGCGGAATGGAGATCGACTTCGGCTTCCTGGCCAGCCGCGCGGGATTCGACATCCCGTTCCGCCTCGTCGACTGGGACGGCAGCTACCCCTACGGCTGGGCGCTGTACGTCTCGGGCGTGAACACATTGTTCGCGTCCGCGCTGATCATCGTGCTCGCCTCGCTGCTGGGGCTTCTGCTGGCGCTGATGCGCCTGTCCGCCAACCCGCTGGCCGCCGGCACCTCCCGCACCATCGTCGAGGTGGTGCGCAACACGCCTCAACTGGTCCAGATCGTCTTCTTCTACATCGCAGTCCTCCAGGTGCTGCCGCAGATGCGCCAGAGCATCATCTGGTTCGGCACCATCTTCCTCAACGTGCGCGGGCTGTACGTGCCCGCCCCCTCCGGCACGCTCTACAACTGGATCCTCGGCACCACCTGCGCCGTCGTCGTGCTCGCTGCCATCTTCTGGCGCCGCCTGGGCTGGCAGCAGGTGCCCCGCCTCGTGGTGCTGCCGCCGGTCCTCGTGGCCGGCGCCGTCGCCGCCTGCCTCACCGCCGCATGGGACATTCCCTCGCTGAAGGGGTTCAACTTCACCGGCGGCACCCGGGTGCCGCCCGAGCTTCTCGCCCTGGTCCTGGGCATCGGCATCTACACCAGCGTGTTCATCGCCGAGAACATCCGCGCCGCCATCGAGGGCATCCACCGCGGCCAGGCCGAGGCCGCCCGCTCGCTCGGCCTGTCGTCCAACCACTCCATGTTCCTGGTCATCCTGCCGCAGGCCCTGCGCATCCTGATCCCGCCGCTGACCAGCCAGTATCTCAACATCATCAAGTCCACCACGCTCGGCGCCGCCATCGCCTATCCGGAGGTGCTGCAGATTTTCGCCCGCACCGTGCTGAACCAGTCCGGCCGCGCCGTGGAGGTGATGACACTGGTCCTCGGCGTCTTCCTCGTGGTGAACCTGCTTACATCGGCCGCCATGAACGCCTGGAATCGCCACCTGACGCTGCAGGGACGCTGAGCAATGCGCGCCATCGTGCGTATCCCGCTGCTGCGCGCGCTGTTCGGCACGCCCCTGAACGCGCTGGTCACGTTGCTGATGCTGGGCGCCTTCGCGTTCGCTCTGCCGCCCCTGTTCCGCTGGATGCTGACCGACGCGGTGTGGGAGGCAGCCAACCGCGCAGGCTGCGTCGCCACTGGCTCCGGCGCCTGCTGGGCCTTCATCCGCGCCCGCTTCGCCCTGTTCTTCTACGGCCTCTATCCGGCGCCGGAGCGTTGGCGGGCCGACCTCGGCGTGCTGATCCTGATCGTGGCCGGCGCCGGCGCGCTGTTTGCCCGCCGCGGCCGCGGCTGGTGGCTCGGGGCGTTGCTGACCGTGGTTCCGGTGGCCGGCGGAATTCTGCTCGCCGGCGGCGTTCTGGGGCTGAAGCCGGTGCCCACGCCGCAATGGGGCGGGCTGCTGCTGAACGTGGTGATCTCCTTCGTGGCCCTCGCCGGCGCCCTGCCGCTCGGCATCGCGCTGGCCTTCGGTCGGCGGTCCACCTACCCGGTCATCCGCTGGATCAGCATCGCCATGATCGAGTTCTGGCGCGGCGTGCCGCTGCTGACCGTGCTGTTCATGGGCCTCGTGCTGCTGCCGCTGTTCCTGCCGAAAGGCGTCACGGTGGACAACCTGGTGCGCGCGCTCATCGTCATGACCCTGTTCAACAGCGCGTATCTCGCCGAGACAATCCGCGGCGGGCTGCAGGGCGTCCCTACGGGACAGGCGGAGGCCGCCGCGGCACTCGGCATGCACCACGGCCAGGTGCAGCTTCTGGTGATCCTGCCCCAGGCGCTGCGACTGTCGATCCCGGGCATCGTCAATATCGCCGTCGACCTGTTCAAGGACACCACGCTGGTGTCCATCGTCGGGCTGTTCGACCTCATGGGCGTCGTGAACCAGTCGATGAAGGACCCTGCCTGGCTCGGGCTGGCGGCGGAGGGCTACACCTTCGCCGCCATCGTCTTCTTCTTCGCCTGCCTGGTGATCTCCCTTGGCGGATCGCTGCTGGAACGCCGGTTCGGAGTGGGCCAACGCCGCTGAGCCGACCATCCGGCGATGTCATAAAACTGAAATCTGCTTGTCATCTAGCTGCCCTTGAGCGTGTGATACCGCCGGGGCGGAAGCGAGGACTCGAATGACCAAACGCAACGTGCTGCTGATCGTCGTCGATCAGTGGCGAGCCGACCACGT
>JANPIH010000071.1:0-1910 GCA_031424895.1 Rhodospirillales bacterium
AGTTCCGCGAGGAGCACCCCATCGGGCGCATCCCGGTGCTGGATATCGACGGCGACATGATGCCGGAATCCGACGTGATCGCGGAGTATCTGGAGGAGATCTATCCGACGCCCTCGATGCTGGGCGCCACGCCACGCGAGAGGGCGCATATCCGCACCCTGGCCCGGATCGGCGACATCTATCTGATGAACAACATGTTCATGCTCTCGGCCCAGAGCCGGGCCGCCACCCGCAACCAGGGCATTGTCGACCTGCTGGGCGGCCAGGTGGTGCGCAACATCAAGGCGCTGGACAAGTTGATCGGGACGGACGGCTTCGCCTGCTCAGGCCGCGTCACCATGGCCGACTGCGCGTTGGTGCCCGGCCTGTTCATGGTCGAAAACGTCCTGCCGGCCACCGGCATCGAGAACCCCATCCCGGCGCGGGCCAACGTGGCCGCCTATTGGGCCGCCATCCAGACCAACGAACACGCGGCCAAGGTGCTGGTGGAACTGCACCGCGGTCTGGAGGAACGCCGCGAACTGATCCGCAGCGGCGCGTTCGAGAAGATGATGGTTGCGGCGGCGGCGGCGCATGCGGCGGCGGAGGCGGCGGGGTAGCAGACTGGCTTTCGGCGAGAGCCTGCGTTATGTAGCAACGTAGCTATATTCGTGAGGAACTCCCATGGCCAGCACCACACTCTCTAGCCGCGAGTTCAATCAGGACACCAGCCGCGCCAAGCGTGCGGCGCAGGATGGTCCCGTGTTCATCACCGACAGGAGCCGACCAGCGTACGTATTGATGTCGATCAAGGACTACCAGGAACTTCAAAAGCCGGTGATGAGCCTTGCTGAAGCGCTGAGCCAGACGTCGGACGACGGTCAGGATTTTGATTTTGAGCCACCACGCCTGAGGGATATGGGATTGAAGGCTGCTGAATTCGACTGATGTACGTTTTGGACACAAACGCGATTTCCGAATTGCGGAAGCACGAACGCGCAAATCGGGGGCTGCTCGCGTGGGCCGACGCTGTGCCTGAGACGCTGTTTTTCCTCTCCGCGATAACGATCTTTGAGATCGAACTGGGCACAACACGCATGGAGCGCCGCGACAATCAGCAGGGCCGAACGCTTCGCAACTGGCTCGACGCTGTGGTGCTGGTGAATTTCGGCGGTCGCATCCTGCCTGTCGACGCGGCCGTGGCGGCGCGCGCCGCGCGTCTGCATGTGCCGGATCCGCGTCCGGAACGGGACGCGCTCATCGCGGCCACCGCCCTGGTCCACGGCATGACCATCGTCACCCGGAATGTCGCGGATTTTGCGCCCACTGGTGTTTCGGTGTTCAATCCCTGGCGCTGATCAAGCCCGGTCGAAGCGAGGGCCGCAATCGTTCCAGCGCTGCAGACCTCAGAAAGTCTCCCAATCTGACGCGCCGGACAATTATCCCCCAGGTCATGGCGTGTCGCGCGTCACGCTCCCATCCGCGCCTTGAAAACCCCGTCCGGCAACCGCGCCGCCCGGGACGGATGGATGAAGAAATAGTCCTTCCACGGCAGGTCTTCGACCAGGGTGGTGCGTTCTTCCAACCGCCCCGCATCCAGCGCAAACATGCGGTACCCGCGATCCAGGAACAGGTTCACCACGGCCTCGCCCGAGCCGCCGAAGCGGGCCTGCAGCATCGGTGGGTGGATTTCCAGCAGCACATGGGGGTGGTCGCGGTCGAGGATAGCCGCGGCGCCCGCAAGCGCCTTCTGCTCGGCGCCCTCGATGTCCATGCGGATGAAATCAACACGGTCCACGCCGTGTTCGACGCAGAAGCCGTCGAGCGTGACCACGGGCGTCAACTCGGTCTCCATGCCGCTATCGTCGAGGTCAGGCCGCGCCTGTCCGTTGGGCATAGTCTCGGACACATAGGCATAGGCCCGGCCCATC
>JANPIH010000072.1:0-9773 GCA_031424895.1 Rhodospirillales bacterium
CTTTTTGTTCACAAAAAGAAGGCTTGCTTTCTTCGCTAAAGAAAAAGCCGCGGAGGTTGCCCCCCGCGGCTTCTTTGTGATGGTTGGGTCTAGGTCCCCGGGCGGGAGACTTCGGTTTCCTTGCAGGTGATGAATTCCAGCAGGACGGGGACGCCCTTCTGGGTCTGCTCGATGCCGCGCTTGATGGCCGGGATGATTTCGGCCGGGTCGGTCACGCGCTCGCCGTAGCCGCCGAAGGCGCGGGCCATGGCGGCGTAGTCGCCGGAGATGTCGGTGGAGCGGTATTTCTCCGTGGACACCTTCATGATGTGCAGTTCGATGGCCATGCAGAAATTGTTCATCAGGATGGACATGATGGGGATGCGCTCGCGCACCGCGGTTTCGAAGTCCATGCCGGTGAAGCCGATGGCCGCGTCGCCCCAGACGTTGATGCAGAGCTTGTCGGGCTTGGCGAGCTTCGCACCCATGGCGAGGCCGAGGCCGTAGCCGAGCTGGGTGGTTTTGCCCCAGCCGATGTAGGACAGCGGGGTGACCGCCTTCCAGAACGGCGAGAGCTGGTCGCGGGGCGAGCCGGCGTCGTGGGTGATGATGGTGTTGGCGACGTCGACGGTGTGCATCAGGTCCCAGATCACGCGGTAGGGCGAGAGCGGGGTTTCGTCGCTGGTCAGCTTCGGCATCCACTTCGCCATCCACTCCTTGTGGGAGGCGGCGATCTCGGCGGAGACGGCGGTGGCGTCACGGTTGGCGGTGACGGTCTTGCCGAGTTCGGCGAGCACGGCGTCCAGCGTCAGGCCGGCATCGCCGATCAGGCCGATCTCGGCGCGGATGTCCTTGTTCAGGTGCATCGGGTCGAGCGTTGCGTGGATGATGCGCTTGCCGCCGGGGATTTTGACCGCGAAGGAGGTTTCGGTGAAGGAGCAGCCGACGCCGAATATGACATCGGCCTTGGCGAGGAATTCCGGGACGGCGCGCGGCATGGCCACACCGCCGGAGCCGAGCGAGAGCGGGTGGGTTTCGGGGAAGGAGCTTTTGCCGCCGAGCGAGGTGACGACGGGGATGGCGAGGAGTTCGGCGATCTTCTTGAGCTGCGGCCAGGCCTGGGCGTAGTGGATGCCTTGGCCGGCGTAGATCACCGGACGCTTGGCGCCGGCGAGGAGGGCGGCGGCTTCCTTGACGTGCGCGGGGTCGGGGCCGTAGCGGGTGGTCATCACCGGGGTGTAGTCCAGCGGCTCGGCGACTTCTTCGTTCCACATGTCGGCCGGGATCTCGACGACCACCGGGCCGCCGCGGCCGTTGCGCAGCTTGGTGAAGGCGCGGCGGAAGATGTTGCAGACTTCGGCCGCGATGTTGATGGGCTCGCTGCTTTTCACATACGGCTTCATCGCGATCGTGGAATTGAAGTTCGGGTCGATGTGCGCGATGCGGCGGGCATAGCCCATGGGCAGGATCAGCACCGGGACCGACTCGCCGTAGCATTGCGCGACGCCGCCCATGGCGTTTTCCGCGCCCGGGCCGTGCTGCATGCAGAAGGCGCCGATGGTTTTGCCGGAGGTGACGCGGCTGATGGCGTCGGCCATGTGGATGCCGATGCGCTCCTGGCGGCACATCACTGGCCGGATGTCGGCGGCGGCGGCGTATTCGATGAGGTGGTTGACGGGGTAGCCGCAGAGGATCTCGATCCCCTCGCGCTTCATGATTTCCGCGATTGCGTCGCCGAGTTTCATTTGGGTGTCACTCCCTTGGACAGGGCAACAAGCCTAGGCGCGCCAGGGTGGGTTGGCAACGGCACGCGGCGGTCAATCCGTTCCGACCAGCGCCAGGCCGGCAGGGTCGAAGGTGACGCGCACGTCCTGGCCGGCGGTGAGCGGATGTGCGATGTCGGTGGCGACGGCAAAGAGTTCCTCGTCGTGGCCAAGCAGTGCCACGCCGTATTCCATGTGGCCGCCAAGATAGGCGGCATGGGCGATTGTGCCCGCCAACCCCTCGCCGGCGGGGCACAGGCGCACGGCATGGGGGCGGACTGCCAGCAGGGCCCGGCCCTCCGGCACGCCGCGATGTGGCAGGCGCAGGGACAGGGGACCGAGCGTCGCCTCGCCGGTGGTGGCATCCGCGTGGCGCAGCGTAACCGGCAGGAGGTTGGCGTTGCCGATGAAGTCCGCCACGAAGCGGCTGGCGGGTTGTTCGTAGAGTTCGCGCGGCGTGCCGTCCTGGGCGATGCGGGCCAGGCTCATCACCACGATGCGGTCCGAGACGGCCAGGGCCTCCTCCTGGTCGTGGGTGACATAGACGACGGTGAGGCGGAGATCCTGTTGCAGGGCGCGGATCTCGTCGCGCACGCGCCGGCGCAGCTTGGCGTCGAGGTTGGACAGCGGTTCGTCGAACAGCAGCACCTTTGGCTCCAGCACGATGGCGCGCGCCACCGCCACGCGCTGCTGCTGGCCGCCGGAGAGCTCGCTGGGCAGGCGGCGCTCATAGCCGGTCAGCCCGACGAGGCGAAGCTTCGCGGCGGCGCGGGCCTCGGCCTCGGGCTTCTTCAGCCCTGACGCAAGCAGGCCGTAGCAGGTGTTCTCCAGCACCGTCATGTGCGGAAACAGGGCGTAGGACTGGAACACCATCGAGACATCCCGCTCGGCCGCGGACAGTGTGGTGACGTCGGCACCGTCGATCAGGATGCGGCCCGCGCTCGCATGTTCCAGGCCGGCGATGAGGCGCAGCGTGGTGGTTTTTCCGCAGCCGGAGGGGCCGAGCAGAGTGACGAGGCTGGCCGGCGCGATGTCGAAGCTGACGGAATCGACGGCGGTAACGGCGCCGTAGCGCTTGGTAACGTTTCGGAACGAGACGGCGGGCTGGGTCATGAGGCGGCGAGTCCGATCGGGGCGGTGGCACCGGTGTTCGCGGCCCGGCGGCCGATGCGCTGTTCGCCGACCAGCAGGCGGATGGCGACCAGGGCCAGCACCATCACCGCGATCAGCACGGCGGAATAGGCCAGCGCCACCCCGTATTCGCTCATCTCCGCCCGGCCGACGATATAGACGGTGGCGAGCTGGTATTCGGCGGTGGTGAGGAAGATGACGGCGGACACCGATGTTACCGCGCGCACGAAGCTGTAGATCATGGCGGCGATGATGGCGGGGCGCAGGATCGGCAGGATCACCAGGCGGAAGGTGCGGAAGCTGCGCGCGCCGAGGGTGAGGGAGGCTTCGTCCAGGCTTTTGTCGATCTGGCTCAGGCTGGCGATGCCGGCGCGGATGCCCACGGGCATGTTGCGGAACATGAAGGCGATGACGAGGATCATGCCCGTGCCGGTCAGCTCCACCGGCGGCGTGTTGAAGGCCAGGATGTAGCTGACGCCGATCACCGTGCCGGGGATGGCGAAGCTCATCATCGTCAGGAACTCGAAGGCGGCGCGGCCGCGGAATTCCTGGCGTGCCAGCAGCCAGGCGGTAAGCAGGCCGAGGGCGGCGGTGAGCGGCATGGAGATGGCCGAGAGCTGCATCGTGGTGATGAAGCTGTTCCACGCCGAGCCGGACAGGAACCAGCCGCCCACACCGCGGTCGATGCCGAAGGCGATCAGGAAGTGGTCCCAGGTGGGCGTGTGGTCGCGCCCGATCGTCTCCACGAAGCCGCCGCCGAGCACGATGGCATAGACCACGACGGTCAGCGCCAGCCACGGCAGCACCGCGGTGTAGCAGGCCGCGCGCAGCCCGAGCGGCAGCGGCGGCGGCACGCCCCCGTCGCCCTTGCCGGTGACAGTGGTGTAACTGCCGGTGCCCACCCACAGGCGCTGGGCGGTGAAGGCGGCCATGGTGAAGCCGAGCAGCACCACGCCCAGCACCGCCGCGCGCCCCTGGTCCTGTGCCGCGCCGACCACGGCGAAGAAGATGTCGGTGGACAGCACGTTGAAACTGCCGCCCAGCATCAGCGGGTTGCCGAAATCGGCCATGCTCTCGATGAAGCCGATCAGGAAGGCGTTGGCAACGCCCGGGCGGATCAGCGGCCAGGTGACGGTGCGGAAGATGCGCCAGCGCCCGGCGCGCAGCGTGCCCGCCGCTTCCTCCAGGCTGGGGGCCACGGATTGCAGCACGCCGACCATCACCAGGAAGGCGATCGGCGTGAAGGCGAGCAGCTGGGCGATCGTCACCCCGGTCCAGCCGTAGAGCCAGCGGCTGCGCGGGATGTCGAAGGTCTCGTAGAGGAAGATGGTCACGAAGCCGGAGCGGCCGAACATGATGATCAGCGCGAGCCCGATCACGAAGGGCGGCGTGATGATCGGCAGCAGCGAGAGCATGCGGATCGGGCCCTTCAGCGGCAGGCCGGTGCGCACCGCCACCAGCGCGAAGGCCAGGCCCAGCAAGGTGGACAGCACGCCCACCAGCACCGCCAGCGCCAACGTGTTCCACGCCGCCCCGCAATTGCCCGCGCCGCGGAGGCATTCCAGCCCCCAGATCGAGCGATCGGTGAACTTTTCCAGGAACTGGCCGGGCGCGAAGGCGCCATTGTTGTCGCGCACGGCGGAGATCAGCACCGTCATCACCGGCCAGAACACGAACAGCAGGATAGCGCCGAGGATCAGCAGGATCGAGCCAAACACGAACATGTCGCCGCGGCACCAGCCCTGCCGCGCGAGCCCGGCGGCGGCGAGCATGGTGGCGGCCAGCGCATAGAGGACCGCACCCCAGCCAAGGGCGGGCTGCGTGGGCGTGCCGCCGACCAGTGCGCCGATCCAGGGCCCTATCCAGGACCACGTCCAGCCGCGGTGGTTGATTGCGAAGCCCTCGGCGCAGAGCCACGCCAGGGCCGCCAGCGCGATGCCGACCAGCAGGCGCGGCCGATCGGTCCAGGCGGCGGCCAGGGCGAGCGCCGGCAATGCCAGCAGCGGCAGCAGCCATGGCCGGCCGGGCGCCAGGGCGGCCAGCGGCAGCGCCTCGCCCGATGCCGCCGCGTCCCAAAGCGAGTCGTGCCCGTACCAGGGCAGCGACAGCGCCGCGAGGGCGAAGGCCACCGCCCAGCCCCGTGCGGCGATCGGCATCAGCCCGGGTCCAGGCGCCGGATGGTCAGCGCGCGGCGCCTTTCACCTCGTTGGTCCAGCGCGCGAGCAGGCGGCGGCGCTCGGCGGAGGAGCCGTACCTGGCGAAGTCATAGTCGATCAGCTTGATGCTGCTCAGGTCCGGCGCCTCCTTCGGCACCGGCACGTCGCTGTTCGACGGCACCTGGAACGAGCCGAACTCCGGCATGATCACCTGGGCCGAGATGCCGAGCGCCCAGTCGTAGAATCGGCGCGCGTCTGCGGCATTGCGCCCGCCCTTGATCAGGCTCATGGAGCCCACCTCGAAGCCGGTCCCCTCGCACGGCGAGACGGTGACCAGCGGGCGCTTGCCGGTCAATGCAACCATGACCACGTCGTGCTGGAACGCGACGCCGACCAGCGTCTCGCCCTTGCCGGCCGCCTGGGCGGGGGCGGCGCCCGACTTGGTGTAGTCGTTGATGTTGCGATGCAGCTTCTTGAGGTAGTCGAACGCCGGCTCCTCGCCCCAGAGCTGCACCAGGGTTGCGAGCATGGTGTAGGCGGTGCCGGATGAGTTCGGGTCGGCCATCTGCACCTCGCCCTTGTATTCCGGCTTCAGCAGGTCGGCCCAGCATTTCGGTGCCGCGAGCTTCTTCCGTGCCAGCTCCTCGCTGTTGTACCCATAGCCCAGCGCGCCCATGTAGACGCCCACGGTCTGGAACGCCGCGCGCTCGGCCTGCTTCACCGCCCAGTCGCGCAGCTTCGGCAGCATGGGAGACTTGTATTCGGCCAGCAGCCCTTCCTCGGCGGCCTGAAGGTGCGGGTCGCCGGTGCCGCCCCACCACACGTCGGCGCGGGGATTGTCCTTCTCGGCGCGGATGCGGGCATAGGTCTCGCCGGAGGACTGGCGGGTCATGTCCGCCCTGATGCCCGTCTCCTTGGTGAACAGCGTGACCAGCCCGCGGCACATCTTCTCGTCTGCGCTGCAGTACACGACGACATCGGCGCGGGCGGGCAGGGCGGCGGCGGAGAGGAAGGCCATCGAGGCGAACAACAGCGTGCCGGCGTGACGCATGGGGGGCTCCCTGGTGTGGACGTTTCTGTCGTGGGCAATACGCGCAACCGAGGGGCGGCGGCAACCGAGACCGTTCAGTCGCCCAGCCTCTGGCCCGCGCGGGCGGCATCGGAGGCGGTGCGGGCGGCGCGGACCTCGGCGCGGTCGGAAACTTCCGGCACGCCGATATCCCACCAGTGCCCGCCTTCCTGCGTGCTGCCGCCGGGGTCGGTTTTCAGCACGATTACTGTGGTGCGCTCGGCCGCCCGCGCCGTGGCGATCGCCGCCTCCAGCGCAGCGGTGCCGCTGACGGTCAGTGCCAGGGCGCCGAGCCCCGTGGCCTGGGCCGCGAAGTCGAAGGCGGGCAGGGCTTCGTGGCGGGAAGTGGCCAGAAGATTGTTGAATGCGGCTCCGCCAGTGCCACGTTGAAGCCGGTCGATGCAGCCGAAGCCGCCATTGTCGAGCAGCACCACGATCAGCTTGCGCCCGAGCATCACCGAGGTCGCCAGTTCCGAGTTCATCATCAGCCACGAGCCGTCGCCGAGCAGCACCACCACCTCGCGTTCCGGCAGCGCCATCTTCACCCCCAGCCCGCCGGCGATCTCGTAGCCCATGCAGGAATAGCCGTATTCCATGTGGTAGGTGCCGGGTCCGGTGGCGTTCCACAGCTTGTGCAACTCGCCCGGCAGCCCGCCGGCGGCGGCGACCACGATGGCGTTCTCCGGCATGGCGCGGCGCACGGCACCGAGCACCTGCGCGTCGGTCGGCAGGCTGGTGTTGCTGCCGGCGGTGGCGCGATCGGCGATGGCTTTCCAGCCGGGCAGTGCGGCCTGGCATTGCGCCAGCCAGGCGGCCGGGGCGCGGTGGGTGGCCAGCGCCGTCGACAGCGCCTGGAGCCCGAGATCGGCGTCCGCCACAAGCGGCGTCGCCAGCCGCTTGGCCGCGTCGAAGGCCTGCACGTTCAGCGCTACCACCCGTCGCTCCGGGTTGCGATAGAGCGACCACGAGCCGGTGGCGAAGTCGCCCAGCCGCGTGCCAACCGCTAAAATCAGGTCCGCCTGCTCCGCCGCCGCATTGGCCGCCGCGGTGCCCGATACGCCGATTGCGCCGAGGTTCAACGGATGGTCGTGTGGCAGCGCGCTTTTGCCGGCCTGGGTTTCGCTGACCGGAATGCCGTGTTCCTCGGCAAAGCGCGCCAGCGTGGCCGCCGCACCGGCGTAGTGGACGCCGCCGCCGGCAATGATCAGCGGCGCCCTGGCCGCGCGCAGCATCGCCACCGCCTCGGCCAGTTCGGCCGCATCCGGCGGCGGGCGGCGGATGCGCCAGGTGCGCGGGGCAAAGAAGTTCTCGGGATAGTTGAACGCCTCCGCCTGCGTGTCCTGGCACAGCGCCAGCGTCACGGGTCCGCACTGCGCCGGGTCGGTCAGCACCGCCAGCGCGCGGGGCAGGGCGGTCAGCAGTTGCTCCGGCCGGGCGATGCGGTCGAAGAAGCGTGAGACGGGGCGGAAGCAGTCGTTGGCGCTGACGGTCGCATCCTCGAAATCCTCCACCTGTTGCAGCACCGGGTCTGGCCGCCGTCCGGCGAACACGTCCCCGGGCAGCAGCAGCACCGGCAGGCGGTTGACATGCGCGACCGCCGCCGCCGTCACCATGTTGGTCGCCCCCGGGCCGATCGAGGACGTGACCGCCATGATCCGCCGCCGGCGCATCGCCTTGGCATAGGCGATGGCGGCGAGCGCCATGGACTGCTCGTTCTGCCCGCGCCAGGTCGGCAGCGCATCGCCCGCCGCATGCAGCGCCTCACCCATCGCCGCGACATTGCCGTGGCCGAAGATCGCCCACACGCCGGCGAACAACGGCACCTGCGCGCCATCCACCTCCGTGCGCTGGGCGGCGAGAAAGCGCACCAGGGCCTGCGCGCAGGTCAGCCGGATCGTGCCGGAATGGGTCATGATGTCCTCCGCTTGCGTCCTGCCATTGTCCATCCAGGCCGGGCGCGAGACAATCGACAGGTATGGGGACGGGGAGTGCGATGCTGGACATTGCCGTGATCGGGGCCGGGCGGATCGGGCGCATCCACGCGGGCAACGTGGCGGTCCACCCACGTGCGCGCCTGTTCGGAATCGCCGACCCCGATGCCGGGGCTGCCGCGGCGCTGGCCCAGGCCTGCGGCAGCCGCGTCATCAGCCTCGACGAGGCTTTCGCGGCGCAGGCGGTGCTGATCGCCTCGCCCACGCCCACCCACGCGGCCTTCATCGAGCGCGCGGCGGCATCCGGCCGGGCGGTGTTCTGCGAGAAGCCGATCGACCTCGACGCAGCGCGGGCCGAGGCCTGCGTGGCGGTGGCCGAGCGCGCCGGCATTCCGTTGATGATTGGCTTCAACCGGCGTTTCGATCCGCATTTCGCGGCCTTGAAGGCGGCGCTGGACGAAGGCGCGATCGGCGCGCTGGAAGTGCTGTCGATCACCAGCCGTGACCCCTCGCCGCCGCCGCCCTCCTATGTCGCGGGCTCCGGCGGCCTGTTCCGCGACATGGCGATCCACGACCTGGACATGGCGCGCTTCCTCCTGGGCGAGGAGGTAGTGGAGGCGTTCGCCGCCGCCTCCTGCCTGGTCGACCCCGCGATCGGCGCGGCCGGGGACGTCGATACCGCGCTGATCACCCTGCGCACCGCCTCCGGCCGGTTGTGCAGCATCAGCAACTCGCGCCGCGCCAGCTATGGCTATGACCAACGGATCGAGGCACATGGTGCTGCCGGCATGCTGCGGGCCGGCAACGTGCCGCTCACCACGCTGGAGCGCGCCGGCGCGGGCGGGTTCACCACTGCCGTCGCGCAGCCCTTCTTCCTGGAACGCTACGCGGACGCCTACAGGCTGGAACTGGATGCATTCGTGACTGCGGTCGAGACCGGCGCGGCCCCACGCCCCGACGGGCGCGACGGGCTGGCCGCACTGAAGCTGGCCGACGCGGCCGCGGAGTCGCTGCGGTCCGGCCGCGCCGTATACCCGCACGCCGGCTGAGAGGTTCGGAGACCACATGACCGACATCGACCATCTGCAACCGCTGCCCGCGTCCGGCATCCCGCTGCAGAGCCCCGAGGCAGCGGCATTCATTGCCTTCAGCGGACTGTCCCATCCGGAGGAGCACGGCCGCTGGACCGATGGCGGGCGGGTGCGCATCGCCTTCCGTCTGCCGGAACGACCCGAGGGCGGCGTGGTGCTGGAGCTGGAATCGCTCGGCTACATCGCGCGCGGCTTCGTGCAGGAGCAGCGGGCGGTGTTGCTGGTGAACGGGCAGCGGCTCGCCCAATGGCTCATCGGCGATAATGTCATGCGCACGCGCAACCTGACGGTGCCGCCCGAGGCCATCGATGCTGCGGGGCGCATCGTGCTGGATATCCAGATCTCCACCAGCATCCAGCCGAAGCTGATCGGGTTGGCCAACGACACGCGCTTTCTGGGGCTGCTCCTGCGCCGCCTGTCCTGGGTGGCGCGCATGTCGCACCGTCCGCCCGACCTGTCGGGCGAGCGGGGGCGGCCGGTGGGCTGGGAGTCCTCCAAAAGCTTCGATGCCAAGATCGACTCCGGCTTCTGGCAGCGCTTCATCGGCGGGCCCGCGGTGCTGGACATCGGCTTCCAGGGCGCGGCGGAGCCGGGCAGCGTGGTGCCGATCATGCCCGGCGCGATCGGCGTGGACCTCGACTATCCCGGCTACG
>JANPIH010000073.1:0-2907 GCA_031424895.1 Rhodospirillales bacterium
CCGGGCGCGGGGAGGCGTTGCGGGCGCGGCTCCGCGGGTCCAGATAAGAGCCATGGCCAAGACCCTCACACGCGACGAGAGCATTCCGGAATCGCCCAGCGTCGATCCGGCGGAGATCGAGAAGTTCCGCGCCATGGCGGCCGACTGGTGGTCGCCGACGGGCAAGTTCGCGCCGTTGCACAAGTTCAACCCGGTGCGGCTGACCTACATACGCGAGATGGCGGTCAAGCATTTCGGGCTGGACGCTGACGCGAAGCGGCCGCTGGAAGGCTTACGCCTGCTGGATGCGGGATGCGGCGGCGGGCTGGTGACCGAACCGATGGCGCGGCTGGGCGCGCATGCGGTGGGGATCGATGCGGGCGACAAGAACATCAAGGCGGCGATCGTACACGCAGACGCGATGCATGTGGATGTCGATTATCGCGTCGGGACGGTCGAGGGACTGATTGCGGCGGGAGAGCCGAAGTTCGACATCGTGCTGTCGCTTGAAGTTGTCGAGCATGTGCAGGACCCGGCGCGGTTTCTTGCCGACTGCGCGGCGTTGCTGGCGCCCGGGGGCATGATGGTGATGGCGACTCTGAACCGCACGGCGAAGGCGTTCGCGCTCGCCGTGGTGGGCGCGGAGCATGTGCTGCGCTGGCTGCCGGTGGGGACGCATGACTGGAACAAGTTCGTGACGCCGGAAGAGGCGCGCGCGGCGATGACCGGGGCGGGGCTGGAGATGCTGGAGACGGTTGGCGTGTCGTTCTCGCCGCTGACGGGCAAGTGGAGCCTGACGCGCGATGTGGCCGTAAACTACATGGTGACGGCGACGCGCGCGAAGGTTTGATGCCTCGCCTGCCGCCCCTGCCCGATCTGGAGTTCACCCCGCTTGAATCTCATGGTGCCCTTCCGTTCGCGCGGGGCCATGGCGATGTGTATTTTTCCGGCGAGGGTCTCGCAGAAAAGCGTGCCGTGTTTCTTGGCGGGTGCGGACTGCCGGACGCGTGGGCGGGACGCGAGCATTTCGTTGTCGGCGAGCTGGGGTTCGGGACGGGGTTGAACCTTCTGGCGCTGTGGGAGCTGTGGCGGGCGCATCTGCCCAGTGCGACGGCGCGGCTGGATGTAATCTCGTTCGAGGGATTGCTGATGCCGCGTGAGGCGGCGGCGCGGGTGCATGCAGGGTGGCCGGAGCTTGCCGGGTTGTCGGCGCGGTTGCGCGACAAGTGGCCGGAGCGGGCGCGTGGGGTGCAGCGTATCGTGCTGGGCGATGGCGTGACGTTGACGCTGCATGTCGATGAGATCGCGGTGGCCGTCGCCGAGGCGCGGGCGCAGTGCGATGCGTGGTTTCTCGATGGCTTTGCGCCGGCGAAAAACCCGGAGATGTGGTCGGCGGAAGTACTGGGGCATGTTGCGCGCATGTGCGCGCCGGGCGCGCGGGCGGCGACGTATACGGTGGCGGGGGATGTAAGGCGAAACCTGCAGGCCTTGGGCTTCGAGGTGGCGAAGGTTCCGGGACACGGGCGGAAGAAGGAGCGGCTAGAGGCGCGGCTGGTTGCTCCGCGCGCGCAGCGTGTGGCGGCGCCGAGGCGCGTGGCGATCATCGGCGGCGGAATTGCGGGGGCGTGCGTGGCGCGCGCGTTCGTGCGGCGCGGATGTGCGGTGACGATTTACGAACAGGCGGAGCAGTTGGGCGCGGGCGCGAGCGGCAATCCGATCGCGTTGGTGATGCCGCGGCTGGATGCGGCGGACGGACCGGCGGCGCGGGCGCTGCTGGAGGCGTGGTTGTATGCGCGGCGGTTCTATGCGGAGCTTGGCGAAGACGCGGTGCAGGTGCTGGACGCGGTGCACCTGCCGCGCGGCGAGCGGGAGGTGGCGCGGTTTGCGAAGCTGATGGCGGATCCGCCGTTGGACGAGACGCTGCTGCAGGCGGAGGGCGTGGGGATCCGTCATGTGGGCGCCGTGGCGGTGAAGCCTGAGGCTGCGCTGCAGAAGCTGATGGCTGGCGCGGAGATTAGATTGGGCGCACGCGTCGCGTCTGTGGCTGATGTCGATGCGGATCTGGTCGTGGTGTGTGCGGGGATGGGCGTGGCGGAGGTTGCGGGTGCGGACGCGCCTGCGGTGGAGGGCCGGTTGGGTCAGGTGGATTGGGTCGTGGCGGATGGCGATGCGGCCGCTGTTGCCGATGGCGGGTATGCGGTAGAGGCGTTCGGGAAGATCGTGTTCGGGTCGACGTTCGAGGCGGCGGATTGCGAGCCACGCGTGAGCGATGTGGCGTCGGCGCACAATCTTGCTGTGCTGGCGCGGTTGCGGCCGGATGTGGCGGAGGCGGTGAGCACGCGCTCGTGGTTCGACGGACGCTCCCTCCGGTCACTGCTCACCATGAGCGCTCACGCAGAAATCGCGAACGATGGTGAAGGCGCGCGCGCTGGCGTCCGGGCGACGACGCGGGATCGGTTGCCGTTTGCGGGGGCGGCGCCGGGCAAGGAAAAGGCGCCGGACGGCACTCCGGCGCCTTCAGAGCGTCACCGCCTTGTTGGCGGCCTCGGCTCGCGTGGCTTTCTTTGGGGGCCACTGCTTGCCGAGATAGTCGCATCGGAAGCCTTTGGTGAACCCTCCCCTGTCGAGGCGAGCGTCGCCGAATGCCTTGACCCCGCGCGATTCCGAGCCCGCGCGATGCGGCGCGGGGAACTTTGAGTCACGCGCCGGCGCGGGGACCAGCCTCCTCGCGGCGCAGACGGTCGATCTCGCCGGCGAGGCGGCGATCGTCGTCAGTGACGAGTTTTTCGAGAACGCGGACGCCGTCCTTGAGGCGGGCGACGTCCTTGTGGAGGTCCCGAGACGATACCGCCCAGTTCGGCGGCGTCGCCTTCAGCTGCGCGGCGGCTGGCGCGGACCTTGTCACGTTCCTGCTTGATGCCCTGCTGC
>JANPIH010000074.1:0-2651 GCA_031424895.1 Rhodospirillales bacterium
CCCGCACCAGTGAGGAGGCGCTGGCGATCGCGTCCGCTCCGGATAACCGCTCCCGCACCGTCTGGACGGTCGATGAGCTGGCGCGCTGCGTGGCGATGTTCGAGCAGATCAGCACCATCAAGCACTGCTTCCCCGGCGCCACCGTCACCGCGGTCTCGCCGCGCCACGAGGGGTTCGCCGCGGACTGGGCGACCAGCGACCCGCTGCTCGACGTGCTGCACCCGGACCCGTTCACGGCAGGAACGGAGCCATGAAGGGCCTTCCGCCCGCAACGGGGCCGCCAGAGCCCTCGGCACCCCGCCCAGGCGGGCGACGACGGCGAGCTCCGCCAAGACCTGCGCCGTCGTCGCCCTGACCACGCTGTTCCCCCTCTCAGGAGATCACCATGGCTCTCGCGACTCTGATCGCGCTCGCGCCCTGCGCAAGTGCTGCGCCCAGCATTACATCCCAGGAGCATGCTGATGAATGGCGTCCAGTCCCCGACTGGCCTGAATACGAAGTGTCCCGCAGCGGACAGATCCGGCGCGTTCGTCCCGCGTTCGGGGCCGTCGTCGGCCGAATACTGAAGCCCACACGCAACGCCACTACGGGCTACGTTTCTGTTATGCTCAGCCGCCCGGCCGAGAATAAGCGGACGGACATCCACCGCCTGGTCGCAGCTGCCTTTCACGGCCCGCAGCCGTCTTCGATTCACCTCGTTGCTCATAACGATGGCGTGAGGACGAACAATCACGCGGACAACCTCCGCTGGGCGACACAACGCGAAAATCTGTCGGATTGCCGAGCCCACGGGACTGCGCTGTTCGGTGCGGCCAATCCCGCGGCCAAGCTGGATGCGATCGACCGTGTGGCAATAATCCGGATGAAGGCCTTCGGATTGCCCAGACCAGTGATCGCCGACGGCTTTGGCATGCATAAGCGGTCGATCTTCAAGATCCTCGCGAGCGCAAACGAGGGGAAATCGCAATGAGCTACCTCGCACTCGATCTTGGGACGCGTATGGGGTGGGCAGCCAGAGCGGCCGACGGCTCCATCACAAGCGGTACTGGGGAGTTCAGAAACGACCGCTGGCAGGGCGGCGGAATGCGGTTCTTACGTTTCAAACAATGGCTGACAGAAATGAAGAACGTGACTGGTGGGATCGACGCTGTCCTCTATGAGCAAGTTCGTCGCCATTCTGGTGTCGATGCCTCGCACGCCTATGGCGGATGGCTCGCCATCCTCACCGCGTGGTGCGAGCATCATCAGATTCCCTACCAGGGCGTCCCGGTCGGCACCATCAAGCGCTTCGCCACTGGCAAGGGCAACGCCGGCAAGGACGCCATGATTGCCGCGATAAAGGCCCGCGGCTTCCACCCGACCGACGACAACGAGGCTGACGCCCTGGCGATCCTGCTGTGGGCGATCGACGCCCAGATTGGTGCGGCATGAGGCTCCCTGGTGCGCCGCAACCCCCACGGTCGTGTCTGGACATGGCACGTAGCCCGACCACGGCCGGCGATCTCGACGCCATGCGCGCAGCCGCCTGGCATCGCCATGGCATCGCAGCCCTCCCGATCCAGGACATCACCGATCCCTGGCTCCGCCAGGCCATCACCAACGAAGCCAACCGGCGCTGGGGGCGCCGACAGGGAGGGCATGGCCATGGCCGGTAAGCGCAAGGCAGGGCGCGGCAACGCGGCCGAGGACCTCGGCAAGCCGTCCCGCTGGCGGTTGCAGCACGGGGTAGTGTCGGAAGCGATCCGCGGCGTGGATCCCGACAGCGGTCGGCCTGCGACGCAGCGGCGAATGGTCGACTCGCTGGGCCAGATGCTCGCCAACGGCAGCATCACCCCGGCGATGCACGAGGCCGGGAGCATGTTCCGCACCCAGTTCCGCGCCGCCATGCTCGACAGCATCCGCGTCTCGGCCCTGGTCCGCGTCAGCGGCGGCAGCGACGACGGACCAACAGAGCACCAGGCTGCGGCCCGGCGTCGTGTGGCAGAGGCCCTGTCCCTGTTCGGCGGCACCGACACCGCATGCGGCAGCTGCCTGTGGCACGTGGTCGGGATGGAGTGCTCGGTGCGGGAATGGGCCGGCCGGCAAGGTTGGGGCGGGCGATGCATCAACCACGTTCAGGGCCAAGGCATCCTGGTGGGGGCGCTGAGCGTGTTGGCCGTGCACTATGGGTTGGTGCCGCGGTCGATGGTGGCGTAATGGGCGGCTGCGGCGTCCTGACTCGTACGTGGGTCCGGGCGCCGCGGCTGTCGCATGAGAGAGTTCTTCATACACATCAATATCTTATCGGAAATCGACAGCACGGACGCGAAAGGCGATTGCAGCGCTGGAACCGCTCGCGGTAGATTCTTCTCACGATCGAAGATTTGGGTTGGTGGCGAGAGCCTCACCAGCGACAGAAGACAGAACAAATATCGACGAAGCAACAATCGAAGAACAAACAAGAACAAGACGAAGTATTCATTCTCGATTGCTTGGTTCCTTCCCGGCCAATACTGATGCGGGGGGCAGGAGCGCGATAGACCGCTAGCGCCAGGTCAAAAACATGGTTCGCAGTTCGCACCCACGCCGCTGATAGCCGCAGACTTCCGCCAATTTTGTGGATCGCGGCCGCGTTGAGGTTCGCACCCCGTGGCTGAACCGCCACGGTTCGC
>JANPIH010000075.1:0-30274 GCA_031424895.1 Rhodospirillales bacterium
TTCGATGCGGCCGTCGGGGCGGATGCGCTCGCGCACGCCGAGGCGGAGGTGGCGCGGGACGAGCTGGACCGGCGGCGGCTGGCGGAGGTTGTAGCGGTCGTCCTTGAGCCCTTCGCGCATTTCGATGATGTCGCGGTGGCCTTCGGTGGTGAGCAGGCCGACTTTCGCGCCCTTGTGTTCGAGGAGGGCGTTGGTGGCCACTGTGGTGCCGTGGACGATGCGGCGGGTGGCGGCGAGCATTTCGGCGCGGGGGAGGGACAGGGCTTCGGCGAGGCGGTCGAGGCCTTCCATGACGCCGATGGACTGGTCGGCGGGGGTGGAGGCGGATTTGGCCAGGGTGACGGTGCCGGCTTCGTCGACGGCGACGAGGTCGGTGAAGGTGCCGCCGACGTCGATTCCGATGGCGTACATTATTTGGGTTCCGTTCCGAAACCGGAGCTGGGCTCCGTGACGAAGCCGGAGCGTTGGTCGGCGGCGCGCTGGTCGGGGGTGCGGGCCGTGGGGGTGCCCCAGCCGCCGCCGCCACCGGAATGGGCGTGGAGGATGTCGTTCGGGCGGATGGTGACGCCGACTTCCTTGGTTTTGAGCGGGCGGTCGGGGAGGTTTTTCGATTCGAGCCAGTAATTGTGGGGCTGGCCGTCCTGGCCGCCGATCATGCCGGCGGCGCCGTATTTGATGCCGTCGCCGGCGGTGTTGCCGATGGCTTGGGTGGCGGTTTCGATGGCCATTTCGAGGATGCCGCCGGGGCCGCCGCGGTATTGGCCGTCGCCGCCGGAGTCGGGGCGGAATTCGTGGCGCTTGAAGAAGAGGGGGAAGCGGACTTCGTGGACTTCGAGGCTGCCGAACTTGATGCCGCCGGCGGCCTGCCATTCGCCGCCGCCGGCCCAGCCATCGCCTTCCGAGGAGGCGCCGCCGCCGGGGCGGGATTGGAACAGGTGCCAGATGAAAGGTTTTTCGGTGCGCGGGTCGGTGCCCTGGATGGCGATGCGGAAGCGGCGGCCCCAGCCGGCCATGGCGCGATCGGGGCAGGCGGGGGCGAGGGCGCGGATCATCGCCTCGATGATTTCCTGGCCGCAATGGTTGGTGCAGAGGGTGACGGGGGCGCCCTCGCGGGGCCAGACGATGGTGCCTTCTTTCAGCTTGACGTTGAGGACGCGGAAGGCGCCGTCGTTCTTCGGGATGTCGGGGTCGATGAGGTAGGACAGTGCCACGACGACGGCAGAATGGGTGTTGGCGTAGGACGAGTTGATGAAGCCGATGACCTGTTCGTGGGACTGGGTGAGGTCAACTTCGAGGTCGCTGCCGGTCTTGGTGATTTTGGCGTGGATGCGGATATCTTTGTATTTGTGGCCGTCGTCGTCGAGGAAGGCTTCGCCTTCGTAGATGCCGTCGGGCCAGGCGGAGATGATGGCGCGGACCTGGCGTTCGGCGCCGTCCAGCACTGCTTCGACGCCCTGGTGGGTGGTGTCGGAGCCGAACTCGGCAAGGAGTTGGGCGAGGCGGCGTTCGCCGACGCGGGCGGAGCCGATCATGGCAGCGAGGTCGCCGCGGAAGTCGCGCGGGTGGCGCACGTTGAGCACGATCATTTCGTAGACGTCCTCCCGTCGAACGCCCTGGTCGTAGAGGCGCAGCGGCGGGATGCGGATGCCTTCCTGGAAGATTTCGGTGGCCCCCGCATTGTAGGCGCCGTGGGTGGCGCCGCCGATGTCTGACTGGTGGGAGCGGTTGATCGACCAGAAGACGAAGCGGTCGCCGTCGAAGACGGGCACGAAGGCGGTGAGGTCGGGGATGTGGTTGCCGCCGCGGTAGGGGTCGTTGAGGAGGTAGACGTCGCCGGGCTTGATGGTATCGCCGAAGTAGTCGGTGACGGCGCGGGCGGCGAAGGGCAGGGCGCCGACATGGATGGGGACGTGTTCGGCCTGGGCGATGAGGCGGCCCCTGGGGTCGCAGAGGGCGGTGGAGAAGTCTCGGCTGGAGTTGAGGATCTGGGAGTAGGCGGTGCGGAGCATGGCCTCGCCCATCTCTTCCACGATGGCGCGCAGGCGGTGCTGGATGACGGAGACGGTGATGGGGTCGATGGTGGCCATCGTGGGCTCCCGCGTGCGTGATTAAGGAGCGTCGCGTTGCCGGTGGGGCGTGTCAACGGCGGTGGGGAAAGACGATGACGGCACGCAAGGATGTGCCAATTCGGTTTGACAGGCTCCAACCCCGATGGGAGGCTATTATAATCGGCGCGGCGCGCCACAGGAACCAAGCGAGGAGACAGAGCGTGACCCATGTCATGAATCGTCGGACGCTGCTGGCTGGTGTGGCCGGGGTGGGGCTGGGTGCGTCGCTGGCGCCGGCGGTGCAGGCGCAGGCGTTGCGGGGGGGCAAGCCGCTGCGGATCGCGCTGCTGGCCGACTTCGTGAACTATGATCCGCACCAGTTCTCGTCGCAGAACGCGACGATCATGCGCAACCTGTACGACACGCTGATCGAGTATGACGACGCGGGCAAGCCGGTTCCGGCGCTGGCGGAGAGCTTCCAGATCGCGCCGGACAACACGTCTTGCACGGTGGTGCTGCGCCAGGGGGTGGCGTTCCACAGCGGGGCGGCGCTGACCAGCGAGGACCTCGATGCCACGCTGAAGAAGGCGAACGACCCGAAGACCGGCAAGAACGTTTTCCCGACGATGGGCGTGGTGCAGGACTGGACCGTTGTGGACGGGCGGACGGTGCGGCTGAACTTCAAGCAGAAGGTGCCGGACAAGCAGGTGACCGACCTGTTGCAGTTCATGTTCGTGATCGCCAAGGACACCACGGACAGCGCCGAGACGAAGGTGAACGGGACCGGGCCGTTCACGGTGGGCGAGCGGCAGCTTGGGCAGCGGCTGAAGCTGGTGGCGAACCCGAAATACTGGCGCGCGGGGCAGCCGATCGTGCAGGAGGTGGTGTTCACCATCTTCAGCGACAACGAGGCGGCGTCGGCGGCGCTGGAATCGGGCGCGGCGGACATGATCTATGGCGGCGGGGCGCGCCAGGCGGTACGGCTGCGCAACGCGGGGTTCCAGCTGATGCAGGGCCAGGGCCAGCTGGTGCAGGTGCTGCGCATCAACACGTTGCGCGGGCCGTTCCGTAACCCGAGCTTCCGCCAGGCGTTCAACCACCTGGTCGACCGCGCGGCGATCCTGCGCGTGGGCTATGCCGGGGTGGGCGAGGTGACGGCGCTGCCGTGGGCGCCGGCGAACCCGGCGGCGGACCGCAGCTATGACGCGACCTATGGGTTCGACATTGCCAAGGGCCAGGCGCTGCTGAAGCAGTCCGGGCTGTCGGCGGCGGAGATGAACGACTGGAAGCTGCTGGTGAACAGCGCCAGCGAGGATTCCATGTCGATCAGCCAGGTGGTGCAGGCCGCGCTGAAGCGGGCGGGCATCGATGTCCAGCTGGAGCTGAAGCAGGGGTCGGAATACGTGGACGCGCTGCTGGGCGGGAAGTTCGATGCCACGTTCGGCGGCGTGGGCAATGTGCAGAAGTTCCCGACGCGGATTACCACCAATTCGATCTACCGCACGGTGAACAACCCGGTGCTGGGCAACCCGAACCCGCACACCGCCTATGTCGCGGCGATCGAGCGGGTGAACACCGCGTTCGGCACCTCGGACGTGAAGGCGGCGTATGATGCGCTGAACAAGGCGCTGGTGGAGGCGAGCTTCGGCATCGCCACCAACACCTATGACGTGTTCCTGACGGTGGCGGCGAGGAACGTGGGCGGGTTCACGCGGGATCTCGACAGCCTGCTGGTGCTGCGCACGATCGGTTTCACGAGCTGAGTGCATAATGGCTGACAACGGCGGCGGGAGCGGCCCGCCGCCCGCGCTGGGTGACCCGGTACTGTCCGTTCGCAATCTGTCGGTGAGCTTCACCGGCAGCGGGAGGGACGTGCCGGCGGTGCGGGGCATCGATTTTGACGTGATGGCCGGCGAGGTGCTGGGCATCGTGGGCGAATCGGGCTCGGGCAAGAGCGTGACGGCGCTGGCTGTAACGGGGCTGTTGCCGCCGACGGCGCGGGTTGCCGGTTCGGTGCGGGTGGGGGCGGTGGAGATCACCACGGCCGGGGCGGAGACACTGCGGACGCTGCGCGGGCGCGACGTGGGGATGATTTTCCAAGACCCGACGACGACGCTGAACCCGGTGCTGCCGATCGGGCGGCAGGTGATCGAGGGGCAGGTGTCGCACGGCTTCGTGCCGGCGGCGGACGCGATGGCGCGGGCGGCCGGGCTGCTGCGCGAGGTGGATATTCCCGATCCCGATGCCCGCGTCGGGCAGTATCCGCACCAGTTCTCCGGCGGTATGCGCCAGCGGGCGGTGATCGCGATGGCGATGGCGGGTGCCAAGCGGCTCATCATCGCGGACGAGCCGACGACGGCGCTGGATGTGACGGTGCAGGCGCAGGTGCTGGCGGTGCTGGCCAGGCGGCAGGCGGAGACGGGGGCGGCGGTCATTCTCATTACGCACGACCTGGGCGTGGTGGCGGAGACGGCCGATCGGGTCGCGGTGATGTATGGCGGGCGGATCGTGGAGACGGGGCTGGTGGCGGAGATTTTCGCAGCGCCGCGGCATCCCTACACCGTTGGGTTGATGCGCAGCCTGCCGCGGCTGGATGTGGTGGCGGACCGGCTGGTGCCGATCCCCGGCCAGCCGCCGGCGCCTTCGCGGTTGCCGAGCGGTTGCACCTTCCATCCCCGCTGCCCGATCGGGCGGGGGCGGGCGGTGTGTTCGGCCGAGGAGCCGACGCTGGTGGCGCTGGGCGAAGGGCGGGCGACGGCGTGCCACTTCCCGGACGAGGTGCAGGGGCTGCTGGAGGAGGCGGCGCCGGTGGTTGTGGCCGCCGAAGCGGGCGTGGTGGCCCATGGCGCGCCGCTGCTGGAGGTGGCGGGGTTGCAGGTGCATTTCCCGATCCGCACCGGGTTGCTGCGGCGGCAGACCGGGACGGTGCGGGCGGTCGACGGGGTGAGCCTTGTGGTGCGGGCGGGGGCGACGCTGGGGCTGGTGGGGGAGAGCGGCTGCGGCAAGACGACGACCGGGCGGGCGATCATGGGGTTGATCCGGGCGACCGCGGGGTCGATCCGGTTCGGCGGCGAGGAGGTGACGACGATGGGGCCCGCGGCGCTGCGGCGGGCGCGGCGGAACATGCAGTATATCTTCCAGGACCCGTATGCCTCGCTGAACCCCATCAAGACGGTGGGCGAGATCGTGGCCGAGCCGCTGCGCATCCATGGGCTGTTCGACGAGGCCGGCGGGATGCGGCGGGTGGGGGAGTTGTTCGAGCTGGTCGGGTTGTCGCGGACGATGCTGGGGCGGTATCCGGCGGAGTTTTCCGGCGGGCAGAAGCAGCGCATCGGGATTGCGCGGGCGCTGGCTTTGGCGCCGAAGTTGCTGATCCTGGACGAGCCGGTGGCGGCGCTGGACGTTTCGATCCAGGCGCAGGTGGTGAACCTGTTGCAGGACCTGCAGAAGGAGCTGGGGCTGGCCTACCTGTTCATCGCGCATGATTTGAGCGTGGTGCGGCACATCTGCGACCGGGTGGCGGTGATGTATCTGGGGCGGATCGTGGAGCAGAGCGGGAAGCACACGCTGTACGAGACGCCGACACATCCTTATACGCAGTCGCTGCTGTCAGCGGTGCCGGTGCCGGACCCGGCGCGGCGGGGGCATACCGGGCGGATCGTGCTGCAGGGCGATATTCCGAGCCCGGCGCGGCCGCCATCGGGCTGCACCTTTCATCCGCGCTGTTTCCGGGCGGAGGCGCGCTGCGCGGTGGAGGCGCCATCGTTTCGCGACTATCCGGGGTTGCCGACGCAGGTGGCCTGCCACTTCGCCGGGCCGCGCGCGGCGGTTGCGGAGGTGGTTTCGTGAGCGGGGGGCTGCGGCGCGCGCGGGCGACGGCGGGGCGGGTTTTGGCGCGGCCGGCGGCGCTGGTGAGCGTGGTGTTCCTGGCGGTGACGATCTTCGTGTCGCTGACGGCGGAGTGGCTGTTGCCGATGGACCCGCTGTACCAGGACCTGGCCTACTCGCTGGAGCCGCCTGGGGCGCAGTATTGGTTCGGGACCGACGAGCTGGGGCGCGATATCCTGGCGCGGGTGATCTATGGCGCGCGAACCTCGCTGCTGACGGCGGCGGGGGCGGTGCTGATCGCGGGGTTCGTGGGCGTGCCGATCGGGCTGGTGGCCGGGTATTTCGGCGGCTGGCGCGATGCGGTGCTGATGCGGGTGGTGGATGTGATGCTGGCGCTGCCGGGCATCCTGTTCGCCATGGCGATGATCGCGGTGCTGGGGCGCAGCCAGATGGCCGCCCTGGTGGCGGTGGGGGTGACGGGGATTCCGGGGTTCGCGCGGATCACGCGGGCGCAGGTGTTGAGCCTGCGGCAGCGGGATTTCGTGCTGGCGGTGGAGGCGCTGGGCGGCTCGGCCGGCTACAACATGTTCCGCACGGTGCTGCCCAATGCGTGGTCGCCGATCCTGGTGCAGGTGGTGATCCTGTCCAGTGTCGCGATTTTGCTGGAGGCGGCGCTGGCGTTCCTTGGCGTGGGGATTCCGCCGCCGACGCCGAGCTGGGGGGAGATGCTGCGGACGGGCAAGTCGTATCTGCACGAGGCGCCGACCTATGCGGTGCTGCCGGGGATCGCGCTGACGCTGACGATCCTGTCGCTGGATACGCTGGGGCGGGTGCTGGCGAGCGTGCTGGAGGATCGGCGCGAGGTTGTCGAGGAGGATGCGGCGGAAGTCGCCGAGCTGAGGCACGGTCAGCGATGAAGCGGGGCCAAAGATGACAACCTACATCCTGCGACGCCTTGCGCAGCTAGTGCCGGTGCTGTTCCTGGCCTCGATCGGCATTTGGGCGATGGTGTATGCGGTGCCTGGCTCGCCGGTGGGCGCGATCGTGGGCGAGAACGCGACGGCGGAGCAGATCGCGGACACGATTGCGCGCCTTGGGCTCGACCGGCCCCTGTACGAGCAGTACTGGAGCTGGCTGCGCGGGGCGATGGTGGGGGATTTCGGGCTGTCGATCCAGAGCCGGGAGCCGGTCTGGGGCCTGATCATGCAGCGGGTGCCGGCGACGATGCAGCTGGGGCTGTCGGCGATCGTGGTGGGGCTGGTGATCGGGGTTCCGGTGGCGGTGGTGAGCGCGCTGGTGCCGGGAAGCTGGATCGACCGGGTGCTGTCGGCGTGGAGCGCGCTGGCGCTGGGAGTGCCGACGTTCTGGCTCGGCATCTTGCTGATCCTGCTGTTCGCGGTGGAGTTGCGCTGGCTGCCTTCGGTTTCGACCTATGTGTCGTTCCTGGACGACCCGCTGGCGGCGGTGCGAAACCTGATGCTGCCGGCGCTGACGCTGGGGGTTTATGTCTCCGGCATCTTCGCCCGGTTCCTGCGGGCGTCATTGCTGGGGGAGCTGAAGGCGGACTACGTGCGCACGGCGCGCAGCAAGGGGTTGCCGGAGCGCGATGTGGTCGGGCGGCATGTGATGCGCAACGCGCTGCTGCCGTTCGTGACGATCGTCGGGCTGATGCTGGCGGCGTTCGTGGGCGGAACGGTGGTGACGGAGGCGGTGTTCACGTATCCGGGGATTGGGCGGCTGCTGATCCAGGCGATCGGGGTGCGGGATTATCCGCTGATCCAGGGGTGCATCCTGTTCGTGCTGGTAATCTATGTGCTGATGAACGTGATGGTGGATGTGCTTTACGCGTATATCGATCCTCGGATCGAATACAGGTAAGCAGTTCTTTTTTGTAAAAAAGAACCAAAAAAACTTCTATCCTTTGGCGCCGTGCTGACAGGGCGGACGTGGTGCCATGAATGAAAAGTCTTTTTGCTTCTTTTTCTTCAGAAAAAGAAGATTCTTGCTTAGAGCGGCTGCCCCCCGACCTCCCGCAGCGCCGCCTCGACCGTGGCGTGTTGGCTTGCGGAGCAGCTGACGCGCAGGGCGATGGCGCCGTGCAGGGCGGGGGTGCCGTGTTTTTCCACGCCGGGGTGGCCGCTTTCGACGTCGGCTCCTGCGGCGTGTTCGCCGGCGGTGTTGTCCGGGCCGGTGGCGTGCAGGGTGATGGCGGTGCGGTCGAGGTGGTGTTCCTGGACCAGGTGTTCCACGGCGAGTTCGGCCTCGCGCCGGGTGGCGAAGCCGTAGTTGAGTGTGTGTTCCATCGGGTATGCCCTTCGCTGTGGGGGGGCAACGCGCGTGAGGGGGCGGCGATCCCGGGCGAGGTCAGGGAGGTGGCAGTCGGGCGGCGATGGTAAGGGGGGCGCGGCGTAGCACCAGGAGTTCGGCGGAGGCGGGGAACATGCCGGTGAGTGCGGTGATGTTCACCTGGTGGGTGACGAGCAGGGTCGGCTGGTCGAGGGGGGCGGCGGCGATCCAGGCGTGCAGGGCTTCGGTTTGGGCGGGGCCTTCCGCGCGGTCGGCGAAGAAGGAGTTGAGGATCGGCAGGTCTTCCGGCGGGGCGAAGCCGAGCAGGCGGGCGGTCTCGCGGGTGCGGCACCATTGGCTGGTCAGCAGGCGAAGTTGGGCGATGCCGGCGTTGCGCAGGCGGTCGCCGAGATGGGTGGCCTGGGCGCGGCCGATGGGGCCGAGGTTGCGCTGGGTGGTGCAGTCATCGAGGCGGAAGCCGCCAGGGTCGCCGCCGCCGGGGGCGTCGGCGTGGCGCATGATGGCGAGGTGGCCGGGGCGGGCCAGCAGGGCGAGGGGGTTCTCGGCGCGGGCTGGTGTGGCGGCGAGAAGGGCCAGGAGCGTGCGGCGGGGGAGGGGCATGGCTCGGAGATGGGGGCGGGCGGAGGGTGCGCCAGTCCATGTGCGGGGGGCGGGGGTGGACCACCGCAACATTCCATCGACATCGCGGGCGCATTTGCCTACCTGTGCGGGATGATCCGACAGTTCCTGCACTATTACCGCCCCCACCGGCGCCTGCTGGCGCTCGACTTCGGCTGCGCCGCGTTGTCGGGCGTGCTGGAGCTGATGTTCCCGATGGCGGTGCGCGCGGTGATCGACCGCCTGCTGCCGCAGCAGGACCTGTATGTGATCTCGGTGGCGGTGGCGGGGCTGTTCGTCGTGTATCTGCTCAATTCGGGGCTGATGGCGATCGTGACCTATTACGGGCATGTGCTGGGCATCGCCATCGAGACGGAATTGCGGCGGCGGGCGTTCGACCATCTGCAGAAGTTGTCGCTGCGGTTCTACGACAACCAGAAGACCGGGCACCTGGTGGGGCGGGTGACCAAGGACCTGGAGGAGATCGGCGAGGTGGCGCATCACGGGCCCGAGGACCTTTTGATCGCCATCCTGACCTTTGCCGGCGCGTTCGCGCTGATGGCGGTGATCAATTCCGACCTGGCGTTGATCGCGGCGACGATCGTGCCTGCGGCGGCGTTCGTGGTGGCGCGGTATGGCGGGCGGATGACGGCGAACTGGCAGGCGCTGTTCAGCCGCGTGCATGCCTTCAACGCGCGCATCGAGGAGGCGGTGGGCGGCATCCGGGTGGTGCAGGCGTTTGCCAACGAGGACCACGAGCGGCGGCTGTTCGCGGTGGACAACGACAAGTACCGGCGGGTGAAGCTGGATGCCTATCGGCTGATGGCGACTGGCATCACGCTGAACTACGTGGCGATGCGCGCGGTGCAGGTGGTGGTGATGCTCGCCGGCGCGTGGATGATCGTGCGCGGGACGCTGAGCGTGGGCGATTTCGTGGCGTTCCTGTTGCTGGTTGGCGTGTTCTACCGGCCGCTGGAGAAGATCAGCGCGGTGATCGAAACCTATCCGAAGGGGATCGCGGGGTTCCGCAGCTATCTGAACCTGATGGCGACCGAGCCGGATATCGCCGACCGGCCGGGGGCACGGGACGTTGCATCGCTGCGCGGGGAGGTGCGCTACGAGGGCGTCGGGTTTGGCTATGACACGGCGCGGCCGGTGTTGCGCGACCTGTCGCTGGCGGTGCGGGCGGGGGAGACGGTGGCGCTGGTGGGGCCGTCCGGCGCCGGAAAGACGACGATCTGCTCGCTGCTGCCGCGGTTCTACGAGGTGCAGGCGGGGCGGATCACGATCGACGGGACCGACATCCGCGACATGACGCTGGCGAGCCTGCGGCGGCAGATCGGGATCGTGCAGCAGGATGTGTTCTTGTTTGCCGGCTCGATCCGCGAGAACATCGCCTATGGGCGGCTGGGGGCGAGCGACGGGGAGATCCTGGAGGCGGCGCGGCGCGCGCGGCTGGACGAGGTGATCGCGCGGTTGCCGCTGGGGCTGGATACGCTGATCGGCGAGCGGGGAGTGAAGCTGTCGGGCGGGCAGAAGCAGCGGTTGGCGATTGCGCGGATTTTCCTGAAGAACCCACCGATTCTTATCTTGGATGAGGCAACGAGCGCGTTGGACACCGCCACCGAACAGGCGATCCAGCAGTCGCTGGCGGAGCTGTCGCAGGGACGGACGACGCTGGTGATCGCGCATCGGCTGGCGACGATCCGCAATGCCGATCGCATCCTGGTGGTGACCGAGGACGGGATCGCCGAGCAGGGGACGCATCGGGAGTTGCTGGAGAAGGGCGGGGTGTATCGCGGGCTGCACGAGGCGCAGTTCTCAGTGGCGGCGGAGTGAGAATAAGTCTTCTTTCTTTCTGAAGAAAAAAGAAGCAAAAAGGACTTTATTCGTTTGCGCTGTGGCTGACGCGTTCGGCGCGGAGCAAATGGAAAGAAAGTTTTTTGGTTCTTTTTTCCAAAAAAGAACTGCTTCCTTGTTTATGCGTGTCGCCACCCTCGCCGCGGGAGGGATAGCGCGGCGGCCATGCCGAGGAGGTTGGCGGCGGCGGCGATCATCACGGCGGTGCTGTAGCCGCTTGTCAGGTCGAACAGGGTGCCGGCCAGGACTGGCAGGGTGACGGCGGCCGCGCACCAGGCGATGTAGGTGCGCCCGGCGACGCGGCCGAAGTCGGTGGGGGGCCAGTAGATGCCGATGCCGCCGGCGGTGGAGCCGGAGACGAAGCCGTATCCCATGCCGACCATGCCGAGGCCGATGACCGCCGTGGTGGGGGAGGGGAACAGGGTCAGCAGCACGCCGCCGGCAAGCGCCAGGGCGTGGGCGGCGCACATCACGTGCGGTACCGCGAAGCGGTCGACCAGCCAGCCGCCGGAGACGCGGGCCAGCGCGATGGCGCCGGTGATGCCGGTGGTGGCGCCGACAGCCAGTGCGGCGGCTCCGCCATAGGCGGCGACGATTTCGCGGGCCTGGCTCAGCACCATCAGGCCAGCCGAGGCGGCCAGGAAGAACGTGGCGGAGAGTTTCAGGAAGGTCATGCCGAGGGGGGCGGGGCGGGCGGCGGTGGTGCCGGGGGGTGCCGCGAGACGGGCGCCGCCGTGGCGGGCGAGGAGGGCGGCGGCGGCGCCGCAGGCCACCAGGGTGACGGCCAGCCAGGCCAGGGTGGTGCGCCAGCCGAAGGTTTCGTTGCACCAATGGAAGGCGGGGGTCGCGATCATCGCGCCGAGGGGGTAGAGGCTGACGATGTAGCCGTTGACCAGCCCCTGGCGGCGGCGGACCAGCATGTTCACGCTCTGTTGCAGCAGGATGTAGGCGACCCCGCCGCCGGTGCCGAACACCACGCCGTAGCCGAGCAGAAGCTGCGCCATGCCGGTTGCGGTGGCGGCGAGTGCGATGCCGGCGGCGGCGGCCACGGCGGCGGCGAACACCAGCGCCGGGGCGGAGGCGACGCGGAACAGGAAGGCGGCGCCCACCGAGCCCACGGTGAAGCCCACGGTAGCGAGGCCGAAGACCAGGGACAGAGCGGAGCGGGGGATCGCCAATTCCAGCTCGATCGGGCGCAGGAACACGCTGAAGGAATAGACCGAGCCGAGCGGCAGGTTCAGCAACGTGGCGGCGAGCAGGGCGGCCCACAGGCGCTCGCCACGTTTGGGTCCGGCGGCGGCGGGCAAGGTTTCGGGGGCGCGGGACATGGCGGGAGCCTCTGCGCGCGTCGCAATGTGGTCAAGCCATGGCCCCGGTTGCCAGCCATCCGGAACGGAAGCACTCTGGCGCCACGTGCAACGCTGGGGTTTCCGCCATGAACGACATGTCTTCCGCCGCCGCGCTTTCCGGCCTCCGGTGGCGCTGCATCGGGCCTTCGCGCGGCGGGCGCGTGGTGGCGGTGGCCGGCGACTACCACGACCCGATGACCTTCTATTTCGGCGCCTGTGCCGGCGGCATCTGGAAGACCACGGATGGCGGGCTGTACTGGCGCAACGTGTCCGACGGGTTTTTGTCGACGGCGGCGGTCGGCGCCATGGCGGTGGCGCGGTCGGATTCCAATGTCGTGTATGCCGGCATGGGCGAGACGACGATCCGGCTTGATGTTTCCTATGGCGACGGGGTGTACAAAACCACCGATGGCGGGCGCAGCTGGGCCAATGTCGGGCTTCAGGACACCAAGCATATCGGTCGGGTGCTGATCCATCCGAGCAATCCGGACATCGTGTATGTGGCCGCACTAGGCGACATCTTTGGGCCGAGCGAGGCGCGCGGTGTGTACCGCACCACCGATGGCGGGGCGACCTGGCAGAAGATTTTGTATCGCGACGAGGACAGCGGCGCCGTCGACATGTCGATGGACCCCGGCAACCCGCGGGTGATCTATGCCAGCATCTGGCAGACGCGGCGCAACTTCTGGAACATCTCCTCGGGCGGGCCGGGCTGCGGGCTGTTCAAGTCCACCGATGGCGGCGACAGTTGGGTTGAGATTTCGCGCAACAAGGGGTTGCCGACCGGGCCGATCGGCAAGATCGGCGTGGCGGTTTCGCCGGCGCGGTCTGGCCGGGTGTGGGCGCTGGTGGAGGCGGAGGGCGAGAAGTGCGGCATGTACCGCTCCGACGACCACGGCGAGACCTGGGTGCAGACGCAGGCCAGCCGCGACCTGATGCACCGGCCCTGGTACTACACGCATGTGTTCGCCGACCCGAGCGATGGCGACACGGTGTATGTGACCAACCTCGCCATGTGGAAATCCACCGATGGCGGCACGAGCTTTACCGAGATCAACACCTCGCACGGCGACAACCACGATCTGTGGATCGACCCGCGCGACAGCCGGCGCATGATCGAGGGCAATGACGGCGGCGCGCAGGTGACGTTCAACGGCGGGCATACGTGGTCGTCGATCTACAACCAGATGACCGGCCAGTTCTATCGCATCGACGTGGACGACCGTTTTCCGTACCGCGTGTATGGCACGCAGCAGGACAACACCTCGATCGCGGTGCCGTCCTCGGCGGTGTGGGGGGCGATCTCGCTGGTGGATTGCACTTATCCGGGCACTGGGGAGAGCGGGTTCATCGCGGTGAAGCCGAACAATCCCGACGTGGTGTTCTGCGGCGCGGTTGGCTCCAGCCCGGGCGGGGCGGGGGCGTTGCAGCGCTACGACTATTCCACCGACCAGATCTCGCTGGTGAACGTGTGGCCGGAGGAATCCACCGGGGTCGCGCCGCGGGATCTGAAGTATCGCTTTGCCTGGACCTTCCCGATCGCGTTCTCGCCGCATGACCCCGACACGCTGTATGCCGGCGGCAACGTGGTGTTCAGGACCACCAACGAGGGGCAGAGCTGGGAGCCGATCTCGCCCGACCTGTCGCTGAACGACAAGGCGCGCCAGGGACATTCGGGCGGGGACATCACGCGCGAGAGCGCAGGTGCGGAGGTGCACGCCACGACGGCCAGCGTGGTCGAAAGCCCGCACCGCAAGGGCGAGATCTGGGCCTCGACCGATGACGGGCTGGTGCATGTGATGCGCGCGGGGGCCAACACCTGGTCGAACGTGACGCCGCCGGCGCTGCCGGAACTGGCCTATGTCGGCTGTGTGGAGCCTTCGCCGCATGCGGCGGACACGGTGTATGTGGCGGCCACGCGCTACAAGCTGTCGGACTACAGGCCGTATCTGTATCGCACCAGCGATGGCGGGCGGACCTGGCAGTCGATCAACGGCAATTTTCCGCAAGGCGAGATCACCCGGGTGGTGCGAGCCGATCCTGTGCGCCGCGGCTTGCTGTTTGCCGGCACTGAAACCGGCGTGTTCTTCACGCTGGACGACGGCGCCAACTGGGCGCGCCTGCCCGGCGGGTTGCCGGTGGTGCCGGTGTACGACCTCAAGATCAAGCATGACGACCTGATCGCCGGCACCCATGGCCGGGCGTTCTGGATCCTGGATGACCTGACCAGCCTGCGCGCCCTGCCGGCGAAGGCCGATGCGCCGGCGCTGTTGCCGCCGCGCAAGACGATCCGTTCGCGCATGCACCATGGCGCGCTGGGCGGGGCCAAGGGGCCGGTTTCCTTCCAGCTGGTGTTCGGCATCGGTGGTGCGATCGCGCATTCCGAGAAGCCGGACGGGACCAAGGTGCGGGAGTTCCTCGATATCGGCGAGAACCCGCCGCAGGGCACGATCGTGTGGTACTGGCTGCCGGAGACCTACGCCGGCGCGTTGGCGCTGACGTTCCGCGACGATCGCGGGACGAAGATCGCCAGCTATGCCAGCGACGACAGCGCGGTGCCAATGGCCAAGCGGCCATCCGCGAAGCCCGGCCTGAACCGCTATGTGTGGGACATGCGCTACCCCGGCCCGGCGAAGATGGACAACACGCTGGCGCTGCCGAAGCCCAAGGCGTTGGTCGCCGACCCGGACAACACGCCGGGCACGCTCGCAATTCCCGGCAATTACACCGTGGAGTTATCGGCCGGGGAGTTGTCGGCCGGCGGTGCCAGACAGTCGCAGCCCTTCGTGATCGTGAAGGACCCGCGCCTGCCGACCACGCCGGCGCAGCACAAGGCGCAGTTCGACCTGGTGCAGGAGCTGGTTGCGTCGCTCGGCGCGCTGAACACGGCGGTGGGGCGCATGCGGCGCACCCGCACGCAGTTGAGTGCGCTGGCGGAATTGGCCAGCGGCGGCGCGGGTGTAGGCGAGTTGGCCGACAAGGCGAAGGCCGCCGCCGCCACGCTGGGCGCCATCGAGGGGGTGCTGGTCGATGTGTATCGCCAGTCGCCGCGCGATGCGCTGCGCAATCCGGCGGGGCTGAACGATACGCTGGTCGACTTGATCAACACGGTCACCATCTCCGACAGCGAGCCGACGCAGCAGGCCGAGGCGGTGTCGCGCGAGTTGATGGGCACTGTGGCCGCCGAGCTGGCCAAGGCAGAGGCGGTGATGGGCGAGGGGGTCGCGGCGATCAACCGCATGGCCGCCAGCGCCGGCATCGTGCATGTGACGAGCGCCTGATATCAACCGCGCGAAATGCCGACTCTTCCGGCATTTCGGGCGGTTGGTGTCGCGCGCCGGGCTGGCTGGCGGCGGCGCGCAAAGCAAAGAGTCATACCGGCCGCCGTCGACCGATTCTTCATCGGTCGACATCAAAGGCGGTTGGTATGAGCGTGGGTCCCGGCCCTCTCTTTCGGGGGAGGGCTGGGGGCTATCCGCCTGCCATCATTCCGGCGGCGTGCTCTAGCATGGCCAGCGGGATGTTGTAGGCGCCGCCCGGCACTGCCAGCCCCACGGTGTCGCCGACGAGATAGCCGTAGCGCAGGCCGGCGCAGGAGGCGATCGACCAGTAGGTCAGCGAGGGGTCGGACGGGCCGACGAGTTCCAGCACCGCGGCGCCGGGGGGGCAGAAGGCGATGTCGGCCAGCGCCGGCCCCTGTGTGGCGACCACCGCGTCGGCGTGGCGCAGCACGGCGATGCGCTCAGCCAGGGAGGTGGCGTCTGCATCGAGCACAGTGAAACCGCGCGCTGCGAGGCTCGCTGCGACAGCTTCCTCGTTGGTCGGTTGGCCTCTGGCGGAGCTGCGGAGATAGACCAGGCGCGGGCCGGGTGGTGCCACCGGCACCAGTGCCGCCAGCGCCAGGGCGGCGGCATGGGCGAGGGGCGATACTGCACCGGTGTCGAACCCGGCGGTCACCAGCAGGCTGGCGCAGGCCACCGGCGCGTCGGGCAGCCAGGCTACGTGCGGCTCCAGGCCCAGCAGCGCTAGCATCTCGCGCAACCCGGGGGTGTTGGCCGCCTCTGGCAGCAGCAGGCGCATGTCCGGGTATTGGCGCCGTAGCCGCGCGCAGGCGACGAGGCGCGGCAGGATGGTGACCATGCCGTGCGGATCCGCTTCCCAGCCGGGGCCGACCCCCAGGAAGCCGCTTCCCTCAATCCGGTGCGCCGGTGGCAGGGCCGGCATTGGCGGCGGGCCACCCCGGGTGCGCTGGTTGCCCAGCACTGCGTCGTTATGCAGCACCGCGCTGTTGTGCAGCCCCGCGCTGTTGTGCAGCACTGGGCCGTTGTGCAGCACCGCGCCGGAGCGGCCGAGCACGACCGCGTCCGCCAGCACTGCCAGCAAGGCGGCGGGGGCATGGTAGCGGCCGCTATCGGCACTCAGCAGGGCCGCACCCTGTAGGGCGATGTCCGGGTTGATGGCGGTGGCGAAGAATGGTGTGGCGCGCGCGACGTATGCGGCGGGATACAGGGTCGCCACTTCGGCCAACCCATCGCCGGCGTGCAGCGCGGCGGCGCCTGGGCCGGCGGGCAGGATGACTCCCCGACGGGGGGGCGGCTCGCGCAGGTGCCAGTCGACCCATTCGCTGAAGCTGCGGACTGCGTCGCCCTGGCGGTAGCGCAGGCTGGGCCGCCACCAGCCGAGCCTGAAATGCGCCGCCACGTCCGGGTGTAC
Organism: Rhodospirillales bacterium; assembly: GCA_031424895.1. Classification (GTDB taxonomy): domain Bacteria; phylum Pseudomonadota; class Alphaproteobacteria; order Acetobacterales; family Acetobacteraceae; genus CAMDGX01. The sequence continues at coordinate 16,703 of JANPIH010000075.1, forward strand.
CGGGGCCTGGGCGTCGGCGAATACGCCCGCAAGCCCTGGCGCCACGGCGTGCAGTTGGGTGTCGAACGAGCCGTCGGCCAGGGCCGCCAGCGCGGGATGGCCGAGAAGCTGCGCCATGACCTGATGCATCAGCGCGCCCGAGGGGTGCACGGCGCTGTGGAACAGTCGTTCGGCACGGAAGCGGGACAGCACGAAGGCGGCGACGCGGATGTCGCAGCCGGCCTCGTGCTGGAACAGTGCCCGCGCCATCTCGGCATGCAGGCGGTCGAGGTCCTCCAGTGCCGAGACCGCGACCGCGTCATAGGCGGCGCGGCGTGACGCGGGGGCGATGCCGGCGCGCAGCACTTCCAAAGCGATCCGGTCGCCGAAAGATGCGGCGGCCGCCGGGATGTCGGAGCCGCGTGGCGGGTGCGCGGCCATCAGCGGCCAGAGGCTGGTGAATTCCAGGCGAGGCAGCGTGATCACCGCGCAATCCGGCGCCAGGGCCGCCCGCTCGGCTTCGTGCATTGCGCCCTGCTCGGTCAACACCACGACGGCACGGGCGAGAACCCCGGCGGCCGCGCGTGGCCGGCCTGTGGGCAGGTCGGGCGAGAGATGCAGCTCGACGCGGGTGGCAAGGCCGGGCACCGCGCCCAGCTGTTCCACCATTGCGCCCACCACATGCCCGCCGACGCCGATCAGCGCGGGCCTTGCCATTGTCGTGCTCCGGAGGGAGGCGCCCGCTGTCAGCGCGTGGGGCGCGGCGGGGTCTGGCCGTAGTCGTAGAAGCCGCGGCCGGCCTTGCGCCCGAGCCAGCCGGCTTCGACATACTTCACCAGCAGCGGGCAGGGGCGGTATTTGCTGTCGGCCAGCCCTTCGTAGAGCACCTGCATGATCGACAGGCAGGTATCCAGCCCGATGAAGTCTGCCAGTTCCAGCGGTCCCATCGGGTGGTTGGCGCCGAGCTTCATCGCGGTGTCGATGGCCGTGACGGAGCCGACGCCTTCGTAAAGCGCATAGACGGACTCGTTGATCATCGGCACCAGGATGCGGTTGACGATGAAGGCCGGGAAATCCTCCGACACGGCGGTGGTCTTGCCGAGCTTGCGGGCGAGCGCCTGGATGGCCTGGAAGGTGGGTTCGTCGGTGGCGATGCCGCGGATCACCTCGACCAGCTTCATGACCGGCACCGGGTTCATGAAATGCATGCCGATGAACTTCTCGGCGCGGTCTGTGCCGGCGCCGAGGCGGGTGATGGAGATGGAGGAGGTGTTGCTGGCGACCAACGCGGAGGGCTTGAGGTGGGGCACGAGGGTTTTGAACACCGCGCGCTTGACCTCCTCTTTCTCGGTGGCGGCCTCGATCACCAGGTCGCAGTCGCCGAAGGCGGCGTAGTCGGTGCTGGTGGTGATGCGCGCCAGCGCCTCCAGCTTATCGATCTCGCTGATCAGGGTGCGGTTGACCTGGCGGTCCAGATTGCGGCCCATCTGGGTCATGGCCTTGCCCAGTGCCTCGGCCTTCACGTCGAGCAGCACGACGGAAATGCCGGCGAGCGCGCAGACATGGGCAATGCCGTTGCCCATCTGGCCGGCGCCGATCACGCCCACCGTCTGGATGATCGGAGTATCGGCGCTGGCCGCCACGTTTTCCGCCGCGACGGCCGGCGCCTGGACGTTCATCAGCCGCGCTCCAGCTCCGCCGCCAACTCCGGCAGGGCCTGGAACAGGTCGGCCACAAGCCCGTAGTCGGCGACCTGGAAGATCGGCGCCTCCTCGTCCTTGTTGATCGCCACGATGACCTTGCTGTCCTTCATGCCGGCGAGATGCTGGATGGCGCCGGAGATGCCGATGGCCACGTAGAGGTCGGGGGCGACGATCTTGCCGGTCTGGCCGACCTGGTAGTCGTTCGGCACGAAGCCGGCATCGACTGCCGCGCGCGAGGCGCCGACGGCGGCGCCGAGCTTGTCGGCGATCGGGTCCAGCAGCTTGAAATTCTCGCCGTTCTGCATGCCGCGGCCGCCGGAGACCACGACGCGGGCGGCGGTCAGCTCGGGGCGCTCGCTTTTGGACAGCTCGGCCGATACCCAGCGCGATGTGCCCGGGGCCTCAACCGCGGGCGCCGCCTCGATGGACGCGGAACCGCCCTCGTTGGCCACCGGGTCGAAGCTGGCGGCGCGGACTGTGATCACCTTCTTGGTGTCGCTGCTTTTGACGGTGGCCATCGCATTGCCGGCATAGATCGGGCGCACGAAGGTGTCGGCATCGACCACGCCGGCGATGTCGCTGATCGGCTGAGTGTCGAGAAGGGCGGCCACGCGCGGCAGGATGTTCTTGCCGATGGCGGTGGTGGCGGCCATCAGGTGCGAATAGGCCGGCGCGAGCGCCAGGATCAGGGCGGCCATCGGCTCGGCGAGGTTGTTGGCGTAGGCTGGCGCGTCGGCGAGGATGACCTTGGCGACGCCCGGCAGCTTCGCTGCGGCATCGGCGGCGGCCTGCACGCCGGAGCCGGCGACGAGCGCATGCACCTCGCCCAGCTGGACGGCGGCGGCGATGGCGGAGCGGGACGGCTGCTTGATCAGCCCGCCCTCGTGGTCGATCAGGACAAGAGCGGTCATTCTCAGATCACCTTGGCTTCGTTGCGCAGCTTTTCGACGAGCTCGGCCACCGAGCCGACTTTCTTGCCGGCTTGGCGCTTGACCGGCTCCTCCACCTTCACCACCGTCAGGCGCGGGGCTGGATCGACGCCCAGGTCGGCCGGCTTGATGGTTTCGATCGGCTTCTTGCGCGCCTTCATGATGTTCGGCAGCGAGGCATAGCGCGGCTCGTTCAGGCGCAGATCGGTGGTGATGATCGCCGGGAGGTTCAGCACCACGGTCTCCAGGCCGCCATCGACTTCGCGCACCACGGTCATGCTGCCGCCGTCGATCGTGACCTTGCTGGCGAACGTGCCCTGTGGCCATCCGAGCAGGGCGGCGAGCATCTGGCCGGTCGCCGACATGTCGTCGTCAATCGCCTGCTTGCCTAGGATGATGAGGCCCGGCTGCTCCTTGTCGGCGATCGCCTTGAGCATCTTGGCGACCGCCAGCGGCTGCAGGTCGACATCCGATTCGACCAGGATGCCGCGGTCGGCTCCCATGGCCAGCGCGGTGCGAATGGTTTCCTGGCAGGCGGCGACACCCATGGAAATGGCGACAATCTCGGTGGCCGCGCCCTTCTCCTTCAGGCGCACCGCCTCCTCGATGGCGATCTCGTCGAACGGGTTCATCGACATCTTGACGCCGGCGGTCTCCACGCCGGTGCCGTCGGATTTCACCCGCACCTTCACGTTGTAGTCGACCACCCGCTTGACGGGGACAAGGATTTTCATGGTCTGCCGTGCCGTTTCCTGGATGTGGGCGGGTCGAGCGCCGGTCGCCAGGAAAGGCAGCGCCCGTGCGTTCGCACCTGCGAAATTGCTGGGCCGGACCATAGTTGCGGGCTTGCGCGGCTGTCAAACGCCGCCCTGTCAGGGCAGGACGCCGGTTTGCGCCCCCGAGGCGGCGGTGGGACCGGCCGGCGCACTAGGACCGCGATACCGCGAGCAACAATCCGAACAGGATCAGCGCCAGGAACTGGAACCCGATGCGGTACCGCATCATCCTGTTCTGCTGCCCGCCGCTGCTGTTGCGCGCCATGCCCAGCAGGCCAGCGACCAGAACGCCCACCGTGGCGAACATGGCCAAGCCCACCATCATCGTCAGAACTGTCTTCATGCAGGGTAGCTAGGCACGCCTCCACGAGGGCGGCAACGCGAATCCGGCAAGGCTGCCCGGCGCCCCCAATGCCATTGACGGCCGGCGGAACGGAAGCATCATTGAGTTGACTCTGCCCTGGCAGCCGTGATCGGGCTATCACATGAGATGGATCGCCCCCCCACGGCTCCTGGTTTGGCTGATGCTGGCCCTGACCTGCCTCGCGCCTGCCCTTGCCCCGGCGGGCGCGCTGGCCCAGCCCGCAACCGCAACCCCCGCCGTCACCCCGCAACAGGCGCAGCAGGCGCTGGACGTGCTGCGCGATCCGCAGCGCCGCGCCGAGGTGCTGGCGGTGCTGGAAACCCTGGTCCGTGCCGGCAGGGTGGCGCCCGGACAGCCCGCACGGCCGGCCGCCGCGGCCGGGCAGGAGGAGACAAGCGCTGCCGACTCCGGCCCGCCCGCTGCTGCCGCGCCAGCACAGGCCCAGGCACAGGCCCAGGCCCAGGCACAGGCCCAGGCACCGGCACCAACCCCCACTCCGGCGCCCGCCCCCGTGGTTCCCTTGGCGCCCGACAGCCTGGGCGCACAGGTGATCGTCGGCTTGTCCGAACGGCTGGCGACCTTCACCGAGGACATCATGGATGCAGCCCGCGCCATCAGCAGCTTTCCGCTGATTGTCCTCTGGCTGGTCCAGCTCGCCGGCGACCCGGGTCGCCAGAGCCTGTTGCTCGATACGCTTTGGCGCCTCGTGCTGGTGCTTGGCACCGGGCTTGCTGCGGAGTGGTTGGTCGCGCGGCTGCTCCGGCCGCTCCAGGGCCGCCTCGCCGCCCGCACGCCCGCCGGGCCCCTGGCCACCGCACCGGAGGAGAAGGCTGCCATTGGCCCGCCGGCCACCCCCGCGCTGACCGCCACCGCGCGGCTGGAACAGGCCGCCCGGCAGTCGGAGCGCATCTGGCGGGGCGCCCGGCGCATGGGCATCTGGTTGCGCCGGGTGCCGTTCGGCCTGGCGTCGCTGGCGCTGGACCTGCTGCCGATGCTGGCGGTGCTGGCGACCGGCTACGCGATGCTGGCCGGCGGAATTGGGCAGCAGCCCACGCCGCGGCTGGTGATCCTTACGGCGCTGAACGCCTATGTCCTGTATCGCCTGGTCAGCGGCGTGGTGTGCATGCTGGTCGCCCCGGCCGAGCAGCGGCTGCGCCTGCTGCCGGTTGGCGACGCGATGGCCGATTATGTCTGCCGCTGGGCGCGGCGGGCCGCCGCGGTGGGCATCTTCGGCTATGCCATCCTGGAGGCCGGGCTGCTGTTCGGGCTCTATCGCCTTGCCCATGGCGCGCTGGTCAAGCTGCTGATGATGTTGCTCGCCGCCTTCGTCGTCGTTGTGATCATGCAGCAGCGCCAGGCCATTGCGGCCCTCATCCGCCCACCGGAGGGCGCCGCGGGCATGGCCGCGCGGCTGCGGGCCTTCGTCGCCCCAATCTGGCACATCGTGGCCGCGATCTACGTCGGGGCGCTGTGGGTGGTTCTGGCGATGGACCTGCCGGACGGGTTCTCCCGCCTCCTGCGCCTGTCGCTGTCCACCGCGGCGGTGTTGGTGGCAGCCCGCCTCGTGCTGGTGCTGGGGCTCGGCGTGATGCACCGGCTGCTTCGCCAGGCCGACGACGCGGCGGTGCAGCGCGCCGGGGTCGCGGGGCGGCTGGTTACCTACCAGCCGGTGCTGGGCGCCGTGCTTCGCATGGCGGTGGGCATCGCCGCCATCCTTGGGCTGATCGAGGTATGGGGCCTGCCGGCGCTGTCCTGGCTGCTGCAGGCGGAGCTGGGCGGGCGGCTGCTGCGCACCCTCGGCTCCGTCGCGCTGACCGTGGCGCTGGCGGTGGGGGTGTGGGAGGGAGTGAATCTTGGCATCGAGCGCCATCTCGCGAGCCTTGCCGCCAGCGCGCAGGTGGCGCGCTCCGCCCGGCTGCGCACGCTGCTGCCGATGTTCCGCACCGCGCTTCTGGTGGCGATCTGCGTTGTGGTGACGATGATCGTGCTGTCGGAGATCGGGTTGAACATCGCCCCGCTGCTGGCCGGCGCCGGCGTGCTGGGCGTGGCGCTGGGCTTCGGCAGCCAGCGGCTGGTTCAGGATGTGATCACCGGGCTGTTCCTGCTGCTGGAGAACACGATGCAGGTGGGCGACGTGGTGACGCTGGGCGGCATGAGCGGCACGGTGGAGAACCTGTCGATCCGCACCATCCGCCTGCGCGCGCTGGATGGCTCGATGCACATCGTGCCGTTCAGCGCAGTCACCACGGTCACCAACATGTCGCGCGACTTTGGCTATGCGGTGGTCGATGTCAGCATCGGGCTGAACGAGGACCCGGAGCGGGTGGGCGACATCCTGCGCGATGTCGCGGCCACGATGCGGCGGGAGGACAGGTGGTCCCCGGCGATCAGCGCGGACCTCGACGTGCTGGGGATCGACCGGTTCATCGACAACGCGCTGGTTCTGCGCACCCGCATTCGCACCACTCCAAGCCAGCGCTGGGCGGTGGGGCGGGAACTGAACCGCCGCATCAAGCAGCGCTTCGACGAACTGGACATCCAAGGCCCGATGTCGGCCATTCGTCAGCCGACCGCGCACACGCTGGAGGAGGCGAGCGGCTGAGCCGCTGCCTTGCGGCGATCAGACCTGGGTGGACGCGCGGATCGCCGATGCCAGTCGACGGGCGGCGTCGGCTGCCATTGTCGTCGGGCAGGTGGCGAAGCCCATCACCAGCCCCGCCATCTCCGGCGTGCCGCTGTAGTAGGCGCTCAGCGGCGCGATCCCCAGGCCCCGCTCCCGCGCCGCCGCCACGATCCGCCCCTCAGGACTGCCGCGCGCCAGTTGCACCACCAGGTGCAGCCCGCCGGGGGCGGCCAGCGGCGTCACCTGCATGCAATGCCGGCGCAGCGCTTCCAGCAAGGCGGTGCGGCGATTGGCGTACTCGGTGCGCATCCGCCGGATGTGCGGCGACAGCAGCCCGCCGCGCATGAACCGCGCCAGCACTGCCTGCTGCAGGCTCGCCGGCCCCCGGTCGGTCAGTGCCCGCACCCGCACGAAGGCGGCCGTCAGCGGCGCGGGCACCACGGCGAAGCCGAGGCGCAGGGCCGGGGCAAGCGTTTTGCTGAAGGTGCCGCAATAGATCACCCGCCCGGTCGCGCCGTGGGCCGCGTCCAGCGAGGCCAGCGGCGGCAGCGGGCGGCCGCTCCAGCGGAACTCCGAGTCGCAATCGTCCTCCAGGATCCAGGCGCCGGCCTGCGCCGCCCAGTCCAGCAGTGCGAGGCGCCGCCCGATGGTCAGCGCGCCGCCAAGCGGGGTGGCATGCGAAGGGGCCACCAGCGCCAGGCGCGCGGCCGGGGCGCGACGAATGCCTTCGGCGACATCGAGCCCGTCGGCATCGCTCGGCACCGGCACCGGCACCACGCCGGAGGCGATCAGCGCGCCGCGCCCGGCGATGTAGCCGGGCTCCTCCACCCAGGCCGGCTCGCCGGCATCCAGCACCAGGTCGGCAGCCACGCGCAGCGCCTGTTGCGTGCCGGTGGTCACCACGATCTGGCCGGGATCGGCGATCAACCCGCGCGTTGCGGCCAGGTGGGCGGCGATCTCGATGCGCAGGTCCGGCACCCCCTGCGGGTCCGGATAACCGAGATATTGCAACGGCAACGCCCGCAACGCCCGCGCCGTCTCGCGCGCCCAGGCGGCGGTGGGGAACAGGTCGTTGGCGGGCACGCCGGGGGCCAGCAGCGTGATCTCCGGCCCGCCGGACGGGGCCGCATGCAGCGGCGTCGCCGCGATGGCCGCGCCGCGCCGCGACAGCACCCCCACCCCCTCCGCCGCAGCCCGGCCGGGCGCGGGGGCGGCATCGGGCAGGTCGGTCGCCACGTACGTACCGCTCCCCATCCGGGCCCGTACATATCCCTCCGCCGCGAGCCGCTCATAGGCGAGCACCACGGTCTGTCGCGCGACTCCGAGTTCCTCCGCCAGATGCCGCGTCGCCGGCAACCGCGCCCCGGGCACCAAGGTTCCGCTCAAAATCCCCGTCCGCAACCGCTCAAACACCGCGCTCTGGCGCGACTGGTCTAGGGGGCTGTGCGGGGATTGGCTGTTCATGGCAGACCAATCCTAGCCTATCGGAAAAGCCACCTTCAATCGGAATGGAGACAAGTCGTGTATCTGCGCCCTGCATTTGCCGAGACGGACCTGGAGCGGATTGCGGGGTTGATTGCGGCGCATTCGTTCGGGGTATTGGTGACGATGGGGGAGGGGGGGATGAGTGCTTCCCACATCCCGTTCCTGGTGGTGCGCGAGGGGGATGCGCTGGTGCTGGAGGGGCATTTAGGGCGGGGCAATCCGCAATGCGCGCAACTTGATGGGGGGCAGGGGCTGGCGGTGTTCGGCGGGCCGCATGCCTATGTCTCGCCAGGGTGGTATGCGACGCAGCCGGCAGTGCCGACCTGGGATTATGCGGCAGTGCACCTGCATGGGACGCTGGAGGTGGTGGATGAGCCGGCGGCGGTGAATGGGATGCTGCGGCGGCTGTCGGCGCATGATCCCGGTTTCGACCTCGACGCGCTCGACGCCGGGTTCCGGGACGGGATGGTGAAGGGGATCCGGGCGTTCCGGCTGCGGGCCATGCGCATCGAGGCGCAGTGGAAGATGAGCCAGAATCGCAGCGTGGCCGACCGCAAGGGGGTCATTGCCGGGCTGCGGGCCAGCAACGAGCATTCTGTGGCAGACCTGGTGGCCGCCACGTTGCCCGAAAAATCATAGGCTGGAGCGTCGTGGAAGGGGCGGCGGGGGCCCTCGCCCCCGCGGTGGATCAGAAGCCTTCGCGCTCCAGCCGCTTGCGCTCCATCTTGCGGGCGCGGCGAACGGCCTCGGCGGCCTCGCGGGCGCGGCGCTCGGACGGCTTCTCGAAATGGCGGCGCAGCTTCATCTCGCGAAAGATGCCTTCCCGCTGCATTTTCTTCTTGAGCGCCTTGAGCGCCTGGTCGACGTTGTTGTCGCGGACGAGAACCTGCACTTGGCCGCCTGCTCCTTGACTCGCGCCGCCCAGCCGATCCGGGCGACAACATAAGGCCCGAAGGCAGTGGCCTGCCCGGGAAGCTGCGCGCTATATCACGCAGGGACGGGCTGGCAAACGCTTTTCGCCGCCCATCTCCACAACCCGGCGAAGGAGTGAACGCATGGCCATCCTGAAAATCGCCCGCATGGGTCATCCGGTGCTGCTGCAGAAAGCGATTCCGGTGTCCGACCCGACGGCGCCCGAAATCCGCCGGCTGGTGCAGGACATGATCGAGACGATGGAGGATGCAAGCGGCGCCGGCCTCGCCGCCCCGCAGGTGCATGTGCCGCTGCGGCTGTTCGTGTTCCGTGTGAATCCGGACCGCGCGAGCGGCGATGCTGCCGATACCGCGGTGCTGCCGAACGCGGTGGTGATCAATCCCGAGGTCGAATTGCTTGGCGAGGACACGCGGCTGCGCTGGGAGGGGTGCCTGTCGATCCCCGGGCTGCGGGCTGCCGTCCCGCGCAGCTGGCGCATCCGCTATCGTGGCGTGGACACCGAGGGGCAGCCGGTTGGGGGGGAAGTGACGGGCTTCCATGCCGGGGTGGTGCAACACGAGTTCGACCACCTCGACGGCATTCTCTACCCGATGCGGATGCAGGATTTCGCTCTGTTCGGCTTCAACGAGGAACTGGCACGGGTGGCCGCCCAGCAGGCCGCCGCCGCGGCCCCGGTGCGGCCATGATGGCGGCGCCAGAGCGTTCGCCGGAGCGCGATGCGGCCCTGCTGCGTGCCCTGGCGCATGTGCCGGTGCTGGGTTGGGGCTGGCCAGCGCTGGCCGCGGCGCTGCGCGAGGATGGAATGGCGGCCGAGGCGGCGCGGCTGGAGGCGGAGTTGCTGTTCCCAGGCGGGGCGACGGACATGGTGGAGGCGTTCATCGACCTCGCCGACCGCGAGATGGCCGGGATCGCCGCCGAGCCGGGGTTTGCCGAGCTGCGCACCACCGGGCGGGTGCGCCGCTTGGTCATGGGTCGGCTGGAGGGGCTAGTGGACCATCGCGAGGCGATACGGCGGTCGCTGGCCGTGCTGGCCCATCCGCGCTACGCCCGCGCCGCGGCTGGCACGCTGGCGCGCACGGTGGACGAGATCTGGCACCTGGCGGGAGACAAGTCGGCGGATTTCAGTTGGTACACCAAGCGCGCCCTGCTCGCTGGGGTGTACACGACGACGCTGCTGTTCTGGATGCGCGACGACAGCGATGACTTGGCGGCCACCGGCGCCTTTCTCGACCGGCGTCTGTCCGGGGTCGGGCGAATTGGCAAGGTGCGTGGGCAGCTGCAGGAGCGGTTTGCGACGATGATGCGCGCCGGTTGACCTCGCCTGGCCGGCTCGACGTGCCCGCCATGCGGCATGTTGTCGGAAAATCTTACACATTGTGATCAATGGACTGCGCGGAGATGCGGCTGAGAAGCACGTGTGCGTATCTATTAGTAACGTGCAGAGACTGGGCCTCGTTAAGGCCGTGCCACCGGCGCCTTGGGTGTGTTCTGCGAGCACGTCAGGCATAGGTCACAACGTGTTCGAAAGCCTCGGTTTTCTGACAGGCGAGGGACGCCCGCCACCTGCGGCAATGGCCGGCGTGGTGGAATGTCGACCCCATTGGTCGACGGTTTCGGGTCCAAGCCGTGCGGTCGTCTGCCCGAATGTACGGGAGGTGCGTGTCGCCACACTTTACAGATTTTGCCGGCGAACGGTTCAACTCCGGGCCTAAGCCATTGACGAAACTTATGCGGCGAAATTGGCCCGGATGTTGCATTGCTATCGATTAGGCACATCATTGTCTTCAGGAGAAGTTTATGCGGTCATTATTTTTCGCAGCCCTGGTCGCCAGCACAGCCCTGGCTGGCATGGCACAGGCCGCCGTTGTTGTCGGCAACTATGGGACCCTGGGGCCTGATGGTGTGGTGACGGCCCCGCCGGGCGGCTCCAGCTACGGTTATGTCTCGACAGCGGGCGGTGTCAGCGGTGCGGGCCAGATCAGTGGCGTGGGCGGTATTGATGGATCGTCGTTCCAGAGCGATCCGTTCGCCGCCGGGATTGGCGACGTTCTACGCTTCCAGTTCAACTACGTGACATCCGATGGATCGGGCTTCGCGGACTACGGGTGGGCACAGTTGCGCGATGCAACCGATGACTCGCACGAGGCCTGGCTGTTCACCGGGCGCACGCAACCGAGTGGAAACATCGCACCTGGATTTGGACTTCCGGCTTTGAATGCCACCCTGGTGCCGGCTACTTCAGCCATCATCCCAGGTGGACCAGCCTGGAGTGCGCTGGGTGCCAACTCCGGGCAGTGCTTTAACAGCGGATGTGGCTACACCGGCTGGATCGAGTCCGTATACACGATCGCGGCGGCTGGCAGCTACACCCTCAACTTCGGCGTGACCAACTGGAGCGATACCGCATTCGACTCCGGACTGGCCTTTGCCGGTGCGAGAATCGGCAACACGTCGATCGACGTGGGAGACGCCATTCCCGAACCCGCTTCCATGGCTCTGTTGGGCGCCGGCCTGCTCGGCCTCGCCGCCAGCCGTCGCCGTCGCCGCTAGGCTGCCACCAAGGCGATACCGACTCGCGTTTCGATGAATCGATACGAGCCCCCACGGTCGACTGACCGTGGGGGTTTTCTTTGGCGCGGCCCAGTGCGGACGACCGATTGATTGCACCGTGTGGGATGATGATGCCCGGTGGCGACGCCACCGGCCGCCCCGCTCAAACGTTCCTGCCGGATGAGCCGATCGGGTGTTCAATTCGGCCGCGTGGTCGGCCCCCGCCAAGGGGGGAGGAGACAGCAGAAGGCCGAATCTGGTGGCCACGGCCGGGGTCCAAGGCGTTTGCGTCGATATTTGGCGGAACTGGTTCGCGTTTAATGCGAATACGCGTCAATCGTCGTTCGGACGACGGACGGTGCCGCCCGTCGCGTCTGCCTGAAAATTGTGCACTTTAGGCTTGGCCCGCCTTGCCTTGATGTGTGTCATTCCCCACCTGGGAGCGAGAGCTTAGCGTCGGCGTTGCCTCCTGGAGGGGCGCCGGCGCGGGTGGCCCGAGGGCGGGCGCCCCTGGTTGGATTGTCGCCTCATGAGGGACAAAAACGGACATGGACATCGAGAAATTCACGGATCGCGCACGCGGTTTCCTGCAGGCGGCGAGCACCATCGCCATCCGCGAGTTCCACCAGCAACTGGCGCCGGAGCACCTGCTGAAGGCGTTGCTGGATGACGACGAGGGGGCCGCCGCCGGCCTCATCCGCGCCGCCGGAGGTGACGACAAGGCCGCCCGCAGCGCCGTCGAGGCTGAACTGACCCGGCTGCCCAAGGTTCAGGGCGGCGGTGCGGGCCAGCCGCAGATCACCCCAACACTGGTGCGCGTGCTCGATGCCGCCCAGCAGGCCGCGCAGAAGGCCGGCGACGAATATGTCGCCCAGGACCGGCTTCTGGTCGCGCTTGCCGCCAGCGATACGACGGCAGCAAAGGCGCTGCGTGCCGCCGGCGCCACGCCGCAGGCCCTGGACAAGGCGGTTGCCGATATCCGCAAGGGCCGGAAAGTGGACAGTCAGAATGCCGAGTCCAACTTCGAGGCGCTGAAGAAATATGCCCGCGACGTGACGGCGTTGGCGCGGGAAGGAAAACTCGATCCGGTGATCGGGCGCGACGAGGAAATTCGGCGTGCCATCCAGGTGCTTGCCCGGCGCACCAAGAACAACCCGGTGCTGATCGGCGAGCCAGGTGTCGGCAAGACGGCGATCGTCGAGGGCCTGGCGCTGCGCATCGTCAACGGCGACGTGCCGGAGGCGCTGAAGAACAAGAAGCTGCTGGCGCTGGACCTCGGCGCCATGGTCGCGGGCTCGAAATACCGCGGCGAGTTCGAGGAGCGGCTGAAGGCGGTGTTGAAGGAGATCGAATCCGCCGAGGGCGAGATCATCCTGTTCATCGACGAGATGCACACGCTGGTTGGGGCGGGCAGGGCGGATGGCGCGATGGATGCCTCCAACCTGATCAAGCCGGAACTGGCGCGCGGCGCGCTGCACTGCGTGGGGGCAACCACGCTTGGCGAATACCGCAAGCATGTGGAGAAGGATGCGGCACTTGCCCGGCGCTTCCAGCCGGTGTTCGTGGGCGAGCCGACCGTGGAGGACACCGTTTCCATCCTGCGCGGCATCAAGGAGAAATACGAGCTTCATCATGGCGTTCGGATCACCGATGGCGCGCTGGTGGCGGCCGCCACGCTGTCCAACCGCTACATCACCGACCGCTTCCTGCCGGACAAGGCGATCGACCTGATGGATGAGGCGGCCAGCAGGCTGCGCATGCAGGTCGACAGCAAGCCGGAGGAACTGGACGAACTCGACCGCCGGCTGATGCAGCTCAAGATCGAGCGCGAGGCACTGAAGCGCGAGACCGATCCGGCGAGCCGGGACCGGCTGGGCAAGCTGGAGCAGGAGCTGGCAGGGTTGCAGGAGAAATCCGACGCAATGTCGGCGGTGTGGAAAGCCGAGAAGGAGAAGCTGGCCGGCGGCCAGAAACTGAAGGAGCGGCTGGAGGCGGCGCGCACCGAGGAGGAAATGGCGCAGCGCCGTGGCGACCTCGCCCGCGCCTCCCAGCTTCGCTACGGCGAAATTCCGGACCTGGAAAAGCAGATCGCCGCAAACCAGGACGGCGGGCGCCTGGTGAACGAAAGCGTGACCGAGGAGGGCATCGCTGCGATCGTGTCGCGCTGGACCGGGGTGCCGGTGGACAAGATGCTGGAAGGTGAGCGCGCCAAGCTGCTGCGCATGGAGGA
>JANPIH010000076.1:0-2663 GCA_031424895.1 Rhodospirillales bacterium
GACGGGGAGCAACCGCTCGTACAGATCCTTCATGCCGGCATTGGCTTCCTCCAGCCGCTCGCGCGCCGCCTCGGCATCGCGCGCCAGCTTGGCTACGTCGAGCCTGGTGTGCTTGCGGTCGAAATAGACGAATTCGCCGCCAATCATGGTGTGGCGGACGCCGGTCGAATCTTCGGAATGGACGATCTGGTTCACCGTCCAGTTGTGCGGAATCCAGACGGTAGCTGTGAGGTCGAGGAAGACGATGTCCGCCTTCATCCCCGGTGCCAGCGCGCCGATGTCCTTGAAGCCGAGCGCGCGGGCGGAGCCGGCGGTGGCGGCGTGGTAGATCTCCTCCACCCCGGCCCAGCGGCTGGGGTCGGGCGTCTGCACCTTGCTCAACATCGAAGCCGCGCGCATTGCTTCGTACATGTTGCCGTTGTCGGAGCAGTTGAAGCCATCGGTGCCGATGCCGACGTTGACGCCGATCTCGATGGCTCGCTTCAGCCTGAACATGCCATTGCCCAGCCGCATGTTAGAGCCGGGGTTGTGCGCCAGCGACCCGCCGCGGTCCCGCACGATGCGGATGTCGTCATCGTCGAGCCAGATCGCGTGCGCCGCGGTGAAGTTCTCGTCGATCAGGCCGAGCCCATCCATGTGCGCGACCAGCGTCTTGCCGTAGCGCTTCATGCCGACGATGGCCTGCACCTTGCTCTCGCCGACATGGCTGTGGATGCCCAGGCCGTGCTTGCGGGCGAGGTCACGGCAGCCGCACATGAAGGCGTCCGAACAGTGGTGCGGGATGGTGGGGGCCACGGCCGCGCGGATGTCGTGCCTGGCCCATTGCCAGTGGTGCAGCACGTCGCCGATGGCGGCCAGGGTCTCCTCCGGCGGTCGGGTTCGCAGCTTGGCCACCTCGGCCTGGAGTGGCTCGGGCAGGCTGTCCATCATGCCGGGGATGGCCTCGTAGACCGTGCGGTCGGCCACCATGGGGGCCACGACGGCGCGCATGCCGACCTCGTGGTAGGCCTCGGCCACCGCGTCCAGCCCGTCGCGCGAGGGGGTGGGGAATTCGTAGTAGAGGTCGTAGGCGGCGGTGCAGCCCTTGGCGACCATCTCGGCGGCGCAGATGAGGGTGCTGAGCTTCTTGTCCTGGAGCGATCGGCCGCCGCTGATCCAGGGGGCGGCGGCGAGCAGCAGTTCCAGCGTCCATTTGTCCCCCTGGCCGCGGGCCAGGCCGCCATGGCCGTGGGTGTGGGCGTTGATCATGCCCGGATGCATGATGAGTCCGGCGGCGTCGAACACTTCGGCGCTGTCGGGGGCGGCGAGGCCGGTGCCCATCTCGCGGATGACGCCATCCTCGATCAGGATATCGACCGGCACGGCGCGGCGCAAAGCGGGATCCGCCAGCTTGCCGTTGCGGATGAGCTGTAAGCCCGGTTTCGTTACGGCCATTCGCGTAGTCTCTCCTTGGGTCGGTAAAGGTTAAACGGAGTTGCTCTCGCTTGGGCAGGGTGGTCAGCAGTTGAGAGCCGTCTGCGTGAACCATATGATCGGCCCGGCGCCTGGCAGGTAGCCGGGTTCCTCCCGGTCTTCGGCTGATGGCCGAGGGTATCTGTCAGGCGCCGCCCGCCGGGGCGGCGCCTGACGACCACGGGAACAGCCAGCGCTCCACCAGCCCGACGACCACGAACAGCATCATCCCCATCAGTGCCAACGCCACCACGGCGGCAAAGGCCAGCGGGGTACGGAAAAACGCCATGGAGGTTTGGATGAGATATCCCAGACCCGCATCGGCGCCGACGAACTCGGCCACCACCGCGCCGACCACGCTCAGCGCCGCCGCCACCTTCAACCCGCCGAAGATGAACGGCACGGCGAAGGGCAGGCGTATTCGCAACATCTGTTGGAGAATGCCGGCGCGGCAGGCGCGGCCGAGTTCGATCAGCTCCGGCGGCGTGGCCAGCATTCCCGCCACGGCCGCAACCACCAGCGGGAAGAAAGCCACCAGAAAGGTCACGATCACCCGCGGCACCTCGTTGGCGCCCAGCGCGATGATCAGGATCGGCGCCAGCGCTACCTTGGGGATGGACTGAGTGATGACCAGCACGGGATAAACCGCCGCCGAGATGAGTGGCGAGGATGCGATCAGCATCGCGAGCGGCAGCGACACAAGCACCGAGGCGCCGAAGCCCAGCATCACCGTGGTGAGCGTCGTGAGCGTGTGGTTCATCAAGGTCGGCCAGATCGCCCAGGCGGAGCTGGCGATGACACTGGGAGCGGGCAGGATGAACTCACGGATCGCGAAGAAGCGCACCGCGCCTTCCCAGCCAGCGAAGAAGAGGACGACCGTAAGCAGGCCGGGGAGGACGCTACGCAGCATCGGGCAGCCTCTGGTAAATCGTGCGGCGGATGCGCTGGGCGGCGGCGTGGAAGGCCGGCTCGCCCTCCTGCTCAAAGCTGCGCGGGCGGGGCAGGTCGATGTCCACGATGTCGGCCACGCGGCCGGGCCGGGGCGACATGACCACCACCCGGTCCGCCAGCAGCACCGCCTCGGAAATCGAGTGGGTCACGAACAGCACGGCGGCGCCGGTCTCGCGCCAGATGCGAAGAAGCTCCAGGCTCATCTCCTCCCTCGTCAGGGCGTCGAGCGCGCCGAAGGGTTCGTCCATCAGCAGCACGCG
>JANPIH010000077.1:0-2884 GCA_031424895.1 Rhodospirillales bacterium
GCGGGTGCCGAGCCGGTGCAGTATGACCGCGACTATATCCTGTTGCTGAGCGACTTCACGGTGCTCGACCCGCATTTCATCATGAGCCGCCTGCGCACCGGCGAGGGCTATTTCAGTCGACAGCTGACGAGCTGGACCGACCGTTACAAGCTGTCGGGTGCTGAGCGCCGGATGTGGGCCGAGATGCGGATGCCGGCGACCGACATCGCGGACATCGGCGCACCGACCTACACCTTCCTCGCCAATGGGCGCGGGCCGAAAGAAGGCCTCGAATATCTGTTCCGCGCTGGCGAGCGCATCCGACTGCGCATCATCAATGGCTCGGCGCAGAGTTTTTTCAACGTCCGCATCCCCGGCCTGCCGATGACGATCATCGCCGCCGACGGGCAAAATGTCCGCCCGGTCGAGGTCGACGAGTTCCAGATCGGCACCGCCGAGACCTATGACGTGATCGTCGAGCCGAAGGGCGCCGAGGCCTATGCGATTGTCGGCGAGTCGATGGACCGGTCTGGGATGGCGCTGGCGATGCTGGCAAGCCGGCCAGGTGCGCGCGCGAAGGTGCCTGCGTTGCGCAATCCGCCGCTGTTGACGATGGGCGACATGGGCATGGATCACGGCCCGGGCGTAAGCATGGACGGCATGAGCATGCGCGACACCACGCTGCTGCCTCCCGACGTCAAGGTCGGCCCCGGCATCGATGGGGTGTCGATGATGCCCGTCGACAAGACCGGCGACCCCGGGCTTGGTCTGCGCGACGTCGAGCATCGCGTGCTCAACTACCGCATGCTCGCGGCGCTTGAGCCGAACAAGGATATACGCGAGCCGTCGCGGCTGCTCGAGTTGCACCTGACTGGAAACATGGAACGCTATATGTGGTCGTTCGATGGCAAGATGTATTCGGCGGTCAGCGATGTGCCGATCCGCTTTGCCTGGAACGAGAGGGTGCGTGTCAAGCTGATCAACAACACGATGATGGCGCACCCGATCCACTTGCACGGCATTTTCTTCGAACTCGTCAACGGCCAGAAGCCCGCGACCCAACCGCGCAAGAACGTCGTTATCGTCCAGCCGGGGGCAAGCGCGACCTTCGATTTGACGGCAAACGAACCCGGCGACTGGGCGTTCCACTGCCACCTCATGTATCATATGCATGGTGGCATGATGCAGACCGTGACCGTCATGGGTCCAAAGGGCGGCGCATGAAGGTCCGCCTGTATCTCTCCACCGCCGCACTGGGTACGGCCCTGATCGCGGCCCCGGCATTGGCGCAGCATGAGGGGCATGCGATGCCGATGCCTGCGCCTGCGGCCAAATCCGCGCTAGCGCCGAAGCGTGCGGCAGCACCAAAGCCTGCGGTAGCGCCGAAGCGTGTGGCAGCGCCGAAGCATGTGGCAGCGCCAAAACGCGTGGTAGCGCCAAAGTCTGCTCCGGTGCAGGCCGATCCGCACGCAGGCCATGTGATGCCTGCCAACGCGGCAGCGCCACCGCCCGCGAGCGATCCGCACGCTGGCCACACCATGCCGACGCCAGCGTCGTCACCGACGACCCCTGCTCAGGCTATGGACGGCATGGACCACAGCACCATGGATCACAGTGCTACGGGTGCTGCCGTGACCTCGCCGGGCCCCGATATGGAAACACCACCGCAGCCCGAAGCCGGAAGCGGGCCGCCACGCGCTGCCGATGCGATCTGGGGTGCAGACGCGATGCGCGGGTCGCGTGACGACCTGCGCCGGACGCATGGCGACTTTCCGGTCTTCTGGTTCCAGGGCGACCGGTTCGAGACGCAGGCGCGCCGCGGCCGCGACGGCTATCTCTGGGACCTGCAAGGCTATTACGGCACGCCGACCAGCCGGTTCTGGTTCAAGAGCGAGGGCGAAGGGTCGTTCGGCGAGCGCATTGAGGACGCCGAGTTCCAAGCGCTCTATGCGCGCGCGATCACCCCTTTTTTCGATCTCCAGGCCGGTGTCCGGCAGGATGTGGCGGGGCCGAACACAACCTATGGCGTTATCGGGGTGCAGGGCCTCGCGCCCTATCTATACGAGGTCGACGCCGCGCTGTTCCTCTCGCATCGTGGCGACCTTACTGCGCGCGTCGAGGCCGAGATCGATCAGCGGATCACCCAACGCCTGATCCTCCAGCCACGGGCCGAGATCAATCTTTCTGCGCAGGACATTCCGCGCCTGGGCATCGGCGCCGGTATCGACAAGGTCGAGGTCGGCGTGCGGCTGCGCTACGAGATCGTCCGCGAGTTCGCGCCCTACATCGGCGTCGAGCAGAGCTGGAAGCTCGGGCGCGGTGCGACCTATGCGCGCGCAGGGGGCGAGAGTCCAAGCTCGACTAATTACGTCGTCGGCATCCGGTTCTGGTTTTGAATTGAAGGAAAACAACATGAAGCTCGTTTCTCGTCTCGCGGCGGCCGCACTGATCGCAGCACCGCTCGCCGGTCCCACGGCCGCACTCGCGCACACCAAGGTTGTCGCCTCAACCCCGGCACAAGGCGCTACCGTCAAGGGTCCGCGCGTGGTCACGTTCACCTTCAGCGAAGCCCTGATGCCGCCGACCGCTGCCGCCAACATCGTGATGACGGCCATGCCCGGCATGGCGAACCACGGCGAGATGGTCATCCGCAACTTCACAACCGCGTGGAGCAATGGCAACAAGACGATGACCCTCAAGCTGAAGCAGCCGCTTCGCGCGGGCACGTACGAAGCGCGGTGGCAGGCGGCGGGCGCTGACGGGCACCGGATGAAGGGCGTCGTCAACTTCGTCGTCAGCTGACCCCTACGTGGAGGACTGGCTCCAACCTGCGCTGCGCTTCCTGCACTATACGCTGCTGTTGGGGTTGTTCGGCTGGGCAGGGTTCCGCGTTATCGGCTTGCGC
>JANPIH010000078.1:0-31824 GCA_031424895.1 Rhodospirillales bacterium
CCAGCGGAACAGGCTGCCGGTGCCGGCGCCGAGGTCGATCAGGCGGGGGCGCGGGGGGAGCACGGCGGCCAGCGCCTGGGCGAGGGCCGGGCTGCGGGCGGCGGCGTCGTGGGGCTCGCGCAGGGTGAGCCAGTCGCCGTCAAAGGTTTCGGGCATTAGGACCTCGGGAAGTAAGGAAGGATTCTTCTTTTTCTGAAGAAAAAGAAGCAAAAAGACTTCATTCATTTGCTCCCGGTTTTCCGCCCTAGCTTATGAATGAAAGTTTTTTGGTTCTTTTTTGTAAAAAAGAACATGTTTCCTTACTTGTTGAACCGCTCGAGCGCCGCGGCGAAAGCCCGCCCCTGGGTAGGCCAGTCGGGCAGCGTTTGGCCGGCCGCCCACGCTGCCTGGGCCATGTCGGCGCGCAATTCGGTATCGAAGATGGCGCGGCGGATGGATTTGGAGAAGGTGACGAGGTCGCCGACGTCGCAGACCACGCCGGCTTCGGTGGGGACGAGGGCGCCGGCGGCGCCGCCCTTGGTGATGGCGACGGGGAGGCCGCGCTTGAGGGCTTCTGCGATGGCCATGCCGTAGCCTTCGTATTCGGTGGCGAGCGCGAAGAGGTCGGCCTGGTGCCAGAGGGCTTCGAGGGCCTCGCCGGTGGCGGTGCCGGCGAAGGTGACGCGCCGGGCAATGGCGAGGTCTTCGGCGAGGTTGCGCAGGGTGGCGGCATGGACAGGGTCGGGCGCGCCGCCGGCGATGGTGAGGTGCCAGTCGAGGTCGAAGAGGCGGGCGAGGGCGCGCAGGAGGAGTTCGTGGCCCTTGCGCGGGGTCAGGGTGCCGATCGAGAGGATCTGGCAGGTATGGGTGCCCGAGCCGGGCGCGCGGGGGGCGGGGTCGGTGCCGGGGACGATGGTGGCGACGCGGTCGGACAGGACGGCGAAGTCGCGGGCGAGGGTGGCGGCCGTCGTGTCGCTGGTGACGAGGCAGGCGGTGAGCGCCGGGAAGAGGCGCTTCTCGATTGCGGCGAGGGCTTCGGCGTCGGGTGCGCTGGTGCCGGCTTCCAGGCTGGTGGGGTGGTGGATGAGGCCGATGCAGGCGCGGTTGATAAGGCCGTCGAAGGCCGGCAGGCCGAGGCCGTCGATGATCGGCAGGGCATCCGGCGCGAGCGCTTCCCAGGCGGCGCGGGCGGAGGCTTTCGCTGCGTCGTCGGGCAGGGGATGGCGGCCCTGGAGTTCGTGGATGTCGACGGTGTGGCCGGCGGCGCGCATTTCGGCGATGACGCGGCGGTCGTAGCCGTAGCCGCCGGAGTTGGCGCTGAGGGGGGCGGGGACGAGGACGGCGATGCGCATCGGCGGGCGGGCCTTCAGGAGAGCGGGGCTTCGTAGGCGGCCCAGGCGCCGGGGGCCTCGCGCAGCAGGACCTTGAGGCCGGTGGTGACGCGGCCGCCCTCGCCGAGGGTGCCGTTCTTCAGGGCGGCGGCGAGCAGGGTCCAGATGTGGTGGGCCATGTATTCGGTGGTGGTGTTCTGGCCGGTGAACTGGGGCAGGGTGTCGAGGTTGTGGTAGTCCACCGTATCGAGGATGCGGCGCAGTTCGGTTTTCGCCAGGCCGATGTCGATCAGCAGGTTGTGCGGGTCGAGCCTGGGGGCGCGGAACTCGGCTTCCACGGCGTAGGTGGCGCCGTGCATGCGCTGGGCGGGGCCGAATTCCTCGCCCTGGAAGCTGTGGGCGATCATGATGTGGTCGCAGACGGTGAGACTGTACATGCGATTTAGGTTCCGTAGGTGACGACGTGGCACAAACCGCCGGCGAGCAGGCGGGGCATGGCTTCGGGCAGGTCCTCGAACCGGGTCGGCGGTTCCAGCAGGGCGTCGTAGGAGGGATCGCACAGCAGGTCCAGGGCGAGGGCGAGGCGCTGGGCGTGGGTGCGGCGGCCGCGCATGGCGGTGGCGACGCTGCCGACCTGGGTGGAGAGCAGGCGCAGGCGGCGGGCGTGGAAGGCCTCGCCGAGGGGCAGCGCGGGAGTTTTGTCGCCGAACCAGCTGGCTTCGACGATGCGGGCCTCGAAGGCGGCGCAGGACAGCGCGGTGCGCAGGCCGGCTTCGGTGGCGGAAGCGTGGATAATCAGTTCCTGGTCGGCCGGCGCGTCGGCGGGCAGGGCGAAGCGGCACCCGAATTGCGCAGCGAGGGAATGGCGTCGGGGGTCGATATCGACCAGGGTGACGGTGGCGGCGGGGGTTCGGGCAAGCAGGGCGGCGGTGAGCAGGCCGACGATGCCGGCGCCGACGACCATCATGCGCTCGCCGGGCAGGGGGGCGGCGTCCCAGGTGATGTTCAGCGCGGTTTCCATGTTGGCGGCGAGCGTGGCGCGGGCGGTGGGCAGGGCGTCCGGCAGGGGGATGCACATGGCGGTCGGCGCGTTGAAGATGTTCTGGTGGGGGTGCAGGACAAAGTGGCGGCGGCCTTCGGCGTCCTGGGCGACGGCGCTGTAGCCGTATTTCACCGGGAAGGGGAAGCTGCCGGCCATCAGGGGGGCGCCCATGGTGGCGTATTGGCTGGGGGGAACGCGGCCGGCGAAAACGAGGGACTCGGTGCCGCGGGAAATGCCGGTGGCCAGGGTGGTCAGGCGCGTCTGGTCCGGGGTGGGGGCGGGGAGGGGTTCGGTGCGGAGTTCGCCGATGCCGGGGGCGATGGTCCAGAAGGCGCGGGCCGTCATGCGCGCACCAGCGAAACATCGAACAGGAGATCCTGGCCGAGGCGGTGGATTTCCCAGGCCAGGCGCAGGCCGTCCTCCGGTTTGGCGACGCCCGGCAGGGTGAAGGCGGGAATGCCGGCGCCGAGCAGGAGGGGTGCGACGGTGACGTGCAGGCGGTCGAGCGCGCCGGCGGCGAGGAAGCGGGAGACGGTGATGCCGCCGCCTTCCACGAAGATGCGGTGCAGGCCGCGGGCGGCCAGGGCGGCGACGACAGCCGGGATGGCGAGACCTCCGGTGCCGGCGCGCGGCAGGCGGAGCACCTCGGCGGTGCCGAGGCGGTCGCTGCCGGCGAGGTCGTTGGCGACCAGCAGGAGGGTGGGGGGGCCGCCCTGGAACATGCGGTAGGCGCCGGCGAGGCGACGGTCGGTGTCGATGACCACGCGCACCGGGGAGGGGCCGGGGCAGAGGCGGGTGGTGAGCAGCGGGTCGTCGGCCTTCACCGTGCCCGCGCCGACGACGATGGCGTCGCAGATGGCGCGCAGCCGGTGGGTGTGCAGGATGTCCTCCGGGCCGCTGATCCAGAAGGACATGCCGGATTCGGTGGCGATGCGGCCGTCGAGCGTTTGCGCGATGCGGCCGAGCACGACGCAGCCGTCGGAGTGCGCGGGGGGCGCGAGGAAGGCCGCGTAGAGCGGCGGATAGCCATGGGCGCCAGGATCGCGCGCCAGCACGCGCTGCCAGGTGGCGTCGTCGATCGTGACTGGGGGCGCGGAGGGCATTGCGGCGCGGCATTAACACGCGGGCCGGGTACGCGCCACCGCGGCGCGCCGGGCACTTGCGGTCATGCGCTGGCGGCGATGGCAACCGGGAGGGCGGTGTGGCGGCCGACCAGGGCGCCCTGGGCGCCGTAGCGCGGGGCCTGGGCGCTGGCGCGGGGCACGGCCTGGGCGATGACGTCCATGACGCGGGATTGCACCGACATGGCGCGTTCGAGCAGGCGGCGGTTCTCCTCTGCCAGGGCGCCAAGGCGCTGGGCGGTGGCCTGGAGCAGGGTGCGGGTGGCGGCGTCGGGCGGGCCGGCGGCGGCGAGGCGGGCATGGGCGCCGGCGAAGGCGTCGGCGGCCTGGCGCTTGGCGGGCAGGAGCGGGGCGGCGGCGCGGATGTCCAGCGTGGCGAGGGCGGCGTTCTCGGCGGCGAGGATGTCGGCCAGTGCGGCGGCGGCATGGAGCAGCGGGGCGGTCATGGGGTTTCCTTCGCGGCCTGGTTCGCGGCCTGATTCGCTGCCTCCTGGGCCTGCAGCATCTGGTGGAAGACCGGCACGGCGAGGCCGAGGCCGCCGCCGCGGGCCATATGGCGGCCGAGTTCCTGGGAGAGCATGGGGCGCCAGGCATCCTCGGCCGCGCCGCCGCCGAAGAGGCCCTTGGAGGTTTGCACGGTGTCGAACATTGGCGCGACCAGTTGGCCGAGCACCAGGGCTTCGAAGTCCTGGGCGGTTTTCCAGGCGCGCGCGGCGGCGGGGTGGGCGAGATCGGCAGCGGTGGGGGCGACAGGGATGATGGTGGACATCAGCGCACCACCAGCTCGGCCTGGAGTGCCCCAGCAGCCTTGATGGATTGCAGGATGGTGATCATGTCGCGCGGGCCGACGCCCAGCGCGTTGAGGCCGGCGACGAGGTCGCGCAGGGTGACGCTGGAGCTGAGGATGCCGAGGCGACGTTCGCCCTGGTCGTCGACCTGGACCTGGGTGCGCGGGACGATGACGGTCTGGCCGCCGGAGAGGGCGCCGGGCTGGGAGACGTCGGCGGTTTCGGTGACGCGGATGGTGAGGTTGCCCTGGGCGATGGCGACCGTGCTGATGCGGACGTTGGCGCCCATGACGATGGTGCCGCTGGCTTCGTCGATCACCACGATGGCGGCGTTGTCGGGCTCCACGCGCAGGACCTCGATGCGGGCGAGTGCGTCGATGACGTCGCGGCCCTGGAGGTTCAGGGCGACGGTGCGCGGGTCGGTGGCCGTCGCGGTGCCGGGGCCGATGGCGCGGTTGATGGCTTCGGCCATGCGGCGCGCGGTGGTGAGGTCGGGGTTGCGCAGGCCGAGGCGAGGGGCGTTGCGCGAGGCGAGCTGGAAGGCGACCTCGCGCTCGATGGTGCCGCCGTTGGGAACGCGCCCGGCGGTGGGCACGCCGCGGGTGACGGAGGCGGCAGCCCCGCCGGCCGCGATGGCGCCGGTGGCCAGCGCGCCCTGGGCGACGGCATAGACCTCGCCGTCGGCGGCCAGCAGGGGCGTGACCAGGAGGGTGCCGCCGGTGAGGTTGGTGGCGTCGCCGAGGGCGGAAACGGCGATGTCGATGCGGCTGCCGGTGCGGCCGAAGGGTGGCAGCTCGGCGGTGACCATGACGGCGGCGACATTCTTCGTTTTGAGCTTGGCCTCCTGGTCGCGGGTGTTGACGCCGAGGCGCTCGAGCATGCCGATGAGGGATTGGCGGGTGAAGACGGCGCTGTCGAGCTTGTCGCCGGTGCCGTTGAGGCCGACGACGAGGCCGTACCCGACGAGCTGGTTGGCGCGGATGCCCTCGAGGTCGGCGATGTCCTTGATGCGGACCTGGCCGTGGGCCGGCAGGGCGGCGAGGCACAGCATGAGGAGGGGGAGGAGAAGGAGAGGGAGGCGGGGCACAGCGGGAGATCCTCGGTGCGGGAACGGTTCAGCAAGGTTTGGGGCGCAAGGTCCAGGGGTGGCAAGGCAAGCGGCGTGCCAGACGCAAGGCACGGAGAATGCTCGGGTGGTCAGGCCGTCGGGTCGGCAGTTCCTGCCGGGCGGCAGGCGGTGCCGGGGCGGGTTGGGCAGGTGTTACGGGAGGCGACGGGACATGGTTGACAGGTTGAGCAGCGCTGGAGACGGGTGGTGATCCGCCCGGTGGGTCCGTCCATGCCGGCGGGTGGCGGGCCGCGGCAGGTTCGCGAGGCCGGTGGTTTCCGGCTTCCAAAGACCGAGGGGGCCGGCGCCGCCGCGGTTGCGTCGGCGGCGGAGGTGGGGATGGGGGGCATGCTGGCGCTTCAGGAGATGCCGGGCGAGGAGGTGGCGGACCGGGAGGCACGGCGGCGCGGGCATGACCTGCTGGAGGCGCTGGCGGCGATGCAGCGTGGCCTGCTGGGGCTGGAGGGGGCCGATCCGCGGCGCCTGGCGCGGCTGGCCGAGGCGGTGCCGGCTGCGAGCGACCCTGGGCTGCGCGAGGCGGTGGCGGCGATCGCGCTGCGTGCGCGCATCGAGGCGGTCCGGGCAGAGATGGCGCGCCAAGGGGACGCTGCGGAGAAATGCACTGAAATGTCATGATATGCGGTCGTCATCCTCTTGGCGCCGCAGCATTGCATCGGTATAAGCCGGCGCGTCTGGAAGGCCCGGGGGGGCCGTGGACGGCTTCCTTCGGCTTGGGGGCCGTCTAGTCCGCCCTTGCCGGCCGCATTGCCGCAGGAATGCCAGCCGATGATGGTCACGCTGCCCCCCGATTACGTGCCGTCAGACTCCGAGGAGTTCATGAACGCGCTTCAGGTGGAATACTTCCGCCAGAAGCTGTTACGGTGGCGCGCTGACCTTCTGCGTGAAGCAGACGGGACGTTGGCGAGCCTGTCGGAAGGCGGCATCACCGAGGCGGACATCACCGACCGTGCCAGCGTGGAGACCGACCGCGCGCTGGAGCTTCGCACGCGGGACAGGGCGCGCAAGTTGATCAACAAGATCGACCAGGCGCTGCTGCGGATCGAGACCGGGAGCTACGGGTTTTGCGAGGAGACCGGGGAGCAGATCGGGCTGCGCCGGCTTGCGGCCCGGCCGATCGCAACACTGTCGATCGAGGCGCAGGAACGGCACGAGCGCATGGAGCGGGTGCACCGCGACGATTGATGGCGTTGCGGGTGCACCGCGACGATTGAGCAGGGCCAGCGAACACGTCCGTTGCGCGGGCAACCCGCTGTGTACGCTTTCCCCTTCCGGTGGCGCCGGATTTTGCTCTAGAAGCGATGGAACGGCACCGCACAGGCGGTGTGCCATCGGGAGAAGCGCCATGATCCGTCGTCGTCACCTTTTGCAGGCCACTGCCGGCATGCTTGCGGCACCTGCCATCGTCGAGAAGGTGGGGGCGCAGTCCGCGTTCGATTGGCGGCAGTTCCGAGGCGCCAGCATCGAGGTGAATTTCGGCAAGTCGCCGCGGCCGGATGTGCTCCAGGCGCGGCAGAAGGAATTCGAGGAACTCACGGGCATCCGCGTGGGCTTCGAGCAGATTCCCGAACAGCAGCAGCGGCCGAAGATCGCGCTGGAGCTGGCTTCCGGCCGGCCGAGCTTCGATGTGGTGAACGTGTCGATGCACGTGCAGAAGAAGCTGGTGGAGAAGGGCAAGTGGCTGGAGGACCTGCGGCCGATGGTCGCCGACCCGAAGCTGACCGCGCCTGATTTCGACATCGGCGACTTCTCGAAGCCCGGCATGGAGGCGAATTCGGCCGTCGACGGGACGCTGATGGCGATGCCGATCAACCAGGACCTGTTCATCCTGTTTTACAACAAGGCGCTGCTCGCCGAGAAGGGCATTGCCGTGCCCACCACCCACGACGAGCTCATGGCGGCGGCACAGAAGCTGACCGACCGGCCGAAGGGCATTGCCGGGTTTGTCGGGCGCGGGCTGAAGAACGCCAACCTGCCGCTCTATACGACCTTCCTGCTCGGCCATGACCAGGAGACGATCACCGCGGACGGGCGCACGCTGCTGCTGGACACGCCGGCGGCGGTGGCGGCGGCGGAATACTACGCCAAGCTGCTGCGCGAGACCGGGCCGCAGGGCGTGGTGGGGTTCAACTGGAGCGAGTGCCAGACGACGTTTGCCCAGGGGCGGGCGGCGATGTGGCTGGATGGCGTCGGCTTCTCGGCGCCGCTGATGGACAAGACCAAGTCGCGCGTGTCGGACACGGTGGGCTTCACCGTGGTGCCGCGCGGGCCCAAGGCGCAGCATTCGGCAACCTTCATCGAGGGCGTGGGCATTGCGCGCGGTTCGCGCAACAAGGGGCCGGCGTGGCTGTATGTGCAGTGGGCGACGAGCAAGGCCATGTGCCTGGAGTTCCTGCGCAGCGGTTCGGGTACGCCGCCGCGGGCGAGCGCCTATGCCAACCAGGACGTGGTGAAGAACAGCGTGTTCCCGCAGGAGTGGTTCGACACCGTGGGCGCCTCGCTCAAGATCGCGCGCTCCGGCCTGCCGGTCATCGTGGGCGTCACCGAGTTCCGCGACGTGTTCGGGGTTGCGCTGACCAACATGATCGGCGGGGCCGATGCGAAGGCCGAGCTGACCAAGGCCACCGAGACCTTCAAGCCGGTGCTGGCGAAGGAGCTGGCCACCTGATCGTACAAACCGCGATGTGACCTGCGGCCGGGGAGCAACCCCGGCCGCTTCTCCAGGGAGGAGAATGCCATGATCCGCCGCCGCAGCCTGTTGGGCGCGTCTGCCGCGCTGCCGCTGTTCTCGATTGTCGAGCGCGCCAATGCGCAGAGCCAGTTCGACTGGAAGATGGCCAAGGGGGCCAAGATCGAGGTCAACTTCCAGAAAGGGCCGAACGCCGACGTTCTGGAGCGCAACCACAAGAAGTTCGAGGAACTGACCGGCATCCGCGTCGGCAGCGAGCAGGTTCCCGAGCAGCAGCAGCGCCCGAAGGTGGCGCTGGAGCTTTCGACCGGACGGCCGACCTTCGACGTGGTGAGCGTGGCGCTGCATGTGCAGAAGCGCATGGTCGAGCGTGGCCGGTGGATGGAAGACCTGCGCGGCTGGATCGCCAACCCGAACGTGACCGCGCCGGAGTGGGATTTCGCCGATTTCGCCAAGCCCGGCCTGCGTTGGGGCACGGCGGCGGACGGCACCATGCACACGCTGGCGACCAACCACGACGTGTGGCTGATGTTCTGGAACCAGGCGCTGTTCGCGGAGAAGGGGCTGTCCTTCCCCAAGACGATGGATGAGATGCTGGAGACGGCGCGCAAGCTGACCGACAAGTCCAAGGGCATCTACGGCATGGTCGGCCGCGGGCTAAAGAATGCCAACCTGCCGCTGTATACCTCGTTCCTGATGGGCATGGACCAGGATACCGTCTCGCCCGACGGCCGGAACCTGCTGATGACCACCGATGCCGCGGTGTGGGCGGGCGACATGTATCGCCGGCTGCTGACGGAGACGGCGCCGCCGGGGACCGTCGGGTTCAACTGGATGGAGAGCCAGACCAGCTTCAGCCAGGGCAAGGTCGCGATGTGGATCGACGGCATCGGGTTCTCCGCGCCGCTGATCGACCCGACCAAGAGCCGGGTGGCCAAGGATGTGCGCTTCTCGCCGGTGCCGGCGGGGCCCAAGGCGCAGCATTCGGCGACGTTCTGCTCCGGGCTGTCGATCCCGGCGGCGTCGCGCAACAAGCAGGCGGCGTGGTTGTATATCCAGTGGGCCTCGGGCAAGGAGATGTGCAAGGAGCAGGTGCGGCTGGGTGCCGGCACGCCGCCGCGGGCCAGCGTGTGGCAAGACGAGGAAATCCAGACGCGCAGCCCGTTCCCGAAGGAATGGTTCGAAACCTCGCTCGCCTGCCAGAACATGGGCCGGCCGGGGCTGCCGGAGATCGTGAGCGTGACCGAGTTCCGCGACGTGTATGGCATCGCGCTGACCAACACGCTGGGCGGGGCGGATGTGAAGAACGAGCTTGTCAAGGCAACCGAGGCATTCAAGCCCATCCTGGACAAGGAGAACGCGGCCTGAGGCGTCGCAAGGAATGATGCCGGGGGCGGTCCGCGAGGGTCGCCCCCTTCTTCGTTTCAGGGGGTGGCGAGCGGGCGCACCCAGTGGGCCGGTACGATACCGCGCTGGCGATTTTCGAGCGCCACTTCATAGTGCATCTCGCGTTGGCCGCGCGTGGTTGTGGGGACCAGCCTGGTGATGCGGCCGCGGATCCATTGGCTGCCGTGGCGCGCTTCGACGTGTTGGCCGACCTGGTAGGCGGCCTGGGGCGTGGCCTGCGGGGCGGCAGTGGCGCGCGGGGGTGGCGGCGCGGGGCGGGTTGTGGCGCTCACGGGGCAAAGCAGTTCCCATTGCTGCGCGATGCCGAGGCCGCCGCTGGCGTTGTCGCGGCCGACCACGCGGCCGGCAGCGTCACGAAAGCGGGGGCGCCCGGCGCCGATGTCGCCCCCGGGCCAGATGCCGTCCCGGCGGTATGTCTTGCCGTCGATGGGCGTGATCCGCCCGGCGGGGCAGTCGGCGGTGGCGCGGAAGGTCTGTTTCGCCTCGGGGGTGGACATCTGTTCGCGCACGCAGGTGCCGTCCCCGGGTTGCCAGTTCGCGCACCAGTCGCGCGCGTCCGCCTCGGTGATGCGCGCGGTGGCGACCGCATTGGCGGTGCCGATGCCGGATTTGGACTGCACGCTGGGGGAGAGGCACTTGCTGCACAGGGCCAGCCAGTCCTGCGCCGCCGCCGCGCCGCACATCGTGGCGAGGATCAGCAGGGCGGACGCCAGGGTGCGGCGCATCGGTGCCTCCGATCTGGGAAGGTCCCAGCGTGCGCGCGTCGCGGGCGCCCCGCAACCCGGCGGGACGCTGCGCGCGCGGTCGTGACTGATCAGAAGGGCAGGACGATGTCCAGCACCTGCTGTCCCCAGCGCGGGGATTGCAGGTCGGTGAGCTGGCCGCGGCCGCCATAGGCGATGCGGGCCTCGGCCATGCGGTCATGGCGGACGGTGTTGTCGCTGGCGATGTCCTGCGGGCGGATGACGCCGCTGACGGCCAGCTCGCGCAGCTCGGAGTTCACCCGCACCTCCTGGCGCGCGGCGACCACGAGGTTGCCGTTCGGCAGCACCTGGGTGATGACGCCGGCGAGCTTGAGGGTGACGGTTTCGTCGCGCTTCATCTCGCCCGTGCCGGTGTTGCCGTTGCCGCTGGACAGGGCGATGAGTTTGCTCATCTCGACCCCGGTCAACAGGCGGGGAATTGCCGTGGTCTCCAGGCCCAACAGGTTGGGCAGGCCGAGGCTCTCGTTGCTTTTGCGGTTGGCGCTGGTGTTGTTCTTCAGGCTGGCGGTATCGGCGATGTTGACCAGCACGGTGAGGATGTCGCCGACATGGGCAGCGCGCTGGTCCTTGAAGAAAGCGCGGCTGCCGGCGCGCCACAGGGAGTTGGCCTGGGGGGCGGCGGTCTGGGCCATCGGCATGGGCATCGACAGGGGGCGCCAGCCGGGCTCCTGCGTGGGGTCGCTGGGCTGGGTCATGCCGGGGGGGCGGCCGACCTCGGACAGGCGCTGGAGGTTGCCGCAGCCGGCCAGCAGCGTGGGGGCAAGCAGGGCAAGAAGCAGGCGACGGGTTGTCGGCCAAGGGGTCATCGAGAGGTCACCTGGGAAAGGGCCTGGCCGCGCGGTGGGCCGGAGAGGAGGAGCGGGCTGCTGCCGGGGTCGATGCGCACGCGGTCGGGGCCGACCACCTCGGCCTCCAGCACGGCGCGCGAGGCGGGGTTGAGCACCTGGATGCGGTCGCCGATCGCGCCGCCTTCGAGCGCTTGGCCGTGCGCGGCCAGGGACAGCCCGCCGGAGGAGAGCTGCATGGTGATGCGCGCACCCTTGCCGACGACCAGCGGACGGGAGAGATCGGCCAGCGCCAGGGCCTGGCCGGGGATGCCGGGCCGGCGCAGGGCCATGCCGACGGCCTGTTCCGGCATGCGCGCCACCTCGCCGCGCAGGGTGGTCGCGCGGACGCGCTGGGTTTGCAGGTCGCTTGCGCGCACCACGGTGCCGGGCGGCATGCGGCGGACCGGCACCTGGACCTCGGCCATCTCGTGCAGCGTGCCGGCCAGGCGCTGGCGCTGGGTGAGCATGCCGTCGCCGGCGATCGAGACAGTGGCGACGAAGCGGCCGGTGGCGGCGTCGAAATCCATCGCCTCGACCTCGGTGCGGACCTGGGCTTCGGCGGGGACCAGGGGGGCGGTGTAGCCGGGCAGGTCCAGCTCGGCATCGTCGGGGGCGCCGACACCGGACAGTGCCGCGCGCAGGGCGGCGACGACCTCCTCGCGCGGCAGCAGGCGGCCGGGGCGTTCGAGCACTGCACGCTCGCCGCCGACCGGGCGCCACTCGATGCCGAACTGCCGGGCGATGGCGGCCAGTTGCGCCGCCTCCACCACGATGCGCCCGCCAGGGGCGGGGCCCGGGCCAAGCACGGTGGTGGCGCTGGCGCCAAGATCGTCCCACAGGTCGGACAGGCGCACGACCGGGGAGGCCAGCGTGGTGATCGGGCGCAGCGTGGCGGCAACGGCGGGGGCTGCGACGAAGATGGCGGCCAGTGTCAGGAAGATGAGGGAGCGCATGGGATGCCTCAGCGCAGGTTGGTGAGGGTGGAGAGCATCTGGTCGGAGGTGGTGATCACCTTGCTGTTCATCTCGTAGGCGCGCTGGGCGGTGATGAGGTTGGTGATCTCGCTGACGACGTTGACGTTCGAGGTCTCGACGAAGCCCTGGAGCACCGAGCCGAAGCCGGGGGAGGCGGGGGTTCCGGTGACGGCCGCGCCGCTGGCGGTGGTGGCGAGGAACAGGTTGTCGCCCTGGGCGTCGAGGCCGGCGGCGTTGGGGAAGACGGCGAGCTGGATCTGGCCGACCAGGGCCGGGGCCTGCTGTCCATCGAGCGTGACCTGCACCTGGCCAGAGGCGTTGATGGCGACGTCGGTGGCGTTGGCCGGCACGGTGATGCCGGGCTGCACCACGTAGCCGTCTGCGGTGACGACCTGGCCTTCGGCGGACAGCGCGAAGGTGCCGTCGCGGCTGTAGGCGGTCTCGCCGCTGGGCAGCGTCACCTGGAAGAAGCCGTTGCCGCGGATGGCCATGTCGAAGGTGTTGGATGTTTGCTTCAGGTTGCCCTGTTCGTTGATGCGGTAGATCGCTGCCGTCTTGACGCCGAGGCCGACCTGCGCGCCGGCCGGGACGATGGAGCCGGCGTCGGAGGAGTTGGAGCCGGCGCGGCGCAGGTTCTGGTAGATCAGGTCCTGGAACTCGGCGCGGCGGCGCTTGAAGCCGGTGGTGGTCATGTTGGCGATGTTGTTCGAAATCACCTCCACGTTCGTCGCCTGGGCCTGCATGCCGGTGCCGGCGATATCGAGCGAGCGCATGTCGTTCAGCTCCGCTTCTGGTTCAGCATTGGATCAGCTCCGCTTCTGGTTCAGCACAGGATCAGCTCCGCTTCTGGGTCAGCTTGTCGATGGCGTTCTGCTGGCGGTTGGCGTCGGCCTGGACCACCTTGCTGGTGAACTCGAACTCGCGCAGCTCGCGCATCATGCGGGTGAGTTCGACGACCGGGGCGATGTTGCTCTGCTCGATGGCGCCCTGGATGATCTTGGGCTCCGGGATGGGCACCGGCTCGCCCTCGGCCGCGAACAGGCGGCCGCCCTCGGGCTTCATGCGGTATGGGTCGGCGGGGCGAACCACGCCGATGCGGCTGATGCGGCCGTTCTCGCTGGCGATGGTGCCATCGGCGCTGATGGTGATGTGCGTGTCGGTGGTGGCCAGGCGTAGTTTCTGGCGGCTGGTGTCGAGCAGGGCATGGCCGTCGCTGTTGACGATGTTGCCGTCCTGCGAGAGCTCGAAATGGCCGGCGCGGGTCAGGCGCGGGCCGCGCGGGGTTTCCACCATGAAATAGCCGTCGCCGCCCAGCGCGATGTCGAACGGGTTGGCGGTGTGGGTGATCGGGCCAGGCTGCTGGTCGCGGTAGCTGGCGCGGTCCTGGGTGAAGGTGACGATTTCCGCGCCGGGCGGCAGGTCGCGGCCGCGGTTTCGCACCAGGAAGTCGCTGAACAGCAGGCGCTCGGCGCGGTAGCCGGAGGTATTGGCGTTGGCGATGTTGCCGGCGGTGACGTCGAGCGCGCGTTGCTGGGCGGTGAGTCGCGACAGGGCGATGGTGGTGATGTTCTGCATGGCGATGGCATCCTCGGGGCGGCGCCGGCCGGGCGCCTGTTGCCGCATGCCACGCAACCGGCGTGCCAGGGCCGGATTGGCGGAAATGCGCGGGTTTGCGGTCCCTGCCGGCGCGCACCCGGCAGGGCTTGCCCGGTCGCGGCGGATGCAGCCCGGCAAATCCGGCCGGCCAGGGTGCTGCGGCGCAGGCATGACGCCCGGCCGTGTTGGTCAGCGGGAAAGCCTTCGTTAACCACTGGGCCCCAATCTGCGCCCGCGGCCATGGGGGTCGCTCGCGCGGCTTGGCTGCGCGCAGGAAGGGGGCGGTCATGACGGCTGCGGCAGCAGCGGCGCCCGGCGAAGATGCCGCGGCCGCACCGGCCAAGAAGGGCGGCAAGAAGAAGCTGATCGTGCTGGCGGCGCTTGTGCTGCTGCTCGCCGGGGCTGGGGCCGGGCTGTGGTTCGGTGGCATCCTGCCGCCGCTGCTGGGCATGGGCCCCAAGCCCACGCACGCCGACGGCGCGACAAGCGACGGTGCCAATGGCAAGGCGGCGGATGGCAAGGCCGCGGCCAAGGCCGATGCGAAGCCACAGCCCATTTTCATGGAATTGCCGGAGATCATCGCCAACCTCAACGCCGGCCCGCGGCGCAACAGCTTTATCAAGCTGCGCCCCAAGATCGAGCTGGCCCGCGCGGAGGACGAGGTGGCGGTGCGTGCCGCCATGCCGCGGCTGCTGGACCTCTTCCAGACCTATCTGCGCGAGATGCGCCCCGAGGAATTGCGCGGCAGCGCCGGCACCTATCGCCTGCGCGAGGAGCTTCTGGCGCGCGCCAATATCGCGGTTGCTCCGGTGCGCATCGTGGACGTGCTGTTTCCCGAAATGATCGTGCAATGAGCGGCACCCAGACCGAGCAGGAACTCGCCGCCGCCTGGGGGGCCGATACCGATGGCGCCGAGGCCGAGGCGGGCGGCGAGGAGGCCGATGGCGCCACGCCGCAACGTGTGCTGAACCAGGCGGAGATCGACAGCCTGCTGGGCTTCGACGCCGGCCCCGCGGACGGTGAGAACCGCACCGGCATGCAGCGCATCATCAGCTCCGGCCTCGTCTCGTATGAGCGCCTGCCGATGCTGGAGATCGTGTTCGATCGGCTGGTACGGATCATGTCCACGTCGCTGCGCAACTTCACCAGCGACAACGTGGAAGTCGGCATCGACAACATCCTGTCGTTACGCTTTGGCGACTACCTCAACTCCATCCCGCTGCCCGCGATGCTGGCGGTCTTCAAGGCGGAGGAGTGGGACAATTACGGGCTGATGGTGGTCGACAGCGCCATGATCTACTCGATCGTGGACGTGCTGCTCGGCGGTCGCCGCGGCACGGCGGCGATGCGCATCGAGGGGCGGCCCTACACCACGATCGAGCGCACGCTGGTGGAGCGGCTGATCCAGGTGGTGTTGGGCGACCTGTCGCTCAGCTTCGACCCGTTGTGCCCGGTGACGTTCCGCTTCGAGCGGCTGGAAGTGAACCCGCGCTTCGCCACCATTTCCCGGCTTTCAAATGCCGCGGTGCTTGCGCGGCTGCGGGTCGACATGGAGGACCGCGGCGGGCGCGTCGAGCTGTTGCTGCCCTATGCCACGCTGGAGCCGGTGCGCGAATTGCTGCTGCAGCAGTTCATGGGCGAGAAGTTCGGCCGCGACTCGATCTGGGAAACCCATCTCGCCGAGGAGTTGTGGAACACCGACATCGACCTCGACGTGGTGTTGGACGAGCAGGTGATGCGCCTGTCCGACGTGATGGACCTCAAGCCCGGCAGCCGGATCGTGTTGAACACGTCGGTCGGCGGCACGGTGCAGTTGCGGTGCGGCACCGTCACATTGTTCGAGGGCCAGGTGGGCCGGCGCAAAAACCGGCTTGCGGTGCGCATCGAGCGCGAAGTGCTGCGCCAGCCGATCGGCGAACGCTGATGGCGCGGCGCCACGGCAAGAACGATTCGTTCACCCCAGCACGGCCAGAATGGGCGCGGGATGGCAGGCATGGAATGGCTTCTGGAAATTGCCCTGGTCGGGCTTCTGCTGGTGACGACGTTCCACGCGGTGCGGCTGGAGCGGGCGCTCGGCGTGCTGAAGCGCGACCGTGCAGCGCTGGAGGAATTGGTGGCCGGGTTCAACGCCTCCACGCGGGCGGCGGAGCATGGGATCGAGCGCTTGAAGGATGCAGCGGATGGCGCCGGGCGGCAGATTGCCCGGCAGGTGGAGATCGCGACGCGGCTGAAAGACGATCTGGTGTTCCTGGGAGAGCGCGGCGAAGTGCTGGCCGACCGTTTGGACCATCTGGTGCGCGCCGGCCGCAGCCTGGAGCTTCCGGCCCCCCGCCCGGTGCCGGCAGAGCCACCCACCGCATCCATGCTCGCGGAACAAGCACCGGAGGCCTCGCCGCGCCTGCGCAGCCAAGCGGAGCGCGACCTGATGCGCGCGCTGCGGCTGGCGCGATGACGCGAGGGTTCTGACATGGCCTGGGTGCCTCGCATCATTGCCGTCCTGCGCGCTCCGGCGGTCTCCCGGCTGGGCTTTGTGCCGCGGTTGTTGCCGATGGTAATCGTCACCTCGCTCGCCCTGATCGGGATGAAGTCGGCTGGTCTCGTGCAGCAGGCCCTTGCCAGTGGCGGCGCGGCGGCCCCTGCGACACCTGCTGCATCTCCCCCGAAGCGGCAGCCGCCGCCTGGGGCCTCCACCGGACCCGCACTTGCGCCGGTGCAGCAACCCGAGGTGATCGCGCCACCGGCGCCGCTCGCGCCCTCCGAGCCACCGGTAAGTGCGGCGGAGCGCGCTATCCTGCTCGACCTGCGCAGGCGCCGGGCGGAACTGGAAGGGCGCGAGGGGGCGCTGTCGACGCGGGAGGGCATGCTGGCTGCGACCGAGAAGCGTTTGTCGGACCGCGCCGCCGAACTGGGCAACCTGCAACGCCGCCTGGAAGCGATGGAGACGGCGCGCCGCGATCGTGACGAGGAAAACTGGCGCGGTCTGGTCAAGTTGTACGAGACCATGAAGCCGCGTGAGGCAGCCGCCATCTTCAACGATCTCGACCGCCCGGTGCTGCTGGCCGTGCTGGACCGCATGAAGGAGGCCAAGGCAGCCCCTGTTCTGGCCGCGATGCAGCCGGAGCGCGCCCGCCAGATCACCGCCGAACTCGCCCAACGGCGAACCGAGGCCAACCGGCCCGCAGACCCCGTGCCTCCCCGCCCATCGGGCGGTTGAGCGACCCTCCGCCCCGTGGGCGGTTGAGCTACCGACAACCTGGCGCCAGGAGGGCGCCGCACCCCAGCGACCGCCCTGCCTCCCCGGCACAGCGCGCCAACAGGAGCACATGATGTCGATCGACAAATCGATGAATGTACTGATCGTCGATGACTACAAGACCATGCTGCGGATCATCCGCAATCTCCTCAAGCAGATCGATTTCAACAATGTCGAGGAAGCGACCGACGGCGCCGAGGCGCTGGCGAAGATGCGGACCAGCAGTTTCGGCCTCGTGATCAGCGACTGGAACATGGCCCCGATGACCGGGTTGCAGCTTCTGCAGGAGGTGCGCGCCGATACCCGGCTCAAGGCCACGCCATTCATCATGATCACCGCCGAAAGCAAGGTGGAGAACGTGGTGGCCGCCAAGCAGGCTGGCGTATCGAACTACATCGTCAAGCCCTTCAACGCCGAGACGTTGCGGGGAAAGATCGAAAAGGTCCTAGGTCATGCCTGACAGCCCGATGCCTGTAACGAACGGCCCCGAGGCACTATCCCAGCGCTTGGCGGAGATCGGCGCCCGCTGGCCGGCGGCACGGCCGGAGATGGTGGCCGACGTCGTGCAATCCGTCTTGTCCAGCATGCGCGGCGACCTCACCAGCGTGGAATCGTCGCTGCTGACCGAGGTGGCGGAACTGGGACGGACGATCGCCAACGCACGGGCCGAGATCGCCGCGCTGCAGGTGGACGACATCACCGCCAGCCACATCCCCTCGGCCACCGATGAGCTGGATGCCATCGTCGCGCATACCGCCGCGGCGACGGATTCCATCCTGGAGGTGTGCGAAACGCTGGACGGCGTGGCCGGCACGCTGGAAAGCGACGCCGCCGGCGTGCTGCAGGAGGCAACGACAAAGATCTACGAGGCCTGCAGCTTCCAGGACATCACCGGCCAGCGCATCACCAAGGTGGTGGCCACGCTGAAAGCGATCGACAGCAAGGTGGGGCACATCATCGCCACCTTCGACCGCCGCGAGGGGCACGCGCCACCGCGCCCGGCGCCGCCGGAGGAGTCGCTGCTGAACGGGCCGCAATTGCCCGCCAGCGCGATGGACCAGAGCGACATCGACAAGCTTCTGGCGAGTTTCGATTGATGCCGAACCTTCGCCATGCCGCGCCCTGTTTGCTGGCGCTGTTGCTTGGTGCGTCCATCCCGGCCGAGGCGCAGTCGCCGGCGGTGGCGGTGCGTTCGGGCGACCATGCCGGCTTCGGTCGTGTCGTGATCGACCTTTTGCCAGGGGTGCGCCACGATGTGGCGACCGAAGGGCAGCGGCTGACCGTCCGGCTGGAGGCCCAGTCCGGCACCGTGGCGCTAAGCCCGGCCCCGCGCGCGCCGCGCAACGTGGTGGCGCTGGTGGTGCGCGGGGGGGAACTGGAACTGGTGCTCGCACCGGGCGCCCGGTCGCGCAGCTATCGGCTGGGCGGGCGCCTGGTGGTCGACATCGCCGATCCGGTCGCCACAACCCCGGTCAAGCCCGCGCCTGCACCTGCGCCCGCCACCCCGGCCGCGCCCGCAGCCCCGGTGGCCACCGCCCGTGCCCCGGCCGATCCGGACCCACGCGCCGACGCCCGACGCGTCGCCCCGGTGGCACCGTCGAACCACATGATCCGTATCGGCTCACCCGACTCTCGCCATCGTGCCCGGGAGGACATGCCGGTGCCGGGTGCGCCTGCCCATCCGTCTGCCGCAGCAGAGGCTGTGCGGCCGCCGCCGCTGGGTCTGGCGGCATCATTCTCCGCCGGCGAAGGCATGGGGCCTGAGCGCCTGCCGTGGCCGGCCGTCACGCTGCCTTTCGCCGCGACCACCGGGGCCGCGGCGCTGCGCCGTGGTGATTCGGCGCTGGTGGTTTTCGATGAGCGCCGACCGGTGGATCTTTCGCCGCTGCGAGCCGATGCCATTTTCGGGGATGCCTCCATCGCCCTGTTGCCATCGGCCACCGTGCTGCATGTGCCGCTTGCCCCAGGTCATCGGCTCCGCCTCAGCCGCGCTGCGGCCGGCTGGACCGTAACCGTCATGCCCTCCGAGCAGGGGCCGGCGATCCGCCCGATCCGTGCCGAAGTGCTGGAGGGGCGGTTGCAACTGCCCACCGAGGCGCCAGGCCAGGTCGTGGCCGTGCCCGATCCATTGTCGGGTGCGACGATGCTGGTCGGCACCCAGCGGGGGGAAGGGCAGGGGGTTCCGGTGGACCGCCGCAGTCCCGAGTTTGCCTTGTTGCCGACATGGCAGGGCGTCGCGGTGTTGCCGCTCACCGATGCGCTGGCGCTGCGCCCGCATCCCGAAGGGTTCCGCCTGGCAGCCGAGGCCGACCGGGCCCTTACCGTGTCGGCGCCGGAAAGCCAGGCTCAGGCAATGTCGGCCGCCGCGACCGCAAGCCGCCGTTTCGATTTGCCGGCACTGCCGCTGGACGCGCTGCATCGCCGGTTGCAGTCCACCCGCCTCGCCGCCGCGACCGCCCCGCCCCAGGCTCGCACGGCTCGCCGCCGCGATGTGGCCGAGGCGATGCTGGCGCTGGCCATGGGTCCGGAGACGCAAGCCGTCGTGATCGCCACGTTGGCGGAGGACGCCCGTGCCGCCGAGGATCCCGACATCGCGGCACTGGCCGCCATTGCCGCCCTGCTGTCCGGCCGCACCGCACAGGCGGAGGCAATCGAGGATCCGCGCCTGACCGGAACCGATGAGATCGCCTTCTGGCGCGCCGTCTGTGCCGCCCAGGTTGAGCCAAGTACGCCGCGAGCCGCGGCCATCTTCGGCTCGGCGATGCCGTTGCTGCTGTCCTATCCGGCGCCGTTGCGCGACCGGCTGCTGCCCCTGGCACTGGAGACGATGGCGCGCGGCGGCGAGGCAAAGTCTGCGCGCGCGGTGCTGGAAAGCCTGCCGGAGCAGGCCTCGCTTGACCTGGCCCGTGCCATTGCCGCCGAGCAGGCTGGCGATTCGGCGGCAGCGCTGGCGCTTTACGACCGGATCACCGGAGGAACCGACCGGCGCGCGCGTGCGCTGGCAGCGCGAGAAGCCGTGGAACTGCGCCTGCGCATCGGCGCGTTGACGCCGGCCATGGCAGCGGATGCGTTGGAGCGCCTTGTCTTTGCCTGGCGGGGCGATGGCATCGAGACAGCCCTGCGGTTCCGCGTCGCCGAGCTGCGCGCCGCCGCCGGCTCATGGCGTACCGCTCTCGCCTTGCTGCGCGAACTCCGGCAGGCCTTCCCCGAACAGGAGACCGCCGCCGGCCGCGCGTTGACCGATGTGTTCGCCCGCAGCCTGGCGCCAGGGGCGCAGGACGCGATCGCGCCCCTCGACCTGGTTGCCCTGGCCGAGGAGAACGCCGACCTGCTGCCCGGCGGAGCCGCAGGGCATGCGCTTGCCGACCGGCTTGCCGACCGGCTGATCGCACTCGACCTGCCGTCGCGCGCCATGCCGGTGCTGGAGAAGCTGGTGGGCCAGGCACCGCCGGGCGTAGCGCGCGCGACACTGGGCGGCAAGCTGGCCGCTCTGCACCTGGACCAGGGCGCACCACAGGCCGCACTTGCGGTGCTGTCGGGCAGCGTGGTGGAGGGCCCCTTGCCGCCGGAGGTTCTGGAAGGCCGCACGCTTGCATTCGCCCGCGCAGCCGCCGCCACCGGCGACCTGCGCACCGGGGTTGGTGCCCTTGCTGAACTGGGCACGCCGGCCGCACTCGCCTTGCGGGCAGCGCTGCTGGAAGAATCCAGGGACTGGCCGGCGGCGACGGCGGCGCTGGGTGCCCTTATCCGCGCGAACCTGCCGCCCACCGGCACGCTGGACCGGGAGCAGTCCCGTCTCGTGCTACGCTTGGCCGCCGCCGCCGCGCAGGCGGGCGACGAGCGCACCCTGGCCGGCCTGCGCGTGGCACTGGCACTGCGACTCGGCGAAGAACCGTTGCGCGACCTCGCCAACCTGCTGTCTGCGGCACCGGTGCAAAGCGTTGCCGACCTGCCGCGCGCGGCACAGGAAGCGCGGCTTGCCCGCTCCGCGCCTGCGTCCCTTCGCGCGTTGGCCGCCGTGCCAATTCCATGATGCCCCCCTGACCCCACCGCGCGACGGGCATGCAATCACGGGGCGGCGGAGGGGCGATTTCCGCTTGCATCCCCCCCCCGTTTTCCTCATGTTCCGCGGCCTTGGCCCCAGGGGGCGCGTGCATCCGGCGCGCAGCCCAACAGGCCGTCTACTGGTTGACAGGGGGTTGCGAATGAACGCACTCATGCCACTGGGGATGGTCTCGGATTTCCCGAGCGAGAACCAGACTGTTGTGACGTCCGCTTCGGGCCACGACGATGATCGTAAAGACTATTTCGTCGAGCGGGACGGCATGAAGTTTGCCGGCACGCATCTGTTGATCGACGTGTGGGGGGCCTCTCGCCTCGACGATCCCAAGCACATCGACGAGAAGCTGCGTGAAGCCGCCATCGCCACAGGCGCCACGATCCTGCACAGCCACTTCCATCACTTCTCGCCCAATGGCGGTGTGTCGGGCGTGGTGGTGCTGGCGGAGAGCCACATCTCCATCCACACGTGGCCGGAACGCGACTTCGCCGCCCTGGATATCTTCGTGTGCGGCGATTGCGATCCGCACCTCGCCGTTCCGGTCATCCAGGCAGCGTTCGCACCCACCCGCATCGACCTCGACGAGCAGCGGCGCGGCCGCGTCGCCTGATCGCCGGAAGCTGCCACTGAAGGATCGGCCCGGGTTCCCGCCCGGGCCGTTCTGCTGACTGGAGAACCGATCATGGCGACCGATTCCTGGGTGAACGAAACCCTCTACGCCGAGTGGGGCCAGCGCTTCCTGGTCAAGCGCGAGCTGGCGCGCGTGCAAAGTGACTTCCAGGACATCATGATTTTTGAAAGCCACCTGCACGGCCGCGTCATGCTGCTGGACGGCGTGGTGCAGATCACCGAGGCGGACGAGTTCGTCTACCAGGAGATGCTGACCCATGTGCCCTTGCTGGCCCATGGCAGCGCAAGCCGCGTGCTGATCATCGGTGCCGGCGATGGCGGCGTGTTGCGGCGCGTATTGCAGCACCGCAACGTCACCCAGGCGGTGATGGTGGAGATCGATGGCGAGGTGATCCGGTTGGCAAAGGAACACATGCCCAACATCGCCGGCGACGCCTGGAACGACCCCCGCGCCCGCGTGATCGTCGGCGACGGCATCGATTATGTAAAGACCGCACCCGACGGCAGCTTCGATGCGATCATCGTCGACAGCACCGACCCGATCGGCGTGGGCGAAGTGCTTTTCACTGACGAGTTCTACATGAACGCTGCGCGCATCCTGTCCGATGG
Source organism: Rhodospirillales bacterium (assembly GCA_031424895.1). Classification (GTDB taxonomy): domain Bacteria; phylum Pseudomonadota; class Alphaproteobacteria; order Acetobacterales; family Acetobacteraceae; genus CAMDGX01. Next base: position 22,197 of record JANPIH010000078.1, read on the forward strand.
CGGACTGATCGTGAACCAGTGCGGCGTACCGTTCATGCAGGCCGACGAGCTGCGCGACACCAGCCTGCGCCGACGCAAATTCTTCGGCCATGTCGGCGCCTATATCGCGGCCGTGCCGACTTATGCCGGCGGCTTCATGACCCTCGGCCTCGCGGCCAAGCAGGCGGGGCTCGCTGAAGTTCCAGTGGCGACGCTGCGTCAGCGCGCAGAGGCGGCCGGCGTGCTGGGCACCGGGCGCTACTGGACGCCGGAGGTGCACCACGCCGCCTTCCAGCTGCCGCCCTATATCACGATGCACTTGCCGAAGTAGCGCTCCTCAGCCGGACGCGAAGCTTTGCACCAGGCTGCCGGACACCAGCCGCCAGCCATCGACCAATACGAAGAAGATCAGCTTGAACGGCAAGGACACCACGTTCGGCGGCAGCATCATCATGCCCAGGCTCATCAGCACGCTGGCCACCACCATCTCGATCACCAGGAAGGGCAGATAGAGAAGAAAGCCCATCTCAAAGGCCCGGCGCAACTCGCCAACCATGAAGGCCGGCACCAGGGCGCGCCACGGCGCCTGCTCCGGCGCCGGCGGGACGGGCAGCTTGGCAAGATCGATGAACAGCCGCAGGTCCTCCGGCCGCACATTCGCCGCCATGAACGCGCGGAACGGCTCGGCCGCCAGACGCAGGCCCTCCATCTCGCTCACGCTACCCTCGCTCATCGGCAGCAGACCCTGGGTCCAGGCCAGCTCGAACACTGGTTGCATCACGAAATAGGTCAGGAACAGCGCCAGTCCGATCAGCACCGAGTTGGGCGGCGTTCCCTGCGTACCCAGCGCACTGCGCAGCAGCGACAGCACGATGACGATCCGTGCGAAGGCGGTGACCATCACCAGCAGGCTGGGTGCCAGCGATAGAACGGTGATCAGTGCTGTCAGTTGCACCAGCCGCGCTGTGGCCCCCGCGCCACCCGTGGCGCCCAGGTCGATCGCCACCGACTGTGCCAACACCGGCCCGGTCACCGCCGCGCCCAGTAGGACAAGAAGGAACAGGCGCATCACGGCGCGCCCTCGGCGCCGGGAGGCGGATCGATCCAGCCGACCACCACGTCCTGCCCGCCGCCGGTCAGCACCAGCACCTGGCGTTCGTCGCATCGCACGAGCGTCAGGCGCCGGCGCGGGTCGATGGCGATTGCCTCCACCAGAGCAAGCCGTCCGCCGCCGCGCGGCACAAGGCCTCCCCAGCGCGCGGCGCGTTGCGCCAGCAGCACCATCCCCAGCACCAGTGCCAGGGCAGCGATCGCCATGATGAGCGTTTCAAAATTCATTGCCAGGGCCTTTTGCCTTGGGGAACCGGAACGGGGCGGACGGTCACGGCGGCGTGACGGGATCCTCGCCCTGGCCAGCCAGCACGCCATGCAGTGCATCGATTTCGGACAGCAGTTCGGCCAGGCGCGGGCGCAGGATGAGGCCCTCCTCGGGCGGCAGGTCGAGACATCGCGCGCACAGCCGCCCGATCATCTGGTCCATGCCGTCCAGGTTCACGCGCCGCCCCGCCGCCACCATGCCCCGCGCCAGGCGCAGCATTGTGGCGACAGCATCGGCCCCCTGCTCGGCCGCCGGTTGGCGGGAGGGGGCGGCCAGGGGAAACGTGTAGGAGCCAGGAAGGGTCATCGCCGACACGATGCCTGGAAGGAGCTTCGAAAGAGTTAATCCGGCCACGTCGTCGCGTTTACTATTCGTCAGTATTCATCGCGCACAGTGCGGCCATGGATAAATCCCGCCTTGCCCTGTTCGACCTCGCCGACCAGCGCCTGGCCCATATCGGCCGGCGGCAGGAACTGCTCGCGAAGAACATCGCTAATGCCGACACGCCCGGATGGAATGCGCGCGACCTCAAGCCCTTCGCCGAACTCCTCGCCCGCAGTGGCGGCTCAATAGCACCGTGGCGAACCGCGCCGACCCATCTCGCCCCGACGCACGGCACCGCCCCGCAGGGCCACCCCCAGGCCGGCGAACGCGCACCGGACGGGAACTCCGTGGCCCTCGATGTCGAGCTGGCCAAGGTCGCCGACACCGAATCAGCCCACTCCCTGGTTACCGGGCTCTACCAAAAGTATCTCGCCATGTTCCGCACCGCCGCGGGCCGCTGACGCAAAGGATCGTTGCCATGGACCTGCAAAAGGCACTGACCATCTCGGCTCGCGGCATGACCGTGCAGACATCGCGCCTGCGCGTCATCGCCGAGAATCTCGCCAACCAGGACACGACCGGCACCTCGCCGCAAACCCAGCCATATCGCCGCAAAACCATCACCTTCGCCAACGCCATGGACCGCTCGGTCGGCGCGGAGACGGTGCGGGTCAAGAAGATCGGCCGCGACATGGGCGACCTGCCGCTGCGCTACGACCCGAGCCACCCCGCCGCCGACGAACGCGGCTACCTGCGGGTGCCCAACGTGAACAGCTTCGTCGAGGTGATGGACATGAAGGAGGCCGAGCGCAGCTATAGCGCCAACCTCAATGTGCTTCAGGTTTCACGCAGCATGCTGACGCGCGCCATCGAAATGCTGAAGTAGCGCCATGGCACTCCCCGCGATGTCCGCCCTCCAGGCCTACCGCGCGATTGACGCCGGCGCGCTGGAGAAGGCTCCCGCCCAGGCCGCCGGCGGCGGCTTCTCGGCTGCCATGTCGCGTGCGCTCGAATCCGTGGTGGACACCGCCCGCAAGGCCGAGGGGGGCGCGATGCAGGCCATCTCCGGCCAGGGCGACATCACATCGATCGTCACCGCCGTCGCCAAGGCGGAACTTGCGCTGCAAACCACGGTCGCGGTCCGCGACCGGGTGGTGCAGGCCTACCAGGACATCATGCGCATGCCGATCTAGGCCCCCGGGCCAGGCTGCGCCTCCGGCAGAAAGGCGGGGCGATGCAAGAAACCGATGTTGCCGCGCTGCTGCGCGAAGGGATGATCGTCACGCTCAAGATCGGCGGGCCGTCCTTGCTGGTCGCCCTGGTGATCGGGCTGTTGATGTCACTCGTCCAGGCCGTCACGCAGATCAACGAGCAGACGCTCGCCTTCCTGCCCAAGGTGGTCGGAATGGCCGTGACGCTCGCCGTGCTGGGCTCGTTCATGATGGCCACGTTGGCCGCCTACACCCACACGCTGCTCGATCGCATGGTGGCAGTGGGCGGGCAATGACGCCCGAGGACAGCGCTCTCCTGGCGGCCCTTCCCGGCTGGGCCCACGCCTTCATCATGGTGCTCGCCCGCGTATCCGCCGCCGTGATGCTGCTGCCGCCGTTTGGCGAGGCGGAAGTTCCCCCCCCTGTGCGCGTGGCACTCGCCGTGGCGCTGACGCTGGTGATGCTGCCGGTCGTGGCACCGCTGCTGCCGCCGATGCCACAAGCCGGGCTGGGCGTGCTGCTGGCGGTGGCAGCCGAGGTGCTCGCCGGGCTGTGGATCGGCTGGCTGGCGCGCCTGCTGGTGCTCGCGTTGCCAATGGCGGCACAGCTGGTGGCCGGCGTCATCGGTCTGTCGAACGTGCTCCAGCCCGATGCCCAGCTGGGTCCGCAGACCTCCGCCCTTGCCCGGCTGTTCGCGCTCGCCGCCCCGGTGGCGATCATGGCCGCTGGCCTCCACGCCCTGCCACTGGCCGCGCTGGAAGGCAGTTATCATGTCCTCCCGCCCGGCCTGCGGCTGCCGGCCGGCGACGCGGCGCAAACCGTGGTCAGCGCGGTCGGCGGCAGCTTCGCGCTGGCGCTCCGCCTGGCTGCCCCTTTCGTGCTGGCTGGGATCGTTTGGAATCTGGCGCTCGGCCTGCTCAGCCGGCTGGTGCCACAGCTTCAGATCTACTTTGCCGCGATGCCCGGGCAGATCGCCGGCGGCCTGCTGCTGCTGGGCCTGCTCGCATCCGCGGTGATCACCGCCTGGCTCGCCGAACTGCGCACCGGTTTCGGCGCATTGCCGGGGCTGTGACCATGGCAGGGACGTAGCAGTGGCCGAGGAAAGCCCGGGCGACAAGACAGAAGCCCCATCGTCGCGGCGGTTGGAGCGCGCGCGCGAGGACGGCGATGTGCCGCTTTCCCCCGAACTGCCGGCATTGGCTGTCCTCGTCGCCGCCGCGGTGATGCTGTCCATGGCCGCGCCGGGCCTCGGAACGCTGCTGGTCCGCCGCCTCGGCATGATGGTCGAACAGGCCCACCTGCTCGACCCCACAGCCGCGCTGTTGGCCGCCGCCGTGCTGGCCGCAACCATCGCCGCCCCCTTTCTGCTGGCCACCATCGGCGCCTCCGCGGTGGCCACGCTGCTGCAAACCGAATTCCTGCTGAACACCAAGGTCCTGAAACCCGACTTTACCCGCCTCAGCCCGGTGAAGGGGCTCAGCCGCGTGTTCGGCCTCGCAGCCCTCGGCAATGCCGCCAAGTCTGTGATCAAGGTCGCCGTGGTTGGCACGACCGGCTGGATCGTCATGGCCGATGCGCTGCCTGCGCTGGAACACGCCGCCGACTGGACCGCGGTCGCCCTCGCCGCCCACGCCACTGACCTGATACTACGGGTGATGATCGCGATGCTTGTCGCCCAGGCGCTGATCTCGGTGGCCGATATCCTGATCACCCGCATCCGCTACGTCCGCCGCCTGCGCATGAACCGCGAGGACCTCCGGCAGGAGGCAAAGGAGATGGACGGCGACCCGCACGTGAAGGCCCGCATGCGCAGTATCCGCCTGCACCGCGCGCGCCGGCGGATGCTGGCCCAAGTCCCGAAGGCGACCGTGGTGATTACTAACCCGACGCACTATGCTGTAGCTCTTGTCTATGCGCGCGACAGCGATGCCGCGCCTCGAATCGTCGCAAAAGGGGTCGACTCGATGGCAGCACGAATCCGCGAAGCTGCGGCCAATAGCGGCGTTCCGATCGTCGCCAACCCGCCGCTGGCGCGCGCGCTCTACCCGCACCAGCTGGACCGCGCGATCCCGGCCGAGTTCTTCCAGCCGGTCGCCGAAATCATCGCCTATGTCTGGCGCCTGCGGGGCCGCCCGGCATGAGGCGGCTGGTTGGTGGCCTCGCCGGTCTGCGCGGCGCGCGGCGCGCCACCGTGCTAGGCGCCCTGGCCACCCTCGCCGACCCCGCCGCCCAACATCTGTTCGAGGGCGATGCCCGCGCCCGCGCCGTCGTCGACACCAAGGGCCGGATCCTGCGCAGAAACCCCGCCTTGGCCCATCTCCTCGGCCCCGGTGCTCCCGGTCGGACCAGTCTGGTCGAACTGCTCACCGCCCCGAGCATCCTGGCCCTGCAATCGGCGCTCGTCCGCGGCGTTGCGCCCGCCGCGCCGCTGCCCGCCCAGGGGCGGCACGATGACGGCACCATCATCGACCTGCACCTGACGCTCGCCCCGGTGCGCGAGGCGGATGGCCAGGCAAGCGGCGCCGTGCTGACCCTGGACGATGCCCGCCCCCCGGCCGAGGCGCTCGCTTCAGAAGTCCAGGCGCGCAAGCTCCAGGCTATCGGCGCCCTGGCCGGCGGCGTGGCGCATGATTTCAACAACCTGCTCCAGGCGATCGCCGGCGCCGCCGAAACGCTCATCGACCGGCCCGGCCTGCCCGACCCCGCCCGCGAGGAGGTCGCCGTGATCCTCCAAGGCAGCCGGCGCGGGGCGGAGCTGGTGCGCCAACTGCTCGCCTTCTCCCGCCAGCAAACCCTCCAGCCACGCATCGTCGCCGTCAATCGCGCCATCGACGACCTCGCCCCCCTGCTGCGCCGCACTCTCGGCGATCACGTGCGCCTGGAATTGTCGCTCGAGGAGCCCGGCCGGTCTGTTCGGGTCGATCCAGGCCAACTCGACCAGGTGCTGGTCAACCTCGCCGTCAACGCCCGCGACGCGATGCCGAACGGCGGGACGCTGACCTTGCGCACCCGGCGCCTGGCCCTGCTTGCCCCACGGCCCGGCAGCACCGAGACGATTCCCCCCGGCCGCTACGTCGCCATCGAGGTGCAAGACACCGGCACCGGCATCCCGCCCGACATACTGGCACGTGTCTTCGAGCCGTTCTACACCTCCCGGCCCGGGACCGGCACCGGCCTCGGCCTGTCCACCGTCATGGGCATCGTCCGCCAGTCCGGCGGATTCCTGGAAGTCGAGACGGCGGCGGGGCAGGGGACCACCTTCCGCGTTCTGCTCCCCCGAAGCCAGGAGGCTGCTGCCCCCCCGCCTGAGCCCGCGCGCCCGCAGGCCGCCACCACCCCGCCCCCCGGCACGATGATCCTGCTGGTGGAGGACGAAGACCCCGTTCGGCGCCTCGCCGAGCGCGCTTTGCAGCGCCGCGGCTGGCAGGTTCTTGCCGCCGACAGCGCAGAGGCCGCACTGAACATGCTCCCGCCCGGCGCCCCGCTCGCGTGCCTCGTCACTGACATGGTCATGCCCGGCATGGACGGCGCCGCCCTGGTGGAGGAACTGCGACACCGTCTGGGGCGCGCGGACCTGCCCGCCATCATCGTCTCCGGCTATGCCGACCTGTCCCGCCACGAAGCGATCGGCGTCGCGGTCACGGCATTCCTTCCCAAGCCCTACTCGCTGCGGGAGTTGACCGATCGCGTGGCGGATCTGGTATCGACCGCAAAGGTGTTCGCGCCCGTTTAACACCCGCTGCCGCGCCTCATGGTCTTGCATTGGGCTCGTGTTCACTCTATGTTCCTTAACGCTCACGTTTGGAACAGAGAATGATCAAATTCTTAACGGCCGGACGGGATCGGAACAATTCGCCACGAATGCAGCTTCGGCGCATTCAACCGACTCCAACGGGTGCGGCTACGCTGGACTCGGTTGCAGGTCGTAAACCATCATCCCTCGTGCCAATGCACACCTACCTACGCCGCACCCACCCACGCCGTATCTCTGGAGCCCCCTGATGGACAAGAACAAGGCCCTCGACGCCGCGATGGTGCAGATCGAGCGCGCCTTCGGCAAAGGCTCGATCATGCGCATGGGCGCGCGCACCCAGGACGAGCAGATCGCGGTCATCCCCTCCGGATCGCTCGGCCTCGACCTCGCACTCGGCATCGGCGGACTGCCCAGGGGCCGCATCGTCGAGATCTACGGGCCGGAAAGCTCGGGCAAAACCACGCTCGCCCTGCACGCCATCGCCGAGGCCCAGCGCCGCGGCGGCACCTGCGCCTTTATCGACGCCGAGCATGCGCTCGACCCCATCTATGCCCGCAAGCTGGGCGTGGACGTCGACAACCTGCTGATCTCCCAGCCCGACGCCGGCGAGCAGGCTCTGGAAATCACCGATACCCTGGTCCGCTCCGGCGCGATCGACGTGCTGGTGATCGACAGTGTCGCCGCCCTGGTGCCGCGCGCCGAGCTTGAGGGCGAGATGGGCGACAGCCACATGGGCCTTCATGCCCGCCTCATGAGCCAAGCCCTGCGCAAGATCACCGGCAGCGTCAGCCGCAGCAACACCATGCTGATCTTCCTGAACCAGATCCGCATGAAGATCGGCGTGATGTTCGGCAACCCGGAAACCACCACCGGCGGCAACGCGCTGAAGTTCTATGCCTCCATCCGCCTGGAGATCCGCCGCATCGGCCAGATCAAGGACCGCGAGCAGGTCGTGGGCAACCAGACAAGGGTGAAGGTGGTCAAGAACAAGCTCGCCCCGCCGTTCCGCCAGGTTGAGTTCGACATCATGTACGGCGAAGGCATCAGCAAGGTCGGCGAACTGATCGATCTCGGCGTGAAGGCGGGCGTCGTGGAAAAATCCGGCTCCTGGTTCAGCCACGACAGCCAGCGCATCGGCCAGGGGCGCGAGAACGCCAAGCAGTTCCTGCGCGACCACCGCGACGTGTCGGATACGATCGAGAAGAAAATCCGCGCTGACTCCGGCGTGGTGGCCAACGCCATGATGGCCGAGCCCGAGCCGGACGGCGATGCGGAGGCGGCGGAATAGCTTGCTGCCCGAAGCCGAGGGCCAGCCGCTCGACGCTGACGACGAAGCCCTGGTCGCCGTTGCCCGCGCGGTGATCGAGGCGCATCACCGGCCGTTCTGGCACACCGTCGCCGCGGCCATCCGCAGCCGCGACGGCCGCATCTGGACCGGCGTCCACCTGGGCGCCACGGTGGGCCGGCTCGGCATCTGCGCCGAGCCGATCGCCCTCGGCCGCGCCATCCTTGAAGGCGACGGCACCGTGGCCACCGCGGTCGCCGTGCGCCACCGCAAGCCGGAGGAGGAGCCCGGCCGGCCCGATATCGTATCCCCCTGCGGCGCATGCCGGGAGTTGCTGATGGACTACGCTCCCGATGCCCTGGTGATCCTGCCCGGCCCGCTGAAATTCCCGGTCCGCGCACTGCTGCCCGTGCCGTACCGCCGATGAAGCGCACCATCGCGATACCTCCCGCCAATCCATACTACCAGGGCCCGGTCACCGACCATTTCGACGGCACACGCTTCCACCTCGGCGGCCACGTCGCCGACAAGAAGCTGCGCGACCGGCTGCGCTGGCGGTTCGGCGGCGGCAAGGCGCGCTGGCCGAAGCAGGTTCCCAGCCCCCACGCCGACACGCCCCCGGTGCGCGTCGCCGGGCTGCGCGTGGTGCTGGTCGGCCATGCCAGTTTCCTGATCCAGGTCGCCGGCCTCAACATCCTGATCGACCCCGTTTGGTCCGACCGCGCCAGCCCTGTCGCCTGGGCGGGGCCAAAGCGCGTCAATCCGCCCGGCATCGCATTCTCTGCCCTGCCGCCGATTGATGCCGTGCTGATCACCCACAACCACTACGACCACCTCGACCTTCCCACCCTGGCCCGCCTGCGCGCCCGGCAGAACCTGCGCATCATCGCCCCGTTGGGCAACGACACCATCATCGACGCCTTCCTCGGCCAAGGCAGCACCGAACCGCTCGACTGGGGCCAGTCCGCCACCCTCTCGCCGGAGGTCGCCGCCCATCTGCGCCCCTGCCTCCACTGGTCCGCCCGCGGCCTGCGCGACCGGCGCATGGCGCTGTGGGGCGCCTACACCCTCACCACCCCGGCCGGCGTGATCCACCACGTTGGCGATACTGGCTACGGCGACGGCGCCACCTTCCGCGCCACCCGCGCCGAGTTCGGCCCACCGCGCCTGGCCATCCTGCCGATCGGCGCCTACGCCCCGCGCTGGTTCATGCAGCCGGTGCACATGGACCCCGCCGAAGCCGTCCGCGCCATGGCCGATCTCGGCGCCGACAAGGCTCTCGGCCACCATTGGGGCACCTTCCAACTGACCGACGAGGCCATCGACGAGCCCCCCGCGCGCCTTGCCGCCGCCCTGGCCGAGGCCGCGATCCCCACATTCCGTTTCCCAGCCCTGCACCCCGGCCAATCCTGGACGCCGCAGGGATAAGCCTGCCTGCCACGTTTCAATGCGAATGCGTTGCAACTGTTTCCAGGCGCTGAGAATCCTGACCCATGAAAGCGGACAAGGCCAGGGCACTGCCCTGGACCCGCAAAGGGCCGGCGGCCCTTTGATCCCCTATATGTTTCAATAGGATAATACCAATTGGCCGAATGATCGACCTATACCGAAGTTAAAGCTGGGCTCTGCCCAGACCCGCCAGGGGCCGAGCCCCTGGACCTCAACTCATTGAAAATGAATGGGTTCCAAGGGCCGCC
>JANPIH010000079.1:0-4695 GCA_031424895.1 Rhodospirillales bacterium
GGCCAGCGCGGCTCGCAGGTTCCGAGGCGGTCGGCGCGCCGCCAGTCGAGCACCCCGGTGTGGTTGCACAGGATGTCGGCAATCCCGGAGTAGTTGAGCTGCCGCGGCGCGGCGCGCAGGATATCGATATCGAAATAGACGGCCTCGGGCACCGCCCAGCCGACATACTGCACCACGCCGTCCACCCGCACCCCGGCGCGATGGCCAAACATCGCATCCACCGACAGCGCCGTCGGTACCTGGAACAGCTTCACGCGCCGGCGCCATGCGACGTATTTTGCCGTGTCGATCGCCATGCCGCCGCCAAGGCCGACCACCGCCTCGACCGCGGGCAGCGTATCGAGCATCCGCTCCAGCGCCACCTGGTCGACCGAGTCGACGAAATGGACGTGGCACTCGGCCCCCGCGAAGGCGGCACCGAACAGCGGCCACAGGTCCTCCATGGTAACGACGAGGAAGGGCCGGTGCACGAAGTGGCGCAACTCGCCCAGCAGTCCGCGGCCGAGGACGGCCTGGAACCCGAGCGATCCCGTCACGGCCGCGCCTATGCGAAGGCGCGGGTCAGCGGAGCGATCTCCGCAAGCCGCGCCGCCACGCGGTCGGGGCGCTGGCTGCCGAGGTTGATGACCAGGCGGTCCACGCCGACCGCGGCATATTCGTGCATCGCGTCGATCGGCATGTTGGCCGGCGGGGTCATGATGATCTGGAAGTTGGGGCCGCGGGTGCGGCCTTCCTTGGCGAAGGCGGCGTCGAGGCGGGCGATCATCTCCCGCGTGCCGGCGGGGTCGCGCGAGAAGCCGTACCAGCCGGAGCCGAAGCGTACGGCGCGGCGCAGCGCCGCATCGGCGTAGCCGCCGACGATGATCGGCACGTGCGGCTTCTGGATCGGCTTGGGGTCCAGCCGGCAGGTCTCGAAGTTCACCCACTTGCCGTGAAAGTCCACCACCTCCTCGGTCCACAGCCGGCGCATCACCTCCAGGAACTCGTCGCAGCGCGCGCCGCGGTCTTCCCAGCGATAGCCGCAGGCCTCCACCTCCTCCTTGTTCCAGCCGACGCCGATGCCGAAATCGATGCGGCCTTCCGTCAGCCAGTCGAGCGTGCAGATTTCCTTGGCGGTGTAGATCGGGTTGCGCTGCGGCACGAGGGCCACGCCGGTGCCGAGGCGGATGCGGCTGGTGGCGCCGGCGAGGAAGCCGAAGGTGGCGGTGACATCGAGCATGCCGCCGCCCTCGGGCACCGGGATGCGGCCGTCCTTGCTGCTGGGATAGGGGAAGGTGTTGCGGTCGAACAATGCCACGTGCTCGCCCATCCAGATGGAATCGAGGCCGATGCCCTCTGCCCGGCGGCCGAAGTCGCGGATCATGGACGGGGTGGCGATGGGCGACATGAAGGTGGAGAAGATGCCGATCTTCATGGGGGCGGTCCTCCGTTTCGTTTGCGCGAGTGTGGGCGCCGCACGCCCCCTGGGCAACCGCGGTGGCTGCGGTAGAGTGGCGGGCGAGGGAGAACGGCCATGAAGTTCAGCTTTTCCGGCGAGCAGGAAGCGTTCCGCGAGAGCCTGCGTGGCTACCTTGCGGAGCGGTCGTCCACCAGGGAGGTGCGGCGGCTGATGGAGACCGAGGCGGGATGGACACGCGAGGCGTGGGCGCGGATGAACGCCGAGATGGGGCTCGCGGCGGTGCGGATTCCGGAGGCGTATGGCGGGCAGGGCTTCGGTTTCTCCGAGCAGTGCATCGTGCTGGAGGAGATGGGGCGGGTGCTGCTGTGCGCGCCGTACTTTTCCTCCGCCGTGCTGGCGGCCGGTGCGATCTTGCAGGTTGGGACGGAGGCGCAGAAGGCGGCGCTGCTGCCGGGGATCGCCTCGGGCGAGGTGGTGGCGACGCTGGCCTGGGTGGAGGATGGCGGCGGGTGGGAGGCGGAGGCGACGGCGCTTTCAGCAATGTTCGACGGCGATGGCTGGCGGCTTTCGGGGCATAAGAGCTTTGTGCTGGATGGGCACACGGCCGACTTGATCGTGGTGCTGGCGCGCGGGGCGAAGGGGCTTTCGCTGTTCACGGTGGCGGGTGCGGCGGTGGAGCGGAGGCTGCTGCCGGGAATCGATCCGACGCGGAAGCTGGCGCGGCTGGTGTTCGACGGCGTGGCGGCGGAGCTGCTGGGCGAGGAAGGCGGGGCGGCGGAGCCGTTCGGGCGGGTGATGGCCGAGGCGGCGGTGTGCCTGGCCAACGAGATGGTGGGGGGGGCGGAGCGGCTGCGGGAGGATGCGTTGGCGTATGCGCTGATGCGGATGCAGTTCGGGCGGTCGATCGCCGGGTTCCAGTCGATGAAGCATAAGCAGGCGGACATGCTGATGGAGGTGGAGCTGGCGAAGTCGGCCGCATACTTCGCGGCGGCGGCGCTGGACGAAGGGGATTCCGACGTGGCCGCAACGGCATCGCTGGCCAAGGCGGCGGCGTCGGAGGCGTATCTGCAGACCGCGATCCATGCGGTGCAGATCCATGGCGGGATCGGGTTCACCTGGGACAACGACACCCATCTTTGGTTCAAGCGCGCCAAGGCGAGCGAGGTGATGCTGGGTGACGCACACCTGCATCGGGAGCGAATGATGCAGGCGATGGTGGAGGGCGTGCGATGAGCGAGGACGCGGTGCGCGTCGAAGTGCGCGGCTGGCTGGCGGCGAACTGGGACCCGGAGCTGGGGCTGGTGGAGTGGCGGACGCGGCTGGCGCGTTCCGGCTGGGGCGTGCCGACCTGGCCGAAGCAGTGGTATGGGCGGGAATTGCCGGAGGCGATGGTGCCGGTGGTGGAGGAGGCGTTCGACGAGGTCGGCGCGATCGGGGTGGCCAAGACGGGCATCCGCACCCTCGCCGCGGCAACCATCCTGGCGCATGGCACCGACATGCAGAAGGAAAAATTCCTGCTGCGGATCCTGACCGGCGAGGATACCTGGTGCCAGTTGTTCAGCGAGCCGGGCAGCGGGTCCGACGTGGCCGGGGCGGTGACGCGGGCGGATTTTCGGGGCAACCAGTGGGTGGTGAACGGGCAGAAGGTTTGGACGACCAGCGCGCACAAGGCGCATTGGGGATTGTTGCTGGCGCGGACGAACTGGGATGCGGCGAAGCATCGCGGGCTGTCGTATTTCGTGATCGACATGAAGCAGCCGGGAATCGCCGTGCATCCGCTGCGGCAGATGAACGGGTTTGCCAGCTTTAATCAGGTGTTCCTGACTGACGCGATCGTGCCGCCGGAGATGATCGTCTCAACCGAAGGCGATGGCTGGACGGTAACGAATACCACGCTGATGCACGAACGGCGCGGGGCGGACGGGCTGCGCGGGCAGCCGAAAGGGTCCGACCGGCCGGGACGCATCTACACCGAGGAACGCGAGGAGATCGCGGTCGCGCTGGAGCCGTATCGCTGGTACCCGTCGCGGGCCGGGCGGGTGGATATGGTGCTGCCGCGGGCGATCGAGACCGGGGCGATCGATGATCCGGTGGTGCGGCAGGAGGTGGCGAAACTGCTGATCATGGCGCGCTGTGCCGAATGGACGGCGCGCCGCGCGCGGGCGGCGAAGGAACAAGGGCGGCCACAAGGGCCGGAAGGGTCGCTCGGCAAACTGGCGGCAAGCGTCGTCGCGCGGGCGGCGGCGCGGGTGCATACCCAGATCACCGGGGCCGGGGCGCTGCTGTCCGGGCCGGACGCACCCGCCGGCGGACTGGTGGCGGAAATCATGCTGTCGGTGCCGGCCGTGTCGATCGCCGGTGGGACAGACGAAATCCAACGCAACATCATCGCCGAACGGGTGCTGAAAATGCCGCGCGAAGCGAGCGAAGATACGAAACGGCCGTTCCGGGATGTGCCTCGCAATACGGTGGGGTAAGGGAAGAAAAGGCCAGGGCTTTGCCCTGGACCCACCAAGGGCCGGCGGCCCTTGGAACCCTATACATTTAGGATATGCTCTGATGATCGGGATATCGAGGTGTAGGATTAACTTTAACGCATAAAAAGTTACGTAAACGTAACATTTTATGCGTGCGTTGGCGAATTGGGTTGTTCGACCTTTTCTGACGCGGAAGGGTGGTGGGGCGCGGGCGGTGATGGTGGGGGTGGTGGGTTTGGAGGTTGGTTTGTGGCCGGGGATGGCGCGGGCGCCTGGATTGGCGGCGCGCCAAGTGGCGATGCGCCTGCGGCCGGGGGAGCGGCGGGCGTCAAGGCGCACGAAGCGGGCGGCGCGGGTGCGGTCGCGCGCGATGCTGAAGGCGCGGGAGGGGCGGCGGGCGGATCGGCGGCGGGGGGTGTGCTGCGGGCGCGGGGCCAGGGGGGTGGTGCGGGCCCAGTTGTCCAGCAGGCGGAGCAGCAGGGTGACGAGCAGGACCACCGTCGCGCTGGGCGCGCGCGTGCGGCCCGCCCCGGGATTGTCCCGGAGCAGGCTTGCGAGTGTCTCGGCGAGGGTGGGTGGCGTGATTGGCATTGATGTGAATATATATGACGTTTGTTAGCGATGCAAGGGGGATTCTTGGGGGTTGGGGGATTCTTTTTGGGGGGAAGAGTCGGATGGCGCTTCGCTTATCCGTTGGGGTGGACGGCCCCACGGCATCGAGTGCCAAAGTTCGCCGTTGCTGCAGAACCAGGAGCCGTCCATGACCGAGATTACACGCGTTGCCATCGATACGTCCAAGTCCGTCTTCACCATCCATGC
>JANPIH010000080.1:0-3185 GCA_031424895.1 Rhodospirillales bacterium
TTGGTGCGATACGCGATCAGGCTGTCGGCGGCGCCGACCAGGCGCTCGCTGACGTTGCAGTGCAGGTCGTGGCTGACGATGACGGGCACAACAGGGCCGACGATCCCGCGGATCATCGCCACCAGGGTGCCGTCGCTATCCTCGTCGCCGGTGGCGCTGCTGGCGCCGTGGCTGGGGACGTAGACGGCGTCCAGCGGCATTGCGGCCAGCAAGCCGCGCGTGGCATCGTCCAGCATGCGCAGGAACAGCGCCTGCTCGATCGGGCCGCCGGGCGGGGCCGACCAGATGGCGATGGGCGCGGGAACCCAATCGCCGGTCTCGTCCATGCGGCGATAGAAGCCCGGCAGCTCCGCCGGCAGATGCGAGGAAGGGGCCCGCGCCTGGGCCGTGATGGCATCGCCCTCGGCCCAGCACTGGGCGCGGAAATCGGCTTCCACCGTGGGCGGGGCGAAGGCGTTCGCCTCCAGATGCAAACCGACGATGCCGATGCGTGGTGCCATGCAGAACCCCCCTTTGGCCCCCGATTGCGCGCAACGCTGTCACGTCTAGACTGGCCGCGAAAGGGGCGCCGATGCCGTGAGCGACGTGACTCTCGACCCTGCGTTGGCGGCGTTGGCTATCGGCCACCCCGGCCCTGGCCTGCCGGTGCGGATTACCGCGCCCGACCTGCGGCCCTGGGTCGAGGGCAATGTCGCGCGCGGTGCCTGGAGTTTTCAGGCCGAGCTTCCGGGGCCGCATGTGGCGGTCATGGCGCTGAACCATGGCAACGAGATCGCCGGCGCCATCCTGCTGGACCGCTGGCTTCGGGCCGGAATGCGCCCGGTGGCGGGCCGGCTGTCACTCGTCTTCGCCAACCTCGACGCCTATGCCCGCTTCACGGCCGACGACCCGACGGCGAGCCGCTTCCTGGAGCAGGATTTCAACCGCATCTGGGACCGCGAGTGGCTCGACGGCCCCGGCCGCTCCTCCGAATTGCGCCGCGCCCGGGTGCTGCGGCCGCTGCTGGAGAGCGCCGATGTGGTGCTCGACCTGCATTCGATGCTGTGGCCGTCCGACCCGCTTTTGCTGGTGGGCACCACCGGCTCGGAAGGCCTGGCGCTGTCACTGGGTGTGCCGCCCCTGGTGGTATCCGACCCCGGCCACGAGGCGGGGCGGCGGCTGATCGACCACCTGGGGCAACAGGGCAGGCGCGGCGTCCTGCTGGAGGCCGGCAGCCATTGGGAGCCGGAAACGGTCGCGCTGATGGAGCGGACGGCGCAGCGCATGCTGCTGGCGTGCGGGCTGCTGCCGGGGCCGTTGCCTGCCATCCCCTCGCGGCTGGCGCGGGTGACGCGGGCGGTAACGGCGCGCGACGTGGACTTCGCCTTTATCCGACCCTACCGCGGCGGCGATGTGGTTCCGGCGGCGGGCACGCTGGTGGCGCTGGATGGCGAGATGGAGATCCGCACGCCGCACGACGACTGCCTGCTGGTGATGCCCAGCCTGCGCACCGCGCCGGGTCTCACCGCGGTGCGCTTCGCGAAGTTCGTGGGCTGACGCATCCGGCCCGGATGTGTGGCGTTGCTCTGCCGCAAGGAGCATCCCCCATGAGCGACACCCCTGACGACATGCCTGAACTGGGCATCCCCATGCCCACCGTGGTCGCCATCATCGACGCCGCCCGCGCCGCCGAGGAGCTGGACGAGGAATCGAGCAACGAGGAAATGCAGGACAAGGAGACGCCGGAGGACGACCCCGGCGAAATGGGCGAGGGCCTGCGCGGCCTGATCGACGACCTCAACGAGGAGGAGCAGGCGACGCTGATCGCACTGACCTGGGTCGGGCGTGGTGACTACGAGGTGGGCGAATGGGCCGAGGCGCTGCGCCTGGCGCGCGAGCGCAACGCGGCCGGGACGGCGGCGAAATACCTGGTGGAGACGGAGATGCTGGGCGACCTGCTCTCCGAAGGGCTGGCCGCGATGGGCCGCCCGGCGGAAGAGGTTGAACGCTGAGTGCAGAGGCCCGGCACTCCGCCGGGCCTCGTCCGCTCAGATGGTGGAGGCGGCCATGGTCTTGGCCTGCCCGGCCGGCATGTTCAGCACGACTTTGCCGTTCTCCACCGCGGCCACGTGGCTGAGCGGGATGAAGTGGTGATGCTTGCCCGAGCCGTCGGGGTCGTCGTTCTTGGTCAGTTTGATGCGGTTGCCCTGGACGTGATCCACGGTGCCGACATGGCCGCCATCGCTGCCTACGACGGGGGAATGCTCGGCGATCTGGGCGGGGTCGATCATGATGTTCTTCTCCGTTTTGTGGTGGTGCGGAGGTAACGGGTAGGCCACGGGGCGGTTGCTATCGTGCTGCCACCAGGCCGCGTTGGTAGGCGGCCTCGACCGAAACGAAGCCGCGGCGGTGGTGCGGGCAGGGGCCGTGCGTTTCCAGCGCCGCGCGGTGGGCGCGGCTGCCGTAGCCCTTATGCGAGGAGAACCCATAATGCGGCCAGCGCAGGCACAGCCGCGTCATGGCCCGGTCGCGCATCACCTTGGCCAGGATCGACGCCGCGGCGATCGACAGGCTCAGCGAGTCGCCATCGACGATGCAGATGGTGCGGCAGGGCATGGCGGGGGCGCGGTTGCCGTCGATCAGCGCCACGTCCGGCCGGTTGGGCAGGCGGGCGACGGCGCGCTGCATGGCCAGATAGGTGGCCTGCAGGATGTTGACGCTGCCGATCTCGGCGGCCGAGGCGGCGGCGATGGCGTACTCCACCCGGCCGGCGGCGCGGGCCAGTTGCAGGGCGGCGAAGGCCTCGTTGCGTTGCGCGGCGGTCAGCGCCTTGCTGTCGTCCAGCAGCCGGCCAAGGTCACGGGGCACACCGCGGGTGAAGACCAGCGCGGCGGCCAGCACGGGGCCGGCCAGCGGGCCGCGCCCTGCCTCGTCCACGCCGGCTACGCGGCCGCCGGCGACTCGCTCATGTCGGTAATCAGGCACGCCGGACCCTGCGATAGATTGGCCCGAGAAGGAAGGGCGAGAGGAACAACGGGAACTGGCACAGGGTGAGGAAGAGCAGAATGGCCGGGTCCGTCTCGCGCGGCAGCACGGCGAGGTAGAGCGCCATGTTGCGGTTGCCTGAGAGCAGCCCGGCGGCGAGCCCGAAGCGCCGGCCAGCGGCGCCGAAGACCAGCGCGGTAACGGCGTTCAACGCGAAGCAG
>JANPIH010000081.1:0-21877 GCA_031424895.1 Rhodospirillales bacterium
TGAAGCCGCCGGCATCCTGGAACCCCAGTACGGTGCCGCCGACCGTCACGCCGTTGCCCTCGCCCACCACCGTGCCGCCCAGAAACGCGGCCCAGGCATAATGGATCGGGTTGCTCACACCGGATCCGGCGACGAATTCGATACCGTACATCACGGAATCAACGAACAGCGCCGCGTCAGAATAGATGCTGATGTAGCCGCCGCCAGTGCCAAAGCCCGGGGTGACCCCATAGAAGTAGTTCCCCGAAAAATAGGGAAACCCGCACCCGGCAAAGCCGCAGCCGTTGTTGTTGTTGGTGAGGCCAACCCGCTGAAAGCGCAGCCCGTCTTCCAGGTAGGGGTTCAACGTCAGCGAAACGATGGATTCGAACGCTGCCGAGGCGTCGGCGACCGGAACCGCGCTTCCCACACCGGTGGTGACGAGAACCGCCCCGACCGGGGGCGCCGCCAGGACCAGTGCTACACCCAGAGCCCAGGCAGCGCGCATGCTCGAATTCGTTCGCTAGGCCGGCAGAGTGCCCAGTCAGTTCGGCGGATTCAACCCCAGCGACCGCGCCGTGGCCACGATGCTCGCCCAGGTATCGACCTGCAGCGGCACGCCGTTGGCCATCCGGTCCGTCCGCGCCCGCGCCTCCGGTTCGCCCGGCACCAGCACCTCGTCCACCCCGTCCGCCAGGCGCGAGGCCTTGACGTAGTTGGCGTATTCCCGTGCCTCGGCCACGAAGTTCGACGACCCGAACCGGTTCGGGTCCAGGTAGATCGAGAACATCCCGTTGGAGATCCGCCGCCGCGTGCGATCGGGATCGACCGGCCCAGAGGTGCCGCCCCCGGTCAGAACGCCGGCCAGGATCTCGCACATAAACGCAATGCCGCTGCCCTTGTGGTCGCCGAACGCCCGGATCGAGCCCGGCCCGTTGCCCGCGCTGCGCGGTCCGCCAGGCGTCAACGGCCCATACAGCACCGCAGGATCGTCGGAGATCTTCCCGTCCGGCCCGATCAGTGCGTCGCCCGGCAGGGGCTTGCCGCCGTTGGATGCCACCAGCACCTTGCCCTCCGCCACCACCGAGGTCGCGAAATCCAACAGCAGCGGCGCCTGACCATTCTCCATCGGGATCGCGATGCACACCGGGTTGGTCGAAAACCGCCGGTCCACGCCGCCGAACGGCGCCACCAACTGCCCTTGATGGACGTTCACGAAATGCAGCGATACCAGCCCCTGCTCCGCCGCCCGCTCGCCCCAGTCGCCGATCCGCCCGATATGGCCGGAGTTGCGCAACGCAATGATGCACATGCCGGCCTGCTTCGCCTTGGCAATGCCGAAATCCACCGCTTGCGGCCCCACCGTCTGGCCGAAGCCCATCCGCCCGTCGATCACCGCATGGGTCGGGCCCTCGGTGACGATCTCCACCGTCTGCCCGGCCACCACGTCGCCGTCCTGCAGGTTCTGCACATAGCGCGGCACCCGGATCACCCCATGGCTGTCATGCCCGGTCAGGTTTGCGCCGATGAGGTGGTGGGCGATCCGCGCACCCTCCTCCCGCGTGGTGCCCGCCTTCGTGAAGATGTCGCCGACAAAGCGCTGCAGGGTGTCGACAGCAATCAAATGAGTGGGAAGGTCGGCCATCGTCGGATCCTCACGCAACGCATTGTGTGATCAAAAGAGAAAGGAAGAATCTTCTTTTTCTGAAGAAAAAGAAGCAAAAAGACTTTTGTCCATTTACACCGAGATCACCATGAACCAACCGGGAAAATGGATAAAAGTTTTTTGGTTCTTTTTTTCAAAAAAGAACCTCTTGCTTCCTCACCCTCGCGCCGCAATCGCCTTCGCGTCGGCACGGTAGAAATTGTTGTCCGTCGGCACCAGCGTCAGCTCGCTCACGCAGGACCGCGGCGGCAGCGTCGCGCAGAACATCACCGCGGCCGCGACGTCCTGCGGCTGCACCATCAGCGCGCGCGCCTCGGCCGAGGGCGGCTGCGGGCGCTTGTCCATGATCGGTGTTTCCACCTCGCCGGGGTTGATGCACACCGCGCGAATGCCGTGGATGCCTTCCTCCGCGTTCAGGCTCAGGCTCATCGCCCGTGCTCCGTGCTTGGTGGCGTTATAGGCCACGCCGGACACCAGGAAGATGCCGGTGGCCGCCATCGAGGCGATGTTGAACACCAGCCCGCCGCCCTTGGTTCTCATCCCCGGCAACACCTTCATCGTGCACAGGAACGGGCCGGTGAGGTTGGCGCCAACCATTTGCTGCACGATTTCCGGCGACAATTGCCGCCAGGTGCGCTGCGGGGTGTTCCAGCCGGCGTTGTTCACCAGGATGTCCACCTCGCCGAACTCCGCCACCACGGTGCTCCAGGCCCGTTCCACCTGCTCGGGCGCTGCCACGTCGCAGGGGGCGATGGTGCATACGCCGCCCTCGGCATGGATCGCTGCCGCCGTCTCCTCCAGCGTGCCCCGCGTCCGCCCGCTCAGCCCCACCTTCACCCCGGCCTTCGCGAGTGTGACCGCCACGGCGCGGCCGATGCCGGTTCCGGCACCGGTGACCCAGGCCGTCTTGCCTTCGAGTGCCGGCATCGCGCGTTCCTCCCCGTTCCTGCATTCCGGCCGTCAACGCAAAGCGGCCGACCGGACGGTGGCGCCCGATCGGCCGCGATGCAAGAGGGCAGGGCCCCCAGGAGACGATCGCTCAGACCACGCGGTTCGAAGCGTCGTCGATCAGGTGCATGTTGTTCATGTCCACCGCCAGCGGCAGCGTCTCGCCCGGCCCGGTCTGCACGTTCGGGTCGATGCGCGAGCACACCGCAACCCCCACGATGAAATGGTGCACCAGGGTTTCCATACCCATCGGCTCCACCACGTCTACCTTGGCGTTCAACAGCTGCACGCCGGGCTTCTCGCTGTCATGGGTCTCGGTCATGTGCTCGGGGCGAATGCCCAGGGTCACCTTCTTGCCCTTGAACGGGGCATAGCGGTCCACCCGCTGCGGCGGCACGGCCATCTTGGTCCCGTCCGCCAGTTGAACCTTCAGCCCGCCATCGTCGATCAGCTGGCACGGCAGGAAGTTCATGGCCGGGGAGCCGATGAACCCGGCCACGAAGCGAGTCGCCGGATGGTGATACAGCTCCTGCGGCGCGCCGACCTGCTCGATCACGCCATGGTTCATCACCACCACGCGGTCGGCGAGCGTCATCGCCTCGATCTGGTCGTGCGTCACATACACCGTGGTGGTGGGCACCAGCTGGTGCAGCTTCTTGATCTCGGTGCGCATCTGCACGCGCAGCTTGGCATCCAGGTTCGACAGCGGCTCGTCGAACAGGAACACCTTCGGGTTGCGTACCACAGCGCGCCCCATCGCCACGCGCTGGCGCTGGCCGCCGGACAGGGCCTTGGGCTTGCGGTCCAGCAGCATCTGGATGTCAAGCATCGTGGCGGCCTCGTCCACCCGCCGCTTGATCTCCTCCTTGGGAAACTTCCGCAGCTTCAGGCCGAAGGCCATGTTGTCGAACACGCTCATGTGCGGGTACAGCGCGTAGTTCTGGAACACCATGGCGATGTCACGGTCGCGCGGCGGCACGTCGTTCACAACGTCGCCCCCGATCCAGATCTCGCCGGCGGTGATCTCCTCCAGCCCCGCGATCATGCGCAGCGTGGTGGATTTGCCGCAGCCTGAAGGACCCACCAGCACCACGAACTCGTGGTCGATGATCTCCAGGTCGATGCCCTTCACCGCCTGCACGTCGCCCTCGTAGGCCTTCACCACCTTGCGGATCGACACGTTCGCCATTGCAGTCACTTCTCCTCGTTGAGCCGCAGCACCGCGCGGCTATCCTATGGTCCAAACCCGCGGTGCGCGGTCAGCCCTTGGTGGCGCCGGCCGTCAGCCCGGCGATGTAGTAGTCCATCAGGAAGGTGTAGATGATGATCGGCGGCGCGGCGGCCATGGCGCACGCCGCCATGATCAAGCCCCAGGCGAACACGTCGCCCTTGATCAGTTCACGCACGATGCCAACGGTCAGCGTCGCCTGGTCGGCGCTGTAGAGATAGGCGAGCGGATACAGGAAGGCCCCCCAGGACACGGTGAAGGCAAAGATCATCGCCGCGATGATCCCCGGCATCGCCACCGGAATGAAGATCTTCACCAGGATCTGCGGATAGCTTGCCCCGTCGATCAGCGCTGCCTCGTCAAGCTCCTTCGGGATCGAGCTGAAGTAGCCGATCATTATCCAGGTGCAGAACGGCACCGCCAGCGTCGGGAACAGCACCACCAGCGCCCAGGTCGAGTTGATCAGCCCCATCCACCCCATGATCTGGAACAGCGGGATGAACAGCAGCGACGGCGGCACCAGGTAGGTCAGGAAAACGCCGGTCGACAGCACCTGGCTGCCCTTGAACCCCATGCGCGACAGGCTGAAGGCGGCCAGGATGGCGATTGTCATGCTGATCGTCACGGTGATCGCAGTGACCCAGACCGAGTTGATGAAATACCGCTGGAAGGCGGCGTTGGTCATCAGCTCCCAATAGTTCGAAAGGGTCGGGTCCTTCACGATCCAGGGGTTGCCCGCCTGGGCCGAGATCTCGGCCGATGTCTTCAGGCTGGTGATGATCATGTAGAACGGCGGCACCAGGAAGATGATGACAAAGATGGTCAGCGCGATATAGCTGACCCACAGCGCCAGGCGGCGCTGCCGCTCCATGCTGCCGGCCTTCGACTTCGGGCGCGGCAGGTTGTTCGCGGTGGTCGAAGCGCTCATCACGTCATATCCTTGTTGCGCTTCATCACGTCGCGCAGCACGAAGAAAGCGAGCGTGGCCAGGATTGGGAACATGAACAAGCTGACCGAGGCGCCGCGCGGGATGTTGCCCGACTGGATGCCCACGGTGAACGCGTAGGTGGCGAACAGGTGCGTGCCGTCCTGCGGCCCGCCGTTGGTCAGGATGCGCACGATGTCGAAGTCGGCGAAGGTCACGATCAGGCTGTACAGCACCGTAATAAGGATGATGTTGCGCATCATCGGCAGGGTGATGAAGAACAGCTTCTGCGCCGCGTTCGCTCCGTCGATCGCCGCCGCTTCGTACAGCTGATCCGGTACCGATTTCAGCGCCGCCAAATACATGATCATGAAGAACGGCGCGCCGAACCAAACGTTCACTGCGATCACCGAGAAACGCGCGTTCCAGACGCTGCCCAAAAAGGCAATATTGTCGAAGCCCATCAAGTTCAGCGTCCAGTTGAACGCGGAATAGGAGGGGTCGAACAGCCACCACCATGTCAGCGTCGACAGCGACAGCGGAATCACCCACGGCACCAGCAGCAGGCCTCGCCAAGCGCGCTCGTGCCGGCCGCGGATGTTGTGCATCAGGTGCGCCAGGATGAAGCCCAGGAACGCCTTGAGGATCACCGCCGTCACCGCAAACAGAACCGACTGGAAAATCACCAGCTGGAAGCTCGGCCGGCTCAACATGAAGGCGAAGTTGTCCAGCCCGACGAAGTTGTTCATTCGCCGGTCGAGCATGCTCAGGTACACGGCATAGAAGGTCGGATAGACCTTCAGGCAGACGATCAGCAAGATCAGCGGCGCACACAGCGCGAGTGCCGCCATCGATCGGCGACGCGCGAGCTTCTTGAGGCTCGCGCCCTGCCGCGGCGCGGGTGACATCGCCACACTGCCGCCCGCAATCATCGTGCTACCGTCTGCCATTCAGGCACTCCTTCGGGAGTGAGGGCTTCGCCGATCTTGCCCGTCAGGGCGATATCGAGCTGAAGAAACGTGGTTTCGGCCGGCGCGGGGATTGCCCCCACCACCGGCCGGATGCTGGTGCGTCAGATAAAGCCTTCGAGTTCGCGCTGGCCCCAAGTGATCACTTGATCGATCGACTCGCCGGCCTTGAGCTTGGCCAGCATCGTCGGCAGCGTGCCGCGGGAATAGATCTGGACCGCGATTTCCGGCGGAGCGGGCATGTGGGCCAGGTGCGAAACCGCGTTGTGTTCCTTGCGCATCGGGTAATTGTAGACGGAGCCTACCGGCGGGCCGATCTTGTCCCACACCGGCGACTCAGCCATCTTCGCGAATGGCGGCAGATCGAAGCCCATCACCGCGGTGCTGCGCGCGTCGACGTTCTCGGGCTGCATCAGAAACTCGATCAAATCCTTGGCGGCGCTCTTGTTCTGTGCGAATTGCCAGATCGCCCAGAAATTCATGCTGTGCGGAACGAAACGCCCTTTCGGGCCGGCTGGCACTGGGAAATGCCAGCAGTCCTGCGCCACGGCCGGCGCATCGCGCGTCGCCACCGCCCAGGCCGACGGCGGATTGTAGATCAACGACGCATTGCCAGAGATCAGTGCGCGGTTGTTGGATGCATCGTCCCAGCTTTGCGCATCGGTCGGCAGAAATTTTACCAGCTTCTGGCAGTATTCAAGCGCCTGCCGCACGGCCGCAGACTTAATTTGAATCTTGCCATCCTTGTCGATCAGCTCAGCGCCGAACGAGGCAAATAGTGACCCAGCGGTATCAACGTTATCCGCAGTGGTGCCGAGCCCGATGCCGAACGGTTTGCCGGCCTTGTGGCAAGCTTCGGCAGCCTTCAGCAACGCGTCCATGGTCCAAGCACTGTCGTCGACCTTGCCGCCTACGCCGGGATACATCTTCTGCACGTCGATGCCGGCGAACTCCTTGAACATGGAGATGCGCGCTACCGGGCCCTTGTTCTGGGTGCCCCAGCTCGACGGCACGGCGATCCAATTGCCTTTGCTCTTGCCGAGATAGGTGGCCACCGCGTTGGCGTCGCCATTCTTGGCGACCAAGCGGCCAACCACTTCATCGACGTTCTCAAGCTTGTCGGCGTGGTCCTGGACGTTCCAGTTGCTGATAGTGATGATATCGTGGCCACGGCGGGCCTGTGCCTGGGCATTGATCGTCAGCAGTGTCTGGTTGCCCTGCGAGGTGATGAAGTCGGCCTTCACCTCAGTCTTGGTCATCGCGGTAAAGGCGGCGACCTGCTTGCGGATTTCGACATTCCCTGCTGGAACCCAATGGTCCCAGAAAAAAATCGAAACCGTGCCGGCGGCACCCGCGGTGCGGATATGCACCCATGGCAAGGCCGAGGCAGCCGCACCGAACTTCAGGACCTTGCGGCGCGTTGCCTGCCGCGTCGAGAGAATGCTCTTGGTCACCCTGTCAAGCCTCCCTGTGCCATTCGGCTATCCGCCGATTCGAAGCTGCGCGAATCTGCAACTACTGACTCTTATTGCTCGAAACTTTCGCACGTCGATGGATCGCGCGCAATCCGTCAAGTCCGGCAGCTGACGTGAGATACCCCACGCCAGCTGCCGATTTGTTCACGTCAAATGAAGCCTTCCAGCTCCCGATTGCCCCAGGTGATCACCTGGTCGATCGACTCGCCGGCCTTCAGCTTGGCCAGCATGGTCGGCAGCGTGCCGCGGTTGTAGATCTGCACCGCGATCTCCGGAGGCGCCGGCGCATGGGCCACGTGAGTCTTGGTGTTGTGCCAAGGCCGGATCGGGTAGTTATAAACGCTGCCCACCGGCGGCCCGATCGTATCCCACGCCTTCGACTCCGAGAGCTTCTCGTACGGCGGCAGGTCGTAGCCCAGGGAAGCAATGCAACGCGCGTCCACATAGGCCGGCTGCATGAAGTCCACCATGAACTCCTTCGCCGCGCTCTTGTTCGGCGAGAACTGCCAGATGCCGAAGAAGTTGATGTTGTGCGGCATGAACCGACCGCGCGGCCCAGCCGGCGGCGGGAAGTGCCACACGTCCTGCGCCACCGCCGGCGCATCGCGTGTCGCCACGGCCCAGGCCGAGGGAGGGTTCCAGATCATCGAGCCGCTGCCCGAGATCAGCGAGCGGTTGTTGGAGGCATCGTCCCAGCTTTGCGCGTCGGTCGGCAGCCAGCGCACCAGCTTCTGGCAGTATTCCAGCGCCTGGCGCACCGCCGCAGAGCGGATCTGGATCTTGCCCGCGGCGTCGACCAGCTCGGCCCCGAAGGAGGCGAAGATCGCGCCCGCCGTGTCCACGCTGTCCGCCGTTGTGCCCAGCCCGATGCCGAACGGCTTGCCCGCCTTGAACGCGGCCTCGGCCACCCTCAGGTGCTCGTCCATCGTCCACGCCTTGGACTCGGCGGTCTCGCCTGCCGACGTCGGATACATCTTCAGCAGGTCGACGCCGTATTCCTTGAACAGCGAGATGCGCCCGGCCGGCCCCTTGTTCTGCGTGCCCCAGGTCGAAGGCATCGCCGCCCAGCGGCCCTTGGACTTGCCGAGGTAGTTCGCCACCTCGTTGGCCTTGCCCGCGTAACCTTCCACGGTGCGCATCACGTCGTCCACCACTTCGAGCTTGTCGGCGTGGTCCTGCACCAGCCAGTTGCCCAGCGTGATCACGTCGTGGCCGCGTCGCGCCTGCGCCTGGGCGTTCACCGTCAGCAAGGTCTGCTGGCCCTGCGAGGTAATGAAGTCGAGCTTCACCTCGACCTTGTTCTTCTCGGCCCAGGCCGCCACCTGCTGGCGCGCCACGACATTGGTCGCGGGAACCCAGTGGTCCCACAGGAACACTTCCAGCTTGCCGGCCGCGGCGGCACCGCGCACGTGAACCCAGGGCAGGACCGAAGCCGCAGCACCAAACTTCAACACCTTGCGGCGCGTTGCCGCGCTCTTTGACAGAATGTTCCTCGTCATCAGGATTCTCAGCCTCCCACTCTTGCGCCGACTTCAGCCGGCTGCTGGTTACATGATTCAACATGGTGACCGCATCGCTGGGTAACCCTGCTGTCGCAATTCTAGGCATATCGCTCACTGTGAGGCAACGCATTGCTTCGCCTACAGCAACGGGCGCGAACTTTAATGTCCGCAGGTCCGGCCCGCCCGCGCAACAACCCGATCGACGAAGGCCCCCGCGCTGCCCAGATACCCCGCCGGGTCAACCAGCCGCCCAATCGCCGCCGCATCGAGCCGCGCTGCCACCGCCGAGTCGCGCCCCAGCGCCTCGGCCAGCCCGACCCCTTCGGCCAAGGCGAGGTCGCAGGCATGCTTCACCACGTGG
Source organism: Rhodospirillales bacterium (assembly GCA_031424895.1). Taxonomy (GTDB): domain Bacteria; phylum Pseudomonadota; class Alphaproteobacteria; order Acetobacterales; family Acetobacteraceae; genus CAMDGX01. Next base: position 9,053 of record JANPIH010000081.1, read on the forward strand.
TGCGCCGCCTCCCGCCCCAGCACCGGCGCCAGCCCCATCATCACCGCCTCGGCCACGATCAGCCCGCCGGTCAGGTCGAGGTTGGCCCGCATCCGCGCCACGTCCACCACCATCCCCTCGGCGATCGTCCGCGCATGCCCCAACGCGCCATGCGTCAACACGAAGGCCTGCCCGATCGCCAGCGGCTCCGCCTGCCACGGTCCGGTCGCCCGCTCGTGGTCCTGCGCCATCGCCCCCTGCATCAGCGGCACCAGCGCCTGCACGCCGCGCGCGCTCGCCAGGATATACTCGCTGGCGATCGGGTTGCGCTTCTGCGGCATCGTCGAGCTCTGGCCGCGCCCCTGTACATAGGGCTCCGTCATCTCCGCCACCTCGTTCTGCGCCAACAGGATCACGTCGGTCGCGATCTTGGCCAGGCTGCCGCACAACAGCCCGAGGAACGACACCGCCTCCGCCAGCCCGTCCCGCCCGACATGCCACGGCGCGTCCGGCACCCCGAGCCCCAGCTCGCCCGCCAGCCCCTCCATCACCGCCACCCCCTGCGCCCCCAGCGAGGCCAGCGTTCCCGCCGCGCCCCCGAACTGCACCACGCAGGCCCTGGCCGACAGCTGGTCCAGCCGCTCCACATGCGACACCAGCGGCGCGAGCCACGTCGCCAGCTTCAACCCGAACGTCACCGGCAGCGCGTGCTGCAGATGCGTCCGCCCCGCCATCAGCGTATCGCGATGCGCCACTGCCTGCCGCGCCAGCGCCGCCACCAGTGCCACCAGGTCGCTGCGCACCAGCGCCAGCCCATCGCGCACCTGCAGGACGGTGGCCGAATCCATGATGTCCTGGGTCGTCGCCCCCCAATGTGTCCAGCCGCCATGCGCACCCGCCGCCGCCGACAGCCCGGCGACCAGCCCCACCACGGGATAGCCAACATTGGCGACGCTGGCCGCCATCGTCGCGATGTCCAGGTTCTCCACCCGCGCCGCCGCCGTGATCGCTGCCGCCGCGTCCGCCGGGATGATCCCCAGCCGCGCCTGCACCCGCGCCAGCCCGGCCTCCACGTCCAGCATGCGCTGGCAGAACGCCAAGTCATCGAACACGGCACGCATGGCGTCCGACCCATACAGCGTCCCGAAGATCGGGCTGTCGGCGAGATTGACGGGCATCGGCGCTCCTCCGCGGCTGTCCCCCGGGGTGCCTCAGGAACTCCCGCCGCGCAAGCTTGGCCTCAGGTTGCGCGCAACGCCCGCGCCTTGGCCGCCACCACCGCGGGCGTGTCGCCAGGCTTGTAGATCGACGACCCGATCCCGAACCCCGCCGCCCCGGCCGCCCGCCAGGCCGGGATGTTGCCCGCATCGATGCCGCCCACCGGCAGCACCGCGGTCCCGGTCGGCAGAACGGCGCGCATCGCCTTCAGCACCGAGGGGCTCGCCGCCTCGGCCGGGAACAGTTTCAGCCCGTCAGCCCGGGCGGCCAACATCGCGAAGGCCTCGCTCGGCGTGAAGAAGCCCGGCACCGCCAGCATCCCGTGCGACTTGGCCGCGCGCACCACCGGCTCGGCGGCATGCGGCGTCACCACCAGCCGTCCGCCGGCGCCGGCCACCGTCACCACCTGTGCGGGCGTCATCACCGTGCCCGCCCCGATCAGCAGCCGGTCGCCGAAGCGCGCCGCCAACCGGCGGATGCTCTCGATCGGCTCGGGCGAATTCAGCGGCACCTCCACGATGGCGATCCCCTCGCCCTCCAGCGCCTCGCCGATCGCCACCACCTCCTCCGGCCGCACCCCGCGCAGGATCGCCACCAGGTCGCAACGCGCCAACCAGTCCGTCAGGTTCATGTCCATCAGCGCCATCCCGCCTGCTCCCCGATCAGCGTCAGCCCCGCCAGGGCGGCATCGGTATCAACCACCACCGCCCGCCCGCCACATTGCCCGATCGCCGTCGCGTACAGCTCCACCAGCGTCGCATCGCCAACCAGGCGCACCGCCGCCGCATCGACCATCGCCGCGCGCACCTCGTGCCCGATCAACAGCCCGGAGAGGAACCCCGCCCCCGCCGCCTCGTCCAGCTCGCCGAACAGCGCCAGCGCCCGCACCCCGAACAGATGGTGCAGCAGGTGCCCGGCATCGCCGGACCGCGCCACGCCGCGCCGGAACCCCTCCGGATCGATCGGCCCTTCCCGGCGCATCATCCGCCCCAGGATCGTGCCGTCGCGCAGCGCGGCAAAGGCCTCGCCGGTGAAATACGTCGCGAACCCCGCGATCCGCCCGCCCTCCAGCCGCGCCCACTTGGTGTGGCTGCCGGGCATGCACACCAGCCCGTCGCCGTCGATCAAACCAACCAGCCCAACCAGCTTGGTCTCCTCGCCGCGCATCACCTCCGGCACGCCCGCGGCATCGCGGCTCGACAAGCCTGGCACCAGCAACACCTGCACGCCCGGATGCGCCGTGAACGGCACCTCCATCAGCCCGCCCGCGATCGAAGCCGGGCTGGCGGGGCAGGGAAGGTAGGGCGCCTCCACCCAACCCTGTCGGCTGCCGACCATGCCGCACATCAGCACCCGCCGTTCGCCGTCGCGCAGCCAGTCGCCCACAGCCGCCATGAGCGCCTCGGGGAAGCACCCGGCGGCAACCCGCGTGATGCCGCTCGCCAAGGCCACGTGGTCCACCACCCGCGCGGCTGCGTCCATCCGATAGGCGCGCAGGTTGCTGGTGCCCCAGTCGACCGCGATCATGTTTCTGCTCCGGTCATGCTGTGCCTTCGCCGACGTTGCGCCACAATTCGGACAAGGCCGCAACACCACCCGCGTTCCCGCGCCTGTTCGTCCGTCAGCCCCCAGTCCGCTGAAAGCCGAAGCACCGCCGAGCCGGAATCGATCCCAGCATTGGCTTGGCCGCGCAACACCTTAATACTGAGTCCCGTCCACACCATACGCCCGCATGTTACGTTCGCCATTTCTGCGCCGCACACGGCCATGTCACGCCTTTGCGAGCCCGGATGGCGAAGATTTTTACCGGCAGGGGCTACCCTTTCCTGCCCGTCTGGCCCATATAGCCGGTCCTGGCGCTTTTCGTCCTGGGTCTGAACGTCTCCGCAAGCCGCGTCTTCGCACTGGTTCTCCCCCTGCTTCGAAAATCAATTCCGGCCCGCTTTGAAGGTGGGGCGCCGGTCAAGGAGACATGCGATGGCGACTGGTACGGTGAAGTGGTTCAACACCACCAAGGGATACGGGTTCATTCAGCCTGACGACGGCTCCAAGGATGTGTTCGTGCACATCTCGGCGGTCGAGCGTGCGGGCATTACCCTGAAGGAAGGGCAGAAGGTCGGTTACGACCTCGAGCGCGGCCAGCAGGGCAAGATCTCCGCGGTCAACCTCAAGGCGAGCTGAGCGGGCGCGGGCCATGCCCCCGCCCCCCCGCAGATTTGCCGTCGGCGACCGGGTGGAGCTTACCCCCGGTCGCTCCGACCCCCAGTCGCCCGCCGGCGTCTACACCATCGCGCGGCTGATGCCCTGGCAAGGCGGAGACTATCAGTACCGCCTGAAGCACGCCCGCGACCAACATGAACGCGTGGCCAGCGAGAGCCAGATGCGCCGCGGCTAGGCGCGTCAGGGCCCGCCGGACACGTGACCATATCACCGTCGCGGCTCACACCGGCAGGCCGTAATCCCACAGGCCCCACCCCGACAAGCAGAGAGGCCATGGCATTCAAGGTCAACTACAACCAGCAGCGTGCCGAGCGCGATCGCGCCAAGCAGGCCAAGAAAGAAGCCAAGCTGCGCGAGCAGGAGGCGGAACTCACCCGCCGCCGCAACGCCCAGTATGCCCCGCAAGAAGATGAGGCCCCGCGCGAGCCGAGCGAGCCCGCCGATGGCACCCCCTAGGCGCCGCATCGAGACCAGCTTCGTCGCCTTCGACGTCACCTATGTCGACGGCACCCGCAGCTCCAACCGCCGCGTCCCCGCCACCGCTCTGACCGGGCTCGACGGCGACGACGCCGCCCTGCCGATCATCGAGGCGCAGGATCAGGAAATCGGCCAGGCCTCCGGCAAGCCACGCCCTGCCATCCGCTCGCTGGCGCGCAGCCCCGCCAAGGGCTGAGCTAGCCGTCCCGATTGGCGTTGCGTTCATAGAACACGAACCGATGCACCCGCCCCGCAAAGGGGCGGCTGTATCCCCGTGTCACCACCCATCCCGCCCGCTCGTAGAAACGCCGCGCCGGTTCGTTCGCCCGGAAACACTCCAGGCTGCACGCCCCGCGCGCCACCGCCTCGGCCAGCAACGCCCGCCCCGCCCCGCTCCCCTGCGCCGCCGGGTCGACGAACAGCATGTCCAGGTGCGTCCCGGTCACCAGCGAAAACCCCACGATCCGCCCGCCGGAATCCGCCACGCGCAACCCCGCCAGGCTGTCGGCGAAGCGCGGCACGAACGACTCCGGCGTCCTCCGCGCAAACTCCGCCGAATCCAGGATCGGCGCGAACGCCTCCCGATACGACGCACTCGCCACCTCCGCTGCGCCGGCCACATCGTTGGCCCCCGCCGCCCGCACGATCACGGCTGCCCGCGCAGCCGCGGGTCGAGCGTATCGCGCAATGCGTCACCCAGCAGGTTGAGCCCGAACGCCAACAGCAGGATCGCCATCCCGGAGAACACCGCCGGCCACGGCGCCAGCATCAGGAAGTTGCGCCCCTCGGCCAGCATCAGCCCCAGCGACGGCGTCGGCGGCTGCGTCCCCAGCCCCAGGAACGACAGCGATGCCTCCACCAGGATCGCGGCGGACAGCAGGAGCGAGGTCTGCACCAGCACCACGCTGGCCAGGTTCGGCAAAACGTGCAGGAAGATGATCCGCCCGTCCCCAGCACCCGCCGCCCGCGCCCCGGTCACATAGTCGCTCTCGCACACCACCAGCGCCGGCCCACGCAGCAGCCGTGCGAAGATAGGCGTGTAAACCACTGCAATCGCCACCGCCGCCGTCTCCTGCCGCGGCCCCAGCACCGCCACGACGCCGATTGCCAGCAGCATCACCGGAAACGCGAACAGCACATCCATCGCCCGCATCACCAGCCGGTCCGTCCACCCCCGGTAGAACGCCGCCACCAGCCCCAGCGTCCCGCCCAGCGCCAGCGCAACCCCCACCGCCAGCGCCGAGACGAACAGCGAGGTCCGGCTGCCATGGATGATCCGGCTCAGCACGTCCCGCCCGAACTGGTCCGTCCCCAGCCAATGCGCCGCCGACGGGCCCTGCATCCGCGCCATGATGTCCTGCCCCACCGGATCGTACGGCGCCACGAACCCGGCGAACCCCGCCACCAATCCCTGCACCACCACCAGTGCCACCGCAAACCACAACAACCGCATCAGGCCCGCACCCGCGGATCGATCGCCAGGTACAGCAGGTCGACCAGGAAGTTCACCACCACGAACCCGAGCGTCACCATCAGGATGGTTGCCTGCAGCAACGGATAGTTGCGCTCGGCGATCGCCCCCAGGATCAGCCGCCCCAGCCCCGGAATGGCGAACACCTGTTCCACGACGATCGCCCCCCCCAGCAGATACCCGGTCATGATCCCGACGGACGTCACGAACGGAATCAATGCGTTGCGCAGCGCGTGCCGATACACCACCCCGCGCTCCGGCACCCCCTTGGCCCGCGCCGTGCGGATGTAGTCCTGCCCCAAGGCGTCAAGCATCGCCGAGCGCACCAGCCGCGACAGATTGGCCAGGATCGGCAACCCCAGCGCGAACGCCGGCAGCGCCAGCCGCGTCACGTTCCCAACGGAATCAACGCTGAACGGCACATACCCGAGCAACTGCAACGAAGGCGCCACCATCGCCAGCGCCAGGATCATCACGATTCCCAGCCAGAACGACGGGATCGTCAACCCTGCCACCGTCACGATCCGCATCGCCGCATCCGCTCCGCCCCCGCGCAGCCGCGCCATCAGGCACCCCGCCGGCACCGCCAGCCCGGCGCCGAGCACCAGCGCCAGCACCGTCAGCTGCACCGTGGGCCACACATGCACCGCGATCTCGTCGATTACCGGCCGCCCGGTCCACAGCGACGTGCCAAGATCGCCGCGCAACACCTTGGCGATCCAGCCGAGATACTGTTCGTGGATCGGCCGATCGAGCCCGATCTGCGCCCGCAACGCCGCGATCCGGTCCGGCGTCACCTCGGTATTCGCACCGAGCATGATCGCCACCGCATCGCCGGGGATCAGCCGGATCATCGCGAACACGATCATCGACACCGCGACCAGCACCACCGCCAGGTCCAACAGGCGCGCCAGCAGCAGGCGCTGGAGGGCGGATAAGCGAAGTGCCATCCGCCGTCTCGATCAGCGCGACGTGGTATCGGCCAACATCGAAAGCGACCGGTTGGCGATGATCTCGAACCCGTTCACGTTCGCCCGCATCGCCGTGAATAGCTGCCCATAGGCGACGTGCATCACCGGCCCATCGCAGGCCAGGATGCCCTGCGCCTTCGCATACGCCGCCTTGCGCTGCCCTGCATCCTGCATCGTCCGCGCCCCATCCAGCAGCCCATCCAGCTCGGCGTTGGAATACTTGAACACGTTGGTCGAGCCGCCGGTGCGGAACGTCCGGAAGAAATAGTCGTCCGGGTCTGGGCTGCCGGCGTTGGTGCTGGCGAACATGTCGAAGTTGCCGTTGCGCCAGTCCTGGATGAACTGCCCCAGCTCCTGGTTCTTCAGCTCCACGCGGAAGCCGGCCTTGTTCAGCTGCGCCTGCACCACCTGCGCCATGTCGCGGATGTCCTGGCGCGGCAGCACGTTGATGGTGATCGCCACCGGCCCCGCATGCCCCGCCTCCTTCAGCAGCGCCTGCGCCTTCGCCGGATCATGCTTGTAGCAGGCGAACTCCGACACCGGCATCGCCCAGTCCTTCAGCGCCGGCGACAGCGGCCCGCCCGGCACCCCGGCCCCGAACAGCGCGGCGGCGATGATCTGCTGGCGGTCCAGCGCATAATTCACCGCCTGGCGCACCCGCGCGTCGTCAAAGGGCGGGCGGGAGGTGTTTACGCCGACGAACGAATAGGCCAGCTCCAGCGTCTCGGCGAGCTTTACCCCCGGCCGGCCCTTGAGCTGCATCGCCGTCGCCGCATCGATGTTCGGCAGCATCGCATACTGCCCGCTCGCCAACCCCACCTGCCGCGTGGCGGATTCGGGCACGATGTTGAACTTGATGCCGTCAAGCTTCGGCGCCCCGGCCCGCCAGTATCCGGCGTGCCTTTCCAGCGCCACGAACCCGTTGGCCTGCCATTCCTTGAATTTGAACGGCCCGGTGCCGATCGGCGCGCGCTGCAAAGCGTCCTTCTCCATCTCCATGCTGCGCGGAACGATGGCGATGGTGGCGATCGACACCAGCAGCGGGGCCGCCGGCTCCTTCAGGTGCAGCACCACCGTGCCCGCATTCACCGCCTCGGCACGATCGAGGGCCGCCAGCCGGGACGCCAGCGGCGAGGCGATCTCCTTGCTCAGCACCCGGTTGATGGTGGCGACCACATCGGCCGCCTCCACCTTGCTGCCGTCATGGAAGGTCATGCCGTTGCGCAGCTTGAACGTATAGGCTTTCCCATCAGCCGACACGGTCCAGGATTCCGCCACCCCCGGCGTCACCCGCAAATCCTTGTCGATGGCGGTCAGGCCTTCGTAGATCGTCCCGTTGATCATCTGGAAGGTCGAGAACGCCGTCGCCCGATGCGGATCGAGCCCGACCGGGGAGGCGTCCACCGCCACCTCCAGCACCTGCGCGGACGCAACGCCAAGGGGCCCGGCAACGGCAAGCACGCCAGCGAGCAACATCGAGCGAAACGATATCCGTGCCATGAGAGCCTCCTGCGCCGCCGCGATGCGGGGCTTCCTGTTCCCGCGGAAGCTATGGCCCTATACCGGCCATGACAAGGATTCGGGTGCGTGCATGGCGTTGACCACCGTGATCGGCGTGATGAGCGGCACTTCCATGGACGCGATCGACGTTGCCATCCTGCGCACCGACGGGCGCGACACGGTGGAGGCTGGCCCCGGTCGCGCCTACCCCTATGCGCCCGCCCTGCGCGCCCGCCTGCTCGCTGTCCTGGCCGACCCCGCCCGCGCCGAGCATGACCCGATGGCGGAACTGGAAGCCGAGGTCAGCGACGCCCATGCCGGCGCCGTACTGTCGTTCCTCGACGACCTCGCCATGCCCGCCGACGCGGTCGATCTCGTGGGCGTTCATGGCCAAACCATCTTTCACAAGCCCGAGGTCCGCTTCACCCGCCAACTCGCCGATGGTCGCCGGATCGCCGCCACGCTGGGCATCGATGTCGTCAACCGCTTCCGCCACGCCGATGTTGCCGCCGGTGGCGAGGGCGCGCCGCTGGCGCCGCTGTACCACAAGGCGTTGGCCGCCGGCCTCGACCAGCCGCTGATGGTGCTCAACCTCGGTGGCGTGGCCAACGTCACCTATCTCGACGGCGAGACCGTCATCGCCTTCGACACCGGCCCCGCCTCCGCCCTGCTCGACGATTTTCTCCTGCGGCGTCGGGGCGAGCCGTTCGACCGTGACGGCGCCTTGGCAGCCTCCGGTGCGCCGGACATGGCGTTGCTGGCGCAGCTTCTGTCCCACCCCTATTTCGCCCGCCCCGCACCGAAATCGTTGGATCGCAACGCCTTCCACGCCTGGGCCGCGGCGATCGACCGCATCAACGACGATGCCGCGGGCGCCGCCACCCTGGCCGCCTTCACCATCGCCTCCGTCGTCTCCGCCGCCGGCCTGGTCCCCGGATTGCCGCGGCGTTGGCTGGTCACCGGCGGCGGGCGGCACAATCGCGCCTTCATGGAAGGGCTGCGCCAGGCGCTCCTCGTGCCGGTCGATGCCGTGGAATCAGTGGGATGGGACGGCGACTTCCTGGAAGCGCACTGCTTCGCCTACCTCGCCGTCCGCTCCCGCGCCGGGCTGCCGCTCAGCCTGCCAGCCACCACCAGCGTGCCGCATCCGATGCCCGGCGGCGAATTCTGGCCGGCATGAGCACGCCGATCCTGCAGGTCGAAGGCCTTACCCTGACCGCCGGGGGTGCCGCGCTGGTCGAGGATGTCTCCTTCGCGGTCGCACCGGGGGAGATGCTGGCCCTGGTCGGCGAATCCGGCTGCGGCAAGTCGGTCACGGCATTGGCCGTCATGCGGCTGCTGGCGCCGGCGATCCGCCATGCCGCAGGGACCATCCGCTTCGACGGCGCCGATCTCGGCGCGCTCGACGGCGAGGCGATGCGCCGGCTGCGCGGCAGCCGCATCGGCATGATCTTCCAGGAGCCGATGACCAGCCTGAACCCGGTTTTCACCATCGGCGAGCAGATCGCCGAGGTGCTGCGGTTGCATCGCGGCCTTTCCCCCGCCGCCGCGCTCAGCCGTGCCGCGGAGCTGCTTGACCTCGTGGGATTGCCGACGCCCCGGCGGCAGCTGCCGCGCTATCCGCACCAGATGTCCGGCGGCCAGCGGCAGCGGGTGATGATCGCGATTGCCCTGGCGTGCGAGCCGCGGCTGCTGATAGCCGACGAGCCGACCACGGCGCTTGACGTGACGGTGCAGGCCCAGATCCTCGCATTGATCGACCGGCTGCGCCGCCAGCTTGACATGGCGTGCCTGCTGATCACCCACGACCTGGGCGTGGTGGCCGAGTTCTGCGACCGTGCGGCGGTGATGTATGCCGGGCGCATCGTGGAGACCGGCCCGGCCGAGGCGGTATTCGTGGCACCGCGCCACCGCTACACCCATGCCCTGGTCCGCACCATGCCGGCCCGCAATCCGCCGGGGGAACTTCTTCCCGCCATCCCGGGACAGGTGCCGCCGCCGGGTGCGCGGGGCATCGGCTGCGCCTTCGCTCCGCGCTGCGATGCGCCCTTGCCGGACTGCGCCGTGCGGCCGGAACTGGCCGGCGCGCCGCACCCGGCGGCGTGCTGGAATCCGGCCGAATGACGCCGCTTCTGGATGTGCGCGGGCTGACCCAGCATTACCGCACTCAAGGCGGCGGCACGCTGCGGGCGCTGGAGTATGCCAGCTTCATGCTCGCGCATGGCGAGGTGCTAGGCATCGTCGGCGAGTCCGGCTGCGGCAAGTCGACCCTTGGCCGCGCGGTGCTGCGGTTGGTGGAGCCAACCGCGGGCCAGGTGCTGTTCGAGGGCGAGGACATTCTGCGCCTGCCGCGGGCCGCGTTGCGGCGGCGGCGGCGGGACATGCAGATCGTGTTCCAGGATCCGTTCGGGGCGCTCAATCCGCGGCATCGGGTGGCGACGCTGATCGGCGAGCCGTTGACCATTCATGGGTTGCCCGGCGTGGCGGAGCGCGTCGCTGAACTGCTTGATCTCGTGGGTTTGCCGCCGGATAGCGGGCGGCGCTACGCGCACGAGTTTAGCGGCGGGCAGCGGCAGCGGATCGCGATCGCGCGGGCGCTGGCGCTGTCGCCGAAGCTGCTGGTGGCGGATGAGCCGGTCTCGGCGCTGGATGTCTCGATCCAGTCGCAGATCATCAACCTGATCGCCGAGCTGAAGCGCCGGATGGGGTTGGCGATGCTGTTCATCAGCCATGACCTTTCCGTTGTGCGCCATGTCAGCCAGCGGATCGCGGTGATGTATCTTGGCCGCATCGTGGAGATCGGGCCGGCGGCGGCGGTGTTCGAGCATCCGGCGCATCCCTATACCCAGGCGCTGCTGTCGGCGGTGCCGCAGCCGCCGGGGGTGGCGCGGCGGGAGCGGATCATCCTGGAGGGCGACCTGCCGGACCCGACCGACCCGCCGCCCGGCTGCGCCTTCCACGGCCGCTGCCGCCATGCCATGCCGCGCTGCGCGGTGGAGCGGCCGGCGCTGGTGGCGCGGCGGAGTGCGGGCGGGGTGCGCGAGGCCGCCTGCCATCTGTACGAGGAAGCATGACGCGGTTCGAGGTTGCCTTCGCCCACGTTGACGACGCGGTCGCTGCGGGGCGGATTCCAGGGGCGGTGCTCGGGTTGCTGGAGGACGGGGTGGTTACGCTGCGGGCCGTGGGGCAGGCGGTGCTGGAGCCGAAGCGTGTGGCGATGCGGGAGGGGACGGTGTTCGATCTCGCCTCGCTGACCAAGGTGGTGTTTACGACGACGGCGATCCTGCTTCTGGTGGAGCAGGGGCGGATCGGGCTCGACGATCCGTTGACGGTGGCCATTCCCGACCTGCGGCAATACGACGTAGCCGGGGCGGCGGAGCGGCGGTTGACGTTCCGGCAGTGTCTTTCGCATGCCACGCATTTGCCGGCGGTGGAGCCGCTGTACACCTACGGGAAGGATCCGCAGACGTTGCGGGCGTTCATTCTGCAGCGGGAGTGGCGGCAGGGTCCGCCGGCATATTCGGACATCAATTTCCTGTTGCTGGGCATTGCGATCGAGCGGCTGACGGGGCGTGCGCTGGCGGAGCAGGCGGTGCCGGCGGGGTTCAGTTTTCGGCCCGATGCCGCTGAATGTGCGGCGACCGAGCGGTGCAGCTGGCGGGGGCGGGTGATGCGGGGCGAGGTGCATGACGAGAATGCCTTCGCGATGGGCGGGGCGGCGGGGCATGCCGGGTTGTTCGGAACGGCGGGGGCGTTGCTGGAGTTTGTGCGAGAGATGCTGGAGGGGCGGGTTCTCTCGCCGGCGAGCGTGGCGGCGATGGGGGCGGAGCAGCATGTGTTGCAGGGGGTGCGGCGCGGGCTGGGGTGGCAGTTGGCAACGGCGGGCTGGCATGGCGGGGACGGGTGTTCGGCGGGGACGATCGGGCATACCGGGTTCACCGGCACCGGGCTGTGGATCGATCGCGAGCGGGGGCGGGCGTGGACGTTGCTGACCAACCGGGTGCATCCGAGCCGGCATTTCGAGAGCGGTATCGGCGGGCTGCGGGTGCGGGTGGGCGAGGCGATCTGCGGCTGATTGTCTCGCGCAGGGTGGGCCGGTAGGTTCGGGGCGAATTCGATGGAGGCAGACATGGCCCTTACGATCTATGGCATTCCGAGGTCGCGGGCGATCCGGACGCTTTGGATGGCGCACGAACTGGGGCTCGACTACCGGCTGGTGGAGGTGGCGCCGGGGGCGGAGGGGAGCCGCAAGCCCGAGTTCCTGGCGATCAATCCGAACGGGCATGTGCCGTTTGTCGACGATGACGGGCTGGTGCTTTGGGAGTCGCTGGCGATCAATCTGCATCTTGCGCGCAAGCATGGCGGGGCGCTGGCCCCTTCGGGGCTGGAGGAGGAAAGTCTGGCGGCGATGTGGACCGTTTGGGCGGTGGGCGAGCTGGAGCCGCCGGCGGCGCAGGCGATGTTCCATACCTTCATGCTGCCGGAGCCGGACCGGGTGCCGGGGCTGAAGGCGGCGGCGTTGCATCAGGTGGAGGCGCCGCTGCTGGTGCTGGAGGGGGCGCTGGCGAAAGGAGACGGGTTCGTGATGGGCGGGCGGTTCACGGTGGCCGATTTGAACCTGGTGAGCTGCGTGTTCTACCTGCGGATGAACCCAGAGGCGCTGCTGGACAAGCCGGCGATCCGGGACTGGTACGCAGCGGCACTGGCGCGGCCGGCGGCGAAGGCGGCATTTGCTTTGCGGGGGGATTAGGGAAGGAAGCCTTCTTTTTCTGAAGAAAAATAAGCAAAAAGACTCTCATCCATGGCGCCGTGTTTTCCCCGTCCTAATTGGGGAAGAGTTTTTTGGTTCTTTTTTTCAAAAAAGAACGTTCTTTCCTGATGTTCTGGCTTTTTGTTATGATAACGTAACAAAATGGGCGTGATCCGGAGGTGCTGCCGGTCACCTTGTTTTTTTGTTCCAGGCGCGCGCAGCGGCGATGACGTTGCGGG
>JANPIH010000082.1:0-6091 GCA_031424895.1 Rhodospirillales bacterium
GCGCCGGCGCGCCGGTCGACGAATCCGTCGACATACGCGGGTGATCCGGTCAGCTACGCGATCCCGGCGCGGTCCAGCGCTTCGACCGGCACGCCATGCTCCCGCCAGGCCGCCGCGCGTCGCAGGCCGAGGGCCAGCGACCCCGCATTGTGCGCCGCCTGCACCCATTCGGGGCGGACATCGTCGCAGGCGATGGCGAAGCGGTCGACGAAGCCCCATACCGCCTCCTGCGTCTGCGCCCCGGAGCCATGCAGCGGGCCCCTGCGCTCCGCCCCGAAGGCGGCCACGCAATCGGGGCAAAAATGGCGGATGCCGTGGATCACCTGCCCGCCATTGCGGCCGGAGCCGCCATGCCCGGGCGCCTGCGCTTCCAGCACCACCACCCGCGCGCCGGCATCGGCCACGTGGATGCCGGTCGACAGCCCGGCATACCCCGCCTCGATCACCATCACATCGGCGGCCACCGCCCCGCGCAGCTTTGGGCACTCGGGCGCGGGCTCCCGGCTGGTCGCGCTCCAGAGGTTCGAGAACGCGCCATCCCAGCGCGCGTCGTGGGGATTCACGCCGCCTCCAGTGAAGCTCGCGTGTCGTCGTGGCGCAGGCGCAAACGTGTCGCCCGATCGGCGCTACCTCGGGGGATTCGCCGGGTCCGCATCACCACCGACGGGCCACCTGCTCCAGGGCGGCGAGGCCGCTGGGGACGAACAGGCCCGCGCGCGCTACCAACCCGTGGAATGGCCGCAAGCGTCGGCCACTCCGGGCGCTGGGACATTGCAGAACCCGTTCCCCGATCCTCATGTCCAGCGCCGAAAGCGGAGCAAAGCCGGCCCGTCCCTTGCCTTACCTTCGCACCACACCCACCATCCGCCGATGACCCAGACCCTCCTCCTCCCTGGCACCATCCTCGGCCAGATCGGCGACCTTTCGCTCGAGCGTGGCGGCGTGCTTGCCAATGCTCGCCTCGCCTACGTCACCTATGGCCGCCTGGCCCCGGGCGGGAAGAACGCCGTGCTGCTTACCCACGGCTATACCAGCAGCCACATGTTCGCCCACCCCACCGGCGCCGTGTCATCCGAGGGCTCCTGGGCCGACCTTGTAGGCCCCGGGCGCGCCATCGACACCAACCGCTTCTTCGTCGTCAGCTCCAACATGATCGGCTCGGCCTACGGTTCCACGGCGCCGATGACCTTCAACCCCGCGACGGGCCGCGCGTATGGGCCGGACTTTCCCGCCATCACGCTGACGGACATCGTCACCGCGCAGAAGCGCCTGCTCGACCTGCTTGGTGTGAAGCACCTCGCCGCCGTGGTCGGCCCCTCCTATGGCGGCTTCCAGGCCTTCGGGTGGGGCATTACCTTCCCTGACTTCATGGATGGCCTGGTTCCCGCCGTGACCGCACCCCGCCGTCCCGACGACCGCGGGCCCGATGCGCTGGAGGCCCGCATGGCCACTGCCCCCAACTGGAATGGCGGCCACTACTATGAGGCCGGCGGCATCCGCGCGACGATGGCGGACATTCGAGAGGAAACCCTCCGCCGCTACGGCGCGGAAGCGGAACTGGCGCCGCAGTATCCGGAGAAGGCGGCACTCCACGCTGCCATCCGTGCCCGTGCCGAAGCCTGGGCCGACGCCTTCGACGGCCATTCCCTTCTCGTGCTCGGCCGCGTGCTGCAGGGCTGGGACGCCACACCCCATTTCAACCGCATCAAGGCCCGCGTGCTCTACGTTTTGTCGCGCACCGACGCCCTGTTCCCGCCCAGCCTCGCCCCGGGGGTGATGGCCGACCTCGCCGCCGCCGGCGTGGCGGCCGAGTATGTCGAGATCGACAGCGAACACGGCCACCTCGCCTCCGGCACCGACGCCGCGAAATGGCACGGCGCCCTGCGCCGCTTCATGAATGCGCTGCCCGCGCGTTGATCCCGCGAAAAAAATGAGAGCCGCCGGCTTGCGCCGACGGCTCTCGTCCCGCCTAAAATTCGTCCGCCAGCGTCCGGCGCCGGCCGGCAGCAGGGGCGGGTCATGCTTGTTCGCATTCCCGTCCGCGCCGCTCGGCCAGACCGTCGCGAGCGAAAACTAATAAGCAAACGCCGTGCCACTGGGCTTAGCGGATTTGATTCAGTAGCTTGGCGTCGATATGACCGTTGGTATTCCTCAAGAATGTAAAAAATACCGACGGCCAACTTGCGCAAAATGACCAGAACGAGTGGGATACATGCTAACGTATTCCAATATGTGTAAGAATTTCCGACATCGCGGTCGTGTATGGACAAGAAAATGAAGAAAGGCCGCCGGTGCAACCCGGCGGCCTTTCCGACGAACGTGGCCGGCTGCGGGTTCTACCGCCGCAGGCGACGGACCGCTCCGAGACCCAGCAGCCCGATGCCGAGCACGGCCATGGTGGCCGGCTCCGGAACCTGCTCGGTTACGATCGCGATCTTGTTGCCGATGGCCGCGGCATAGCCCTGGGCATTCGCAACCCCGATGTAGAAGCCCTGTGCCGGGAAGTTGTAGGGCACTGTCGCGTCGCAGGGGGCGGGATAGCAGATCGAGTTCTGCAGGAATAGAGCGTTGGCCGCGCTGACCCCGATCCCTTCGATGCTGATGTTGTCGATGCCTGCTGCAATCATGGCATTGCGCGGTGCGATGCCATCCGCTGAGTTCGGGTTGGGATCGCCGTCGGTGGCGAAGTTGATGTACTGCTTCCCGCTCGCCTGGAAATTCGGCGAGCCGGTGATGGTGTTGAGCATCGTCTGGAATGCAGCGGTGTAGTTGGTCGTGGTGCCCCCCTGGACCGCGGCGTTGATGGCGTTCACCACCGCTGTTTTGGCCGCGCCGCTGTTCACAAGAGTTGGCGCCACCACGACCTCGGCGGTGGCGTCAAACTTTACCACCGAGATCTCGTAGGTATTGAGCCCGCCGATCGGCACGAGGTTCTGGATTGCGGTCGCCAGGCCACCCTTGATGATGTTCCACTCGCTGGCCGAAATGCTGCCGGACTCATCGAGGATGAAGCCCAGCTGGATGGTTTCGGCCTGCGTGTCGGCCGGCACGGCGATGCCCGCGGCCGCCAATACCGTGGCGGCGATGACTGATCTGCGTAAAGTTCCCTGCATGGAAGCCTCCGTTGCGCTACTTTCGCCCTGTGGCAGTACTACCGCATGTCCACGGTCCCCCGCAGCACCGGCACAGCACAGGCAAAGGTGGGTATTGCAACCTTTGTGCCATGATTAGACTCCATTTGATTTCAATATGTTAATTCCATAATACTAATGTATTCAACGTGTTGTGTAATATTTTCTGACAACGCATCTGGCCATCAGTGCACTATTGAATCTATAATTACACCATTGCATTCACCGTCCGGGAGCGTGGCGACAGTGTTGGCCTTCGCCATACGCCCACCGCGGCCAATATTCATTCAGGCCCACCCCGCTGCATACTGGAGTGCTTCACCGTTGGGCCATAAAGAATAGGCAAACGCGAGTGATATCAACCCACGCAATGGCCGGAACAGTGTGCCATTGCGTGGACTGGTGTCAGGCGCCCGGCGCGCGCCTGGCCAGCGGAACGGAAAACACTGGCTCCGTGTCCCATGGAAACAGGATCCATGTGTCCTGGCTCACCTCGGTCACGAAATCGTCGACCAGCGTGCGCCCTGCCGGCTTGGCATAAACGGTCGCGAAATGGGCCCGCGGCAGCAGCCCCCGCACCACCCGGGCCGTCGCCCCGGTATCCACCAGGTCATCGATCACCAGCCACCCCGCGCCATCCGCCGCCGCCGTCGGCAGCTTCGCCACGACCGGCTCGCCCTTCGCCTCCTCGTCGTAGGTCAGCACCGACACGCTCTCGATCACCCGCAGCTCCAGCTCGCGGGCCACGATCGCCGCCGGGATGAGGCCGCCGCGCGTGATCGCCACCACGCCCTGGAACGGCCCCTTCCCGATCAGCCGCCACGCCAGCGCCCGCGCATCGCGATGCAGCTGGTCCCAAGTCACGGTGTAGTAGTGCTGTGCCATCAGAACAGCCGCCCTCCGTCGCCCACCGCGAAATCCGGTTTCACCAGCACCACCGCCCCCTCGGCATCCGGCACCCCCAGCGTCAGCACCTCGCTCATGAACCGGCCGATCTGCCGCGGTGGAAAGTTCACCACCGCCAGCACCTGCCGCCCCACCAGCTCCTCCACCCGGTAGTATCTGGTGATCTGCGCCGAGGACTGCTTCACCCCAAGTTCGGGCCCGAAATCGATCTTCAGCTTGATCGCCGGCTTGCGCGCCTCCGGAAACGGCTCCGCAGACACGATCGTCCCCACCCGAATGTCCAACGCGTCGAATTCCGCGATCGTCGCCATGGCCTGCCCGTGATTGCCGTTCGCCACGATCATCCCAGGGGCGGGGCGCGCCCGCAATCCAGGGCCGCCGGTTGCCATTGCGCCGCGCAAATGCGACCGTTGCAGCTGAATTTTTCCAGCGGAACAGGGGCGCCCATGCGTGACTTCCACTTCCCGGGCCGCAGCCCGGTCTATTCCAGCCACGGCATGGCCGCCACGTCGATGCCCGGCTCCACGCTGGCCGCACTCGATGTGCTGCGGGCCGGCGGCAACGCGCTCGACGCCGCCGTGGCCGCGGTGGCGGTGCAGTGCGTGATCGAGCCGGCCAGCACCGGCATCGGCGGGGACGGCTTCTGCCTCTATGCCCCGGCCGGCGAGAAGAAGGTCTATGCCCTGAACGGCTCCGGCCGCGCACCGGCGGCGGCCAATGTCGACTGGTACGAGAAACAGGGCATTACCCAGATCGAGGACACCTCGCCCCACTCCGTCACCGTGCCGGGCGCCATCTCCGCGTGGGAAACCCTGCTCGCCCGCTTCGGCACGCGCGGGCTGGACACGCTGCTGCAACAGGCGATCACCTACGCCGAGAGCGGCCACCCCATCCACCCGAAGGTCGGCCGCGACTGGCCGGGGGCGGCGGAGAAGCTGAAGAAGGGCGGTGCGGACTACTTCCTGCCCGGCGGCGCCGCACCCAAGATCGGCGACATGTTCTTCCAGCCGCAGTTGGCCGCCACGCTGGAGAAGATTGCGAAGGAAGGCTCCAAGGGCTTCTACGAAGGCGCCGTCGCCGCCGACATCGTCGCCACCCTGCGCGCCCGCGGCGGGCTGCACACCCAGGAGGATTTCTTCAACGGCCGCACCGCCGCGCAATTCGTGGAGCCGATCAAGATCGGCTGGAAGGAATACGAGGTGTGGGCTTGCCCGCCCAACGGCCAGGGCATCCTCACCCTCATGCTCCTCGGCATGCTGGAAAAGCTCGGCACCGCGCCGGACGGCCCGCTCGGCACCACGCGCGTGCATCGCCATATCGAGGCGGCGCGCCTGGCTTATCGCGACCGCGACGCCTTCGTCGCCGACCCCAGCCAGGTGAGCGTGCCGGTCGACCACCTGCTGTCGCGCCAGTATCTCGATGCCCAGGCGCGCCTGATCCGCGATGACCGCGCCATGGCGCACCTGCCGGCCGCCGGTGAATCCGCCGTGCCCGTCCATGCTGACACGGTCTATCTCTGTGTCGTCGACAAGGACGGCAACGCCTGCTCGTTCATCAACTCGCTGTTCAAGGGCTTCGGCTCCGGCATCCTGGCCAACAACTCCGGCGTCATGCTCCAGAACCGCGGCTTTGGCTTCCGCTTCGACCGCGGCCACCCCAACACCATCGCGCCGAACAAGCGCCCGATGCACACCATCATCCCGGGCATGGTGACGAAGGACAGCGAGGCGGTGATGCCCTACGGCGTCATGGGCGGCCACTACCAGCCGATGGGCCATTCCTGGTTCCTCACCAACTTCCTGGAATACGGCCTGGATATCCAGGAAGCGTTCGACCTGCCGCGCATCTTCCCCTACGCCGGGAAGGTCGAGGCCGAACGCGGCTTCACCCCGGCGATGATCGACAAGCTGTCCCGCCTCGGCCACGAGGTAATCGAGGGCGGCCCCCACGGTGGCGGCCAGGCGATCTTCATCGACCGCAAGCGCGGCGTGCTGGTCGGCGGCAGCGAACCGCGCAAGGACGGGCTGGCGCTCGGGTACTAGCTACAAGTTAAG
>JANPIH010000083.1:0-5162 GCA_031424895.1 Rhodospirillales bacterium
CTTCCCCTCGAACCCGATCCCTGGCAATTCCGGCAACGTCACGAACCCGCTCTCCACCCGCACCCCATCCGGAAACCCGCCATACGGCTGGAACAGATCGGGATAGCTCTCATTCCCCCCCAGCCCCAACCCGGCGGCGATCATCAGCGACATCTGGTGCCCCCCATGCGGAACCACCCGCCGCCAACTCCACCCCGCATCCCGGATCACCGCAAGCGTCCGCTGGAACTCGCACAACCCGTAGCTCAGCGCACAATCGAACTGCAGGAAATCCCGGTCCGCGCGCATCCCGCCATACCGCAGCAAGTTCCGCGCATCCTGATGGCTGAACAGGTTCTCGCCGGTTGCCATCGCCCCCGGATAGAACTCGGCAAGTGCGGCCTGAAGAAGAAAATCCAGCGGATCCCCCGCCTCCTCGTACCAGAACAGCTCATACCCCCGCATCATCTTCGCATAGGCAATCGCCGTCTCCAGGTCGAACCGCCCATTCGCATCCACCGCCAGCCGCGCCCGCCCATCCAACTCCCGCAGCACCGCCTCGATCCGCCCCCGATCCTCGTCGATCGAATCCCCCCCGATCTTCATCTTCACCACGGTGTAGCCCCGGTCGAGATACGACCGCATCTCCCCGCACAGCGCCGTAACTTCTTTCCCCGGGTAGTAGTAGCCCCCCGCCGCATACACGAACACCCGAGGGTCCGCCTCGATCCCGTGCCGCTCCGCCAACAGCCGGAACAGCGGCTTGCCCGCGATCTTCGCCACCGCATCCCAAACCGCCATGTCGATGGTCCCCACCGCCACCGACCGCTCGCCATGCCCCCCCGGCTTCTCGTTCCGCATCAGCGCCGCCCACACGGCATCCGGATCAAGATTGTCCCCGGCCGCATTCACCAGGCTCTCCGCCGGCGCCTCCAGCACCCGATCGCGAAACCGCTCCCGGATCAGCCCCCCCTGCCCATACCGCCCATTGGAGTTGAACCCATACCCCACCACCCGGCGCCCATCCCGAACCACGTCGGTCACCACCGCCACCAGGCTGCTCGTCATCTTCGAGAAGTCGATATACGCATTGCGGATCGGCGAGGCGATCGGCCGGGTAATCTCGCGAACATCGACAATGCGCATGAACATGCTCCTTCAGCTTTGCGCATTGATCCCCACCCTGCCGCCCTTGGCAACGGAGTCCCCCCCATGGCCTGGCTCTACCTCCTCATCGCCGGCGCCTTCGAAATCGGCTGGCCCCTCGGCCTCAAGGTCGCCCAAGCCCCCGGCCGCGCCCTGCTCGGCTTCGCCGCCGCCGCCGTCTCGATCACCCTTTCCGGCCTCTTCCTCTACCTCGCCCAGCGAAGCATCCCCATCGGCACCGCCTACGCCGTCTGGACCGGCATCGGCGCCGCCGGAACCTTCCTCATCGGCATCGCCCTCTTCGCCGACCCCGCCACTTTCGGCCGTATCGCCGGCGTGGCGCTTATCGTCGCCGGCGTGGCCACCCTCAAGCTGTCAAGCTGAGCGCGTCAGGCCCGCATCCCGCGCCCGGCGAAGAAACAGCCGGCCGGACGAACCCATCCGGCCGGTGAGCAACCTAGAACGCCTTGCCCGCCCCCGGCCGGAACCGGTTCCCCGGCAAAAAGCCCGACCGCTCCGCCACCCGCGGCGCCCGCACCCAGACCTCGCGGTTCGGATGCAACCCGCCGCCCCGGATCGCCGGCACCGCCGTCAGCCGCGCCCGGTGCAGCAGGCGCGTATCGGCCACGCCGCAATTCGGATGGGTCCCGCCGTTCTCCGCCACCGCCCTGTCCCACGCCGCCTGGCGCAGCACCCGCGTGGCCGCATCCGCAAGCGGGGTGCAGTTCAGTTCGTTCGTTCCCAGGTCGGCCACGATCTCGTCGCCATCCTCAACCAGCGCGATCGGGCCGCCCAGCGCCGCCTCGGGCCCGACATGGCCGATCACCAGCCCGACCGACCCGCCGGAGAACCGCGCATCGGTCATCAGCCCCACCACGATCCCGCGCTCCCGGCACAGCGTCGTGATGCGCGATGTCGGGTCCAGCATCTCCGGCATGCCCGGCGCACCGCTCGGCCCTTCGTAGCGCACGATGATCATGTCGCGGTCCTGCAGCGACTCCGGGGCCTCGTCCAGCACCGTCAGCAGCTGCCGCTCGCTCTCGAACACCCGCGCCCGCCCGCGGAACACATTGCCTTCCAGCCCCCCCTCCACGCCGGCCAGCTTCAGAATCGCCGAGAAGTCGGGCGAGAGATTGCCGCCCAGCACCCGCAGCCCGCCGGTCGGCTTGTACGGCCGCTCCACCGGATAGATCACCACCCCGTCCGGCGGCGGCGGCGCCAGGCGCGCCACCTGTGCTGCCAGCGTCTCGCCGGTGCAGGTCATCACATCGCCGTTCAGCAGCCCCGCCTGCAACAGCTCGCGCACGATCACCTGCACGCCGCCCACCCGGTCGATGTCCATCATCGAATACCGCCCATAGGGCCGCGCATCGGTCAGCACCGGCACCACGTGCTGCGAGAGGTGGTTGAACTCCTCCGGCGTCATGACCTCCTTCCAGAAATCGGCGTATCCGGCCGCCCGCGCGATCTCCGGCGCGTGCAGCACCACGTTGCTGGAGCCGCCGATCGCCATCGCCACGATCATCGCGTTGCGCAGCGAATCGCGCACCACGATGTCGCGCGGCTTCAGGTCCCGCTCCATCATCCGCGCCAGCATCTCCACCAGCTCGGCCGGATAGTCCTGCACCCGCCGCGGATCGTCCGACGGCGTCGCCACCATGTGCAACGGCTGCAGCCCGACCACGCCGATGAAGGTCTGCATGGTGTTGTAGGTGAACATCCCGCCGCAGCTGCCGATGCCCGGGCAGGCATGGCAGGCGATATGGTGGCGATGCGCCGCGTCCGGATGCCCGGCAACCTGATAGGCGCTGATGATGTCCAGCGCCTCGCCGGTCTGCGGATCAAGCCCCGGCCGGATCGGCCCGTCCGACATGATGATCGCCGGCTGGTTGTGCTCCAGCAGCGCCGCCATCGCCCCCACCGGCGGCTTGTCGCACGCCACCACCGCGATCGTCCCGGCCAGTCCCGAAGCCGACAGGTGCTCGCTCAACGCATCATGCGTCACCTCCCGCCCGATCAACGAATACCGCATCTCGCGCGTGCCGTTGCGGATCCCGTCCGACGTGGCGATGGTGTATTCCGGCTGGGTCAGCCGCAGCCGAAGCTGCCCCGGCTCCTGGCCGATCCGCGCCTTCAGCCGCGCATGGATCGCATCCACCTTGGACATCACACCCAGGTAGCACTGGCTGTCGCCCTTGGTGCCGACCACGCCCACCGACGGCTCGTGGATCAGGTCGGGGTCGGTGCCAAGCACGCGCGCCATGCCAATGGTCTGGCTCGAGCGGCCGGGATGGCGGTCGATGAGAACGGTCTTGGCGTTCGGCATAGGGGGCCCCCGGAGATGGTCGGACATGGTCGGACAGGCGCGGGCCGACCCCAGTGTCCTGCCCGCTACGTCCGTCCGACCTCGAACGGACGTAGCGGATCAACAGGTCACTGTAAACAAAGCCCCGTATCCGGATTCCCTGTTCCGATGCGCGCGCAATCAGCGGACAAGCGGCCCCGGGTCATGCGGCCCGCGCCAGGGTCAGCGGCCAGTGTCACGCGCCAGGGTCACGCGCCAGGGTCACCTGCCCGCCCGCACGGCCAGGATCGTTTCTCCTTGACTTTGCTGCGCCGCACAACTAAACCCCAGATCGCGCGCCTAGAGTTTGATCCGTGCGCTGCCAGCCTGTGTTTCCCTTCCACCGCGAAGGGATGGCCCCACTGCCGTAACTCCAGAACGTGTTCTGGCGGGCAAGCAGGCCGTCGCACCACTCGGTAGCCCGTTCCATTCCCCATTCTGCGCCGGTTCGCGGCCCGTCCGCCGCGCGCGCCTGCATTCGCACGTGCGCCCTTCCCTGCGGCTGCCACCCTCCCCTGGATTCCCGGGGCGGACGCGGCCGACCTGAAAGTTCGCTGACACATGTCCACCTTTGAACAACTCGGCCTCGACCCCGCCCTGCTGCGTGCCCTCTCCACGGAAGGCTACACCGAGCCCACCCCCATCCAGGTCCAGGCCATCCCCCTCGTGCTCGCCGGCCGCGACGTCCAGGGCATCGCCCAGACCGGCACCGGCAAAACCGCCGCCTTCGCGCTGCCCATCCTCCAGCGCCTCGCCGCCGAGCGCCGCCAGCCGCCGCGCGGCGGCTGCCGCGTCCTCGTCCTCTCCCCGACGCGGGAGCTCGCCAGCCAGATCGCCGACAGTTTCCGCGCCTATGGCGCCAACATTGGTTGCCGCGTCACCGTCATGTTCGGCGGCGTGCCCAAGGGCAAGCAGGTCCGCGCCATGGAACGCGGCGTCGACGTCCTCGTCGCCACCCCCGGCCGCCTGCTCGACCACATGCAGGACCGCACCGTCCGCCTCGACCACGTGGAAATCCTGGTGCTGGACGAAGCCGACCACATGCTCGACCTCGGCTTCATCGTGCCGATCAAGCGCATCGTCGCCACCATCCCCTCGCGCCGGCAAACCCTGTTCTTCTCGGCCACCATGCCGGGCGAAATCGGCAAGCTCGCCGGCAACATGCTGAACAACCCCGCCCACGTCGCCGTCGCCCCGGTCGCGACCACCGCCGAGCGCGTCGAACAGGCCGTCATCTTCACCGACCAGGCCCAGAAGCGCCACGCCCTGATCGCCCTGTTGCGCGGCCCCGCCGACGGCCGCACCCTGGTGTTCAGCCGCACCAAGCACGGTGCGGACAAGATCGTGAAGCAACTGGTCGAAGCCGGCCTGCCCGCGGTCGCCATCCACGGCAACAAAAGCCAGGGCCAGCGCGAACGCGCGCTGGAGCAGTTCAAGAACGGCGAATGCCGCGTCCTGATCGCCACCGACATCGCCGCCCGCGGCATCGATGTCGAAAGCGTCAAGCACGTGGTCAACTACGACCTGCCGAACGTGCCGGAAAGCTACGTCCACCGCATCGGCCGCACCGCGCGCGCCGGCAAGGACGGCATGGCCATCAGCCTCTGCGCCCCGGATGAGCGTCCCTTCCTCAAGGACATCGAGAAACTGATCCGCGCCAAGGTCCCGGTTATCTCCGTCCCTGGCATCTCCG